>NZ_CBCOPQ010000002.1:0-502500 GCF_965112035.1 Streptococcus sp. Marseille-Q8145 | reverse complement strand
CAGAGATGGGTAACAGGTAGTACCTGTTGGGTTCCCCCATTCGGACATCCCCGGATCTGCGCTTACTTACAGCTCCCCGAGGCATTTCGTCGTTTGTCACGTCCTTCATCGGCTCCTAGTGCCAAGGCATCCACCGTGCGCCCTTACTAACTTAACCTTATTTTTGACCTTTCAGTCTTAAACTCATTAATATTCACAGCGTTTCGGTTTATTTTCTTGTTACTATTTGATATAGTTATTCAATTTTCAATGGACAAGTTTAGAATAGTTATCACTATCCTAATGGAGCCTAGCGGGATCGAACCGCTGACCTCCTGCGTGCAAAGCAGGCGCTCTCCCAGCTGAGCTAAGGCCCCACAAGACCTCTCAAAACTAAACATGACGACCAATGGCTTCCGTTTTTCCTTAGAAAGGAGGTGATCCAGCCGCACCTTCCGATACGGCTACCTTGTTACGACTTCACCCCAATCATCTATCCCACCTTAGGCGGCTGGCTCCTAAAAGGTTACCTCACCGACTTCGGGTGTTACAAACTCTCGTGGTGTGACGGGCGGTGTGTACAAGGCCCGGGAACGTATTCACCGCGGCGTGCTGATCCGCGATTACTAGCGATTCCGACTTCATGTAGGCGAGTTGCAGCCTACAATCCGAACTGAGACTGGCTTTAAGAGATTAGCTTGCCGTCACCGACTTGCAACTCGTTGTACCAGCCATTGTAGCACGTGTGTAGCCCAGGTCATAAGGGGCATGATGATTTGACGTCATCCCCACCTTCCTCCGGTTTATTACCGGCAGTCTCGCTAGAGTGCCCAACTAAATGATGGCAACTAACAATAAGGGTTGCGCTCGTTGCGGGACTTAACCCAACATCTCACGACACGAGCTGACGACAACCATGCACCACCTGTCACCGGTGTGCCGAAGCAAAATCCTATCTCTAGGACGGGCACCGGGATGTCAAGACCTGGTAAGGTTCTTCGCGTTGCTTCGAATTAAACCACATGCTCCACCGCTTGTGCGGGCCCCCGTCAATTCCTTTGAGTTTCAACCTTGCGGTCGTACTCCCCAGGCGGAGTGCTTAATGCGTTAGCTGCGGCACTGAGTCCCGGAAAGGACCCAACACCTAGCACTCATCGTTTACGGCGTGGACTACCAGGGTATCTAATCCTGTTTGCTCCCCACGCTTTCGAGCCTCAGCGTCAGTTACAGACCAGAGAGCCGCTTTCGCCACCGGTGTTCCTCCATATATCTACGCATTTCACCGCTACACATGGAATTCCACTCTCCCCTTCTGCACTCAAGTTAAACAGTTTCCAAAGCGTACTATGGTTAAGCCACAGCCTTTAACTTCAGACTTATCTAACCGCCTGCGCTCGCTTTACGCCCAATAAATCCGGACAACGCTCGGGACCTACGTATTACCGCGGCTGCTGGCACGTAGTTAGCCGTCCCTTTCTGGTAAGATACCGTCACAGTGTGAACTTTCCACTCTCACACTCGTTCTTCTCTTACAACAGAGCTTTACGATCCGAAAACCTTCTTCACTCACGCGGCGTTGCTCGGTCAGACTTCCGTCCATTGCCGAAGATTCCCTACTGCTGCCTCCCGTAGGAGTCTGGGCCGTGTCTCAGTCCCAGTGTGGCCGATCACCCTCTCAGGTCGGCTATGTATCGTCGCCTTGGTGAGCCGTTACCCCACCAACTAGCTAATACAACGCAGGTCCATCTGGTAGTGGTGCATTTGCACCTTTCAATTGACTATCATGCAATAGTCAATGTTATGCGGTATTAGCTATCGTTTCCAATAGTTATCCCCCGCTACCAGGCAGGTTACCTACGCGTTACTCACCCGTTCGCAACTCATCCAGAAGAGCAAGCTCCTCCTTCAGCGTTCTACTTGCATGTATTAGGCACGCCGCCAGCGTTCGTCCTGAGCCAGGATCAAACTCTCATTAAAAGTTTGAGTTCTCACTCATTTCTGTCACTGACAGATTTATTGTTTTTTCTTTGTTCAGTACTACAACATTTGTTGTAGCGCCCTGCACATTGGTTCGTCTTGTTCAGTTTTCAAAGGTCTTTATCGCTCTCTCAAGCGACAACTATATCAGTATATCACCTATCCATTACCTTGTCAACACTTTTTTGAAATTTTTTTATCTTTTTTTCAATTTTATTTCCTAACACAATCAATATCACTGATAAATCAATAACTAAAAGGGAAAGGTAACCTCTTCTTCCCTCTCCCTTATTCTCTATATCACCGTGCTGCTAAAGTCTATTAAATATTCCTCTAACTCTCGCAACAGTCTTTTACGCCCCTTAAAACGTTCGCCGCCTAGTAAGCGGTGGTATAACTCTAGTTGTTCTTTGTCTAACTTGGAAGTGTAGGCTGCTAACGAACTTCGAAGAGCGACTAAATCATCTAAGGCTAGTTCGCGCTTGCTCAGTCTATGACTAATGGTACTGACTTCCTCATAGCATTGACGATCGAAGCGGCGTTTTTGGCTCTCTTGCTTTCGAAGAATGTCATGAATATGATTCCGAAATTTTGTCTTGAAGTAGCGATAGAGGCGGCTTTCATCTTGACTGATATCTGGATGACTTTCTTCCAGCTGGTGATAAACCAGCATACCCTCTTGTTCCCAGTCACTGTTTTCCCATAAATGTACATAATAATCCCGTGCACAGCGCCGGACGATCCACTGCACTTTCTCATAGCGTTCCTTGAAGTTCATGTTATCTCCTTTTTCTTTGATAATATGATTCTACAAGAAAAACTCTTCTCTCAGGCCTCCTGTCCCTATCCTGTCTATTTTATACCCTAACTGGTAATCAACGAAAATATTTATGACATCTCAGGGACTTTTTATGACATGTTAGAACGCAAAAACAACTGCTTCAAAAAGCAGTTGTTTTCTGGATATTATTCTTCGTCTTCAACATCCTGATCATCGTCAGAATATTCATCGTCTTCTTCATTTAACTCAACTTCTTCGCCGAGATCATCTGGAGCTATTTCATTGATTTCAGCATCGTAGGCTTCAACCTCACTCTTTTCATCATCTGGATTGTCTTCGTCATATGAAAGAGCTGGATCCTCTTCATATGAGTCCTCATCTTCAGGATCATCATCGCTGTAATCAATTGCATCTTCGTCGCCGTCCATAAAGGCATTAACGCGTTTTTTCTTGCGTTTCTTAGGCTCATCTTCCTCGTCCGTTTCTTCCAAAGCGATGATTTCTTCATCGACTTCGTCAATGGCATACCAAGAACGAAGACCCCATTTATTGTCACCAAGTGGAATGAAACTGCCATCTACATTCAGTTCTGTATAAAATAGAGGCAGCGCTTCTCGGATTTCGCTATTTGATTTTTCCAGATAATTTTGAATTTCATTGACAAGCTCATCGAAATACATTTCATGGTCACGCCCGCGCAATTCTAAGATGGCACGTGCTACCTCAATCATCGAAAGCTCACTTTTTTCTTGTCCTGCAAATACTTCTAATTCCAAAGTTATTCTCCTTAAGATTACACAGGCATTTAGCCAGGCGTTTTTTCGCTACTTTCTATTGTACGATAAATTTGCCGTCTAGTCAAAAAAATTTCACCTAGAGTATCCGACTTTTCAACTCCAGCCATTCTACCATAATCGTAGCATCTACGGAGCAATACCTTCCTGCAATTTTTAAACATTGGCATATTTGTCCTCACAAGTCTTCGACTAATCATGATATAATAGAAAAAACTTTATGAAATAGAAAGAAGCTTATGCCTCTCCTCCAACGTACCATCAAACTAGCTCTTGCAACATGTCTTGCTGCGGCTCTAGCTGCTTTTTTAGGTTTAAGCAATGCTATATCAGCCGGTATTATTGCTATCCTCAGTGTTTCTGACACCCGCAGAAGCACGATCAAACTAGCCCGCAACCGCCTTTTGTCTACTATTTTAGCACTAGCCATCGGGAGCTTATCTTTCATCCTTCTAGGATTTAACCTTTGGAGCTTAGGGATTTATATCCTGCTCTACGTTCCCTTAGCTTATCTCTTTGGCTGGGAAATAGGCATCACCCCCAGCACAGTTTTGGTCACTCATCTACTGCTGGCCCATTCTGTTTCTTGGTCTCTTTTGGCTAACGAAATGGCTGTTTTCTTTATCGGAACGGGATTCGCTCTCCTAGCTAATTTATATATGGTCTCAAACCAGCGAGATATTGATAACTATCATATTCAAGTTGAAGAGCAACTGAAGAAAATTCTACTGCGTTTTGAATATTTCTTAAAAGCTGGAGACGGTCGAAACGATGCAACTCTAATCAAGGAACTAGATACTATCCTTCAAGAAGCCTTACAACTGGTCTATCTGGACCACTCCAACCACCTCTTTCATCAGACCAACTACCATATTCATTATTTTGAAATGCGCCAGGCGCAGAATCGCATTTTAGAAGACATGGCAGGAAATATCAATAATTGCCAATTAGCAGCCAGTGAGAGCTTGATTTTAGCCCGTTTGTTTTCCAAGACAGCCCAGCAACTTAGTCAAGAAAATCCCGCTCACGAACTAGTTGAAGAAATCAAAGCCTGTTTGGATGTTTTTCGCGAGCGCCCACTTCCTAAGACTCGGCAAGAATTTGAAACTCGTGCCACACTTCTGCAACTTTTACGAGACTTGGAAACTTTTATTAAGATTAAAGTAGAATTTTATCAAAATTACCAAAAGGTACAAGCAAGTTAGCTCTGTGCTATTCCCAATAAATAATAAAAGGAGTTGAAAAATCTTCAACTCCTTTTTCTCATTCAGTAAAGGCGATCGCTTATTCTTTTAAGTGATAAGAATAGCTTGCAACCACGACATCCTCATACCATTTCAAATAGTATTTTAATTTTAAACTCATCTGGTTATGCAGAATATTCTGCCACCTCTTTTTAGGTATAAACTGAGGTACTAGGACTGTCACTGTTCGTCCTTCTTTTTTGGCTCGCTTGGCCACTTTAATCACATACTGAACTGTCGGACTAATGATATTGCGGTAGCTAGTCGTGACTGTCTCAAAGCGAATATCTGGGAAGTAGTCAGCAAATTCCTCGGCGACTTCAGCATCTTTTTCAGCAGTTTCTGCTGTAGAAACGTGCATTGCCACAACTTCATCTCCGATGCTGCGAGCATAGCTCATCGCTCCTACACTGACTCTGGTAACATTCCCGACCAAAACAATTACTGTATTACCAGTGTAATTCTGACGCTCAATGTGGTCATGCAATCTCAACTGTTTAGCGACTCTATTATAGTGCTGCTTGATAGACAAAAACAGCCAAGTCAAGACGATGATAATAGGAAAGAAAGGCCAGATATCTTGAAGACGGAACAAGAGCAAGATAAGGACAATCCCGTAACAAATGATCGCACCAAGGATATTCGCAATCGAATGCTTCAAGAAATTATTTCCATATTTTTTCTTCCAATGGACAACCATACCGGTCTGAGAGAGAGCAAAGGGTACGAATACACCAATCGTGTACAGGGGAATCAAACGTTCTGTATTTCCCTTAAAGATGAACAAAAGAGCAATGGCACCAAAAGCCAAAGTGAAAATACCATTAGAATAGCTGAGCCGATCTCCTTTTTCCATGTACATATGAGGCATGTATTTGTTCTTAGCCATATTGTAGGAGAGCATAGGAAAGGCTGAGAAGCCTGTATTGGCTGCCACTGCTAAGATCAAAGCAGTCGACAATTGGAAAACATAGAACAAGATACGACCAAGGGGAGAAGCCCCCAAAATCGCTTGCGCCATCTGAGCCAAGGTCGTTACACCTTTGACAGGCACGATGCCAATCCAATAATTCAAGAAGGTAATGCCCGCAAACATGATTCCTAGGATTAAGGCCATAATCGATAGGGTAGCTGCGGCATTATGGGCTTTGGGTTTCTTGAAAAAAGGGACCGAATTGGAAATAGCTTCCACTCCTGTCAAGGAAGCAGAGCCGCTGGTGAAGGCACGAAGCAGCAAGATTAAACTGACTCCAGTAATCGGACTACCAATCCGCGCAGTTGCGTGATAGTCTAAATTTCCTGTCAGGATTTGCACAAAACCAAAACCAATCAACAATAAGGTGCTGACAATAAAAAGATAGACAGGAATCATCAAGGAAGTGGCCGATTCTTTTAATCCTCGGAGATTCATTAGCATCAACAAAAGAACTAAGAAAATGGAAATATGTAGATTGTAAGGATGTAAGACGGGAATTGCAGAGGTAATTGCGTCCGCTCCAGAAGCGACCGAAACGGCTACTGTCAACATGTAATCTACCAGCAAGCTTCCGCCAGCAATCAAACCTGCCGTTGGAGATAGATTTTCTGTCGTCACCATATAAGCTCCTCCTCCTTGAGGATAAGCATGAATGACCTGACGATAGGAAATCGTTAAACTCGCTAACAAAATCAATACGACAATTCCTATGGGAAGCGACCACCAAATGGCACCAACAGAAACAGAAGTCAAGACTAAAACAACCTGCTCTGGTCCATAAGCAATCGAAGATAAAGCGTCACTGGAGAGCATGGCTAAAGCTTGCATCTTAGTCAATAAATGGCCATCTTCTCCCTCTTTTCCAGATTTTAATGGGCGTCCAATAAAAAAGCCTTTTAACTTGGCAAACATAAGTTCCTCCTTTAAAACATGAGCCATTCTACTCTTTTTCAGAAAACATGTCAATACTTTTCTGAAAATAAATTTTCGTAAATTTAAACTTTCTGCTTTTTATCCAAATGCTTGATGAAAACCATCTCAGTAAATATCAACACCATTCTCCAATCTTACTAGCAAAAATGAAGCTGAAGAAGGTAGGAATCTCAAGATCGGGAGCTAGAAAGTAGTCAAACAATCTATTTAAAGTTTCAAACACACTCTCCTACAAAATCTTCCATTTTTTTCTGGAGACAGCATGCTTGTTTATATAGGAGTATCAAAAAAACGAGCTTTATGTAAAACTCGTCTTTGATATATAAGTTTCTCAAACCTTCGTGGTTGTTAATAAAAGAGTTTAATCTCAGAATAAACAAGATGACAATCAATAGAAACCTTCAAAGCATTACTAGTTTATGTCACTCTTCAATCTCAATTCCTTTGGATTCGAATAAATCACGTACTTCTTTAGAAAATGGGAAAATTGTTCCGTCAATAGTTTTCAAATTCGAAAACTGCGATAGTTCTTTTTCAGTCACATATTCCAAATCAAATTGATCATCTTCCCCATCCCACAAAGGAATCAATTGTGCATAGATCTCATTTCCTCCATCAAAGAAGAGGCTTT
Organism: Streptococcus sp. Marseille-Q8145; assembly: GCF_965112035.1. Lineage (NCBI taxonomy): Bacteria > Bacillati > Bacillota > Bacilli > Lactobacillales > Streptococcaceae > Streptococcus > Streptococcus sp. Marseille-Q8145. The sequence goes on along the minus strand of NZ_CBCOPQ010000002.1, from coordinate 495,185 downwards.
CCACATTCTGCGCATACTCTTTAGGTATTTCCAACTGTTCGAAATAAGCCTCTACTTCAGGAATCGGTGTCTCATAGAAGTCTTCTGGATCTACTGATAAGTTCTCAGATTCACAAAAACTATAAACGTCAAATCGTGGCTCAAGTACATTTTGTTCATACATCAACTCCTGAATAATAGCCAACTTAAAATTAAAATTATCAAATTGTAAGAAATCACTCATAAATTACTTCCTTTCAAAATCAGGACGAAGCCTCTATTTTCCGAATACACCAGTCAATCAGCTCTTCCAGTCGCTCAATAGCTTCGGTCATATGCAGGTAACCCATGACTGCCTCAAAGCCAGTAGACATACGGTAGGTGACGATGTCCGTATTCTTAGCTTTGGTGTGGCTGTTGGCATTGCGACCGCGCTTGTAGATATCCTCTTCCTTCTCCGTCAGGATTCCTTCTTCCAGCATGAGAGAGATGAGATTAGCCTGAGCCTTGGCAGAAACGTACTTGGTCGCTTCCCTGTGCAGCTGATTTGGCTTGGTCAGCCCTTGAAAAATCAGGTGCCTCCGGATATACATGGAGTAGACAGCATCTCCCTCAAAGGCGAGAGCGATACCGTTAATCAGGTTGACATCAGTCACGGGTCCACCTCACTCCGTCCTTAGTATCCAAAAGCTTGATGCCCTGAGCGGCCAATTCATCCCGAATACGGTCTGCAGTCGCAAAGTCCCGATTAGCCCGCGCTGCCTGGCGTTCCTCAATCAAGCGCTCAATGTCCGCATCCAGGACTTCTTCTACAAAGACGATACCAAAAACTTCTAAGAGCTTGGCAAAGGCTGCCTTAACTTCAGCGGTGTAATTGCCAGAGTTGATCCACTTGGCTAACTCGAAGACAACCGTGATACCGTTAGCAGCATTGAAATCTTCGTCCATAGCAGCGGTGAACTTGTCCAGAAAACTCTGAAGCTGAGCAGAGTCTGCCTGACCAGTGAAAGACTGCCCATAGGTATTTTTCAAATACTTGAGATTGGTTGCTGCATCATGAACAGCTTTTTCTGTGAAATTAATCGGCTTGCGGTAATGCTGGGTAGCAAAGAAGAAACGCAACACCTGACCATCAATGGTCTTGAGGGCATCGTGGACAGTGATAAAATTGCCTAGAGATTTGGACATCTTGACGTCGTCGATGTTGACAAAGCCATTGTGCATCCAGTAGTTGGAAAAAGTCTGACCAGTCTTGGCCTCTGACTGGGCGATTTCATTAGTATGGTGAGGAAACTCAAGGTCGGCACCACCACCGTGGATATCAATGGTATCGCCCAAAATCTCTGTCGACATGACCGAACACTCGATATGCCAACCCGGACGACCAGGTCCCCAAGGACTGTCCCAAGAAATCTCGCCCGGCTTAGCCGCCTTCCAGAGAGCAAAATCTACCGGATTTTCCTTACGAGCAGTCTCATCATCTGTCCGACCAGAAGCACCCAACTCCAAGTCTGCCAAGGTTTTGTTGGCTAATTTGGCATAATCACGAGACTTTTCGACGCGGAAGTAGACATCGCCCTCTGACTCATAGGCGTAGCCTTTGTCAACCAAGTCCTCAACAAAACGGATGATGTCAGCCATAAACTCCACCACCCGCGGATGACGAGTCGCAGGTTTTACACCCAGAGCTGAGACATCCTCACGAAAAGCTGCGATATACTTGTCAGCCACTTCTTTTGGTGTGATGCCTTCTTCCTTGGCCCGATTGATAATCTTATCATCTACATCTGTAAAATTGGAAATATAGTTGACCTCAAATCCCCGATACTCAAAATAGCGACGAACCGTGTCAAAAGCTACTGTTGAGCGGGCATTCCCAACGTGAATATAGTTGTAGACGGTTGGCCCACAAACATACATCTTAACCTTACCGTCCTCGATTGGGACAAATTCTCGCAAATCACGAGACATGGTGTCGTAAATTTTAATCATGCGGTCCACTCCCTTCTCTATTTCTGACTTTTTCGGCTGAAAACCAGCTCTGCAAAAGGGCCAAATTGTCTGAGGCTATCCAGTTGGTAAAAGCGCTGCCCTTCCTCTTGGGTAAAGAGGGGAACCCCCTTTCCTAGGATAAGGGGTGCTATCTGAATAATGAGGTGGTCGAAAAGATCCGCATCCAAGAGCGGTCCTACCAAGGAATTACCACCAATTACAAAGACATTTTTGCCTTTGTCAATCTGGTGAACAAAGTCCACCACATCCCCAGCTACTGGCTGGTAATTGCTGACAGGCAGGTGCCTATCATGCGTAAAGACATAGTTTTCCGTAGCTTGATAAAAACTTTCTACGTCTTGCAAATCTTGGATTTCCTCAAAGGTCCGCTTGCCCATGATGGTGATATCCATTTGCCTGTAGAAGTCATCATAGCCTGTATCCTCTACAGAACCAAGTTGATGCAGCCAGTCTATCCTGTGCTGGCTGTCTGCCAAGTAGCCATCCATGGTGATACAGCCGTAAAAATATACTGCCATTCTTGTAGTTACCTTTCTAGTTCCTTTGCTATTGTCAAAGCGATAATGAAAAAAGTCATGGCATCAGCTGTCCGCTCTTCATGGCGGGCATCCCAGATTCTGTTATGGTGATCCACATAGTCAGCTGTGTAGAAGAACTGATAGACCTTGGTCTTGCGAAATTGACTCCAAGCCATGATCGCCGATGCTTCCATGTCCACCACTTGAGCCCCAGCAGCTAAGCGACGCTTGACCTTATCAGGCGTTTCCCGATAAAAGGCATCAGTCGTCCAGGACTTGGTGCGGATATGCTCAATATCGTGCTTGTCAAAGATGGCTTCTAGCTTAACTAACAGAGACTCGTCATAAGCGACTTCATCACCCGGTGGGGCATAGTGGTAGCTAGTGCCTTCATCTCGCAAAGCAGCAGCCGGCAGGATAATCTTGTCCGCCTCAATTGAGCGATCCAAAACGCCACAGGAACCCAGAATGATGAAATTCTTGAAGCCTCTGGCTGCCAACTCCTCCAGTTGACCAACTATCATGGGTGCCCCAATCGGAGCCAACATAACTGCAAGCTTGCTAGGTTCTTGCCCATAAATATACCATGGATGCTGTCCGTTTATGCTTTTCAAATAGCCTCCTGGATAGACATCTTCTGACTCAATCAAACGTTTCAGAATTTCTCCGTTAAAGGACAGGATGATCGTTTCGCATACCTCACCCTTGTCATGGACTGGCTTTTCAGTTGGCTCAATGACTGCTGCTACATCTTCAAATTCCTCTAATAACATAACTTCACTTTCTTTAAGACTTTAGCAAAGCCATCCTCGTCTTTTTCTTTGACAGCAAAGTTTGGTCTCATCTTTTCGGCTTCACTTATAGTGAGCCCATTGAGCTACAGTTTGCCAAATTATTCCTTGACAAGACCTCCGTAAGATGTCTTGTTACTGTTCAAAACAAGTCTTTCTTAGAGCTCCGACGAATGGTGGCTGGCTTCACGGGCATGCTCCAGCTTGTCCAAATAATATTCTCGCTGTTCTTCCACCTCGTGGATGGTTGGCTCATCTTTCTGACCATGAACACGCACGATCTTAGCCGGGATACCAACTACGGTTACATCACTAGGTACATCGGCCACAACAACTGCTCCAGCTCCAACTTTGGCATTTTCACCAATTTCAACTGGGCCAATGACTTGAGCATGAGCAGAGACCAAGGCGCCCCGACGCACAGTCGGATGCCGTTTTCCTGTATCCTTACCAGTTCCGCCTAAGGTCACGCCATGATACAGAAGCGCACCCTTTTCCACGATGGCCGTTTCACCGATAACCAATCCACCACCATGGTCAATGAAAACACCTGACTCAATCTGAGCACCTGGATGAATCTCAATCTGAGTCCAAAAGCGCCAAAATTGGCTGTGCATGCGTGCCAGTAGCTTAAAACCTCTCTTCCAGAGGAAATGAGAAAGACGGTGGGCTGCCAAGGCCTTGACACCTGGATAAGTCAGAATGACCTCCAGCGAAGTACGAGCAGCTGGATCATTTTCTTTTACAATCTCAATGGCTTCTTTCCACCAGCCCATCTTCTTCTCCTTTCATTAGGTAAAATAAGGGAGTAGGCCCTACACAAAGAAATTTGTAAGGTAATCGAGCCTGATCACTCCCTTTTCATTATTCTTCTGATTTAGCTTTAGGGGCTTCTTCATGTTTCTTATGAAAATGCCCTTTTTCCTGATGTTTATCGTGGTCTCTCTTTGGTTTGTCTGGCTTAGGCGGACGTGGCAAGAGAGCTTTCATAGAGGCATCTACACGGCCTTTTTCATCAATCTTAATGACCTTAACATCGACAAAATCACCAATTTGCACCAAGTCTTCGACATTGTTGGTTCGAGTCCAAGCCATTTCAGAAATGTGAACGAGGGCATCGGTCTTGTCAAAGAGGTTGACAAAGGCACCGAATTTTTCAATCCGAACAACCTTGGCATGGTAAACTTCATCCACTTTAGCTTCGCGGACCAAGCCAGCAATGATTTCCTTAGCACGATTAATGGCCGCTTGGTCGCTAGAGTAGATCGATACATTCCCTTCTTCATCAATGTCAATCTTAACACCGGTCTCAGCGATGATCTTATCGATGGTTTCCCCGCCTTTTCCGATGACAATCTTAATCTTGTCCACATCAATCTTGATGGTGTCGATTTTCGGAGCAGTTGGAGCCAACTCAGGACGTGGAGCCGGAATCGTCGCTTCAATCAAGTCCAGAATTTCAAAGCGGGCTTTCTTAGCCTGAGCCAGAGCCTCAGTCAAGATTTCCGCTGTAATTCCTTCAATCTTGATATCCATCTGCAGGGCGGTAATCCCTTCACGAGTACCAGCTACCTTAAAGTCCATATCGCCAAAATGGTCTTCCAAACCTTGAATATCCGTCAGAACCGTGTAGTTGCTGCCATCTGAAATCAAGCCCATGGCAATTCCGGCAACCGGTGCCTTAATCGGCACACCACCTGCCATCAGAGCCAACGTACCCGCACAGATAGAGGCTTGAGAAGAAGAACCATTTGATTCCAAGACTTCTGCTACCAGACGGATTGCGTATGGGAATTCTTCCAAGCTTGGCAAGACTTGCTCCAAGGCACGCTCCCCAAGAGCACCGTGTCCGATTTCACGACGGCCAGGAGCCCCATAACGACCTGTCTCCCCGACGGAATATTGCGGGAAATTATAGTGGTGCATGAAGCGTTTCTTGTATTCTGGATCCAAGCCGTCCACAATTTGCGTTTCCCCCATTGGTGCCAAGGTCAGGACAGACAAGGCTTGAGTTTGCCCGCGAGTAAAAAGACCTGAACCATGCACGCGCGGCAGGTAATCCACTTCCGCATCCAGCGGACGGATTTCATCAACCTTACGGCCATCAGGACGGATCTTATCTTCGGTAATCAAACGGCGAACTTCTGCATGCTCCATTTGCTCCAAGATTTCAGCTACATCACGCATGATACGGTCGAATTCTTCATGGTCCGCATATTTCTCTTCATAAACTGCTGTGACCTGGTCTTTTACAGCCTGAGTTGCGGCTTCACGCGCCAGCTTTTCTTCTACCTGAACAGCCTTTTGCAAATCGCTGTTGTAGGCTGCGACAATCTCCGCCTGCAGCTCCTCATCAACATGCAGTAATTCTACTTCTGCTTTTTCCTTACCGACTGCTGCAACGATTTCTTCTTGGAAGGCAATCAATTCTTTGACCGCTTCGTGCCCTTTGAGAAGAGCTTCCAGCATGATATCTTCAGACAGTTCCTTAGCTCCAGACTCTACCATATTGATAGCATCTTTGGTACCAGCAACTGTCAATTCCAAAAGCGAAACTTCCTTTTGTTCCTTACTCGGGTTGATGATGAATTCACCATCTACATAGCCAACCTGAACTCCTGCGATAGGACCGTTAAAAGGAATATCTGAGATAGAAAGAGCCAGAGAACTACCGAACATAGCGGCCATTTGAGGCGAAGCATCTTCGTCATAAGAAAGAACAGTATTGATAACCTGAACTTCATTGCGGAAGCCTTCTGCAAACATAGGGCGAATCGGACGGTCAATCAAGCGGGCAGTCAAAGTCGCATCTGTTGACGGACGGCCTTCGCGCTTGTTAAAGCCACCAGGATACTTCCCAGCCGCATACATTTTTTCCTCATAGTTGACCTGCAATGGGAAAAAGTCCCCAGTAGCCATCTTTTTGGACATGGTTGCCGCAGTTAAAACGGTACTTTCTCCATATCGAACAACGGCGCTGCCATTTGCCTGCTTTGCAACCTGACCGGTTTCAACTACCAGTTCACGACCTGCAAAAACGGTTTTAAAAACTTGTTTTGTCATAAAGACTCCTTGCCGAGCACATGCTCAATTTTTTTCATACGCCTTGGCTACAAAGATCAAGATACTAAACCTTTAAACAACTCATCGGACGTGTTCAGTTAGCACTTTGACTTTAATTTCATGATCTTAGTAGCTTATTATATCCTCATCTTTGTATCAAGCACGTATAGACCCTATTTTACCACAATTTCAGCCAAAAGAAAAAGACTGGAAATGGCTTTTTTCCATAAAAGTGTCGAAAATATATTTTTCTTTTTTATAAGCAGACATCTGAAATCATATTTCCCTAATTTTTTCCTATAAGCAAGGCATTTTGAAGGAATTTTTGCTATACTGAATATAGCTATTTAATCAAAAGGAGTAGACTATGGAACAAAAACATCGTTCTGAATTTCCGGAAAATGAACTCTGGGACCTAACGGCCCTTTACCAAGACCAGGAGGACTTCCTGCGAGCCATTGAGAAGGCCAGAGAGGACATCCAGAAATTCGTCCGTGATTACCAAGGCAAGCTCAGCACTTTCGAAGATTTTGAACGGGCATTTGCTGAGTTAGAGCAGATTTATATCCAAATCAGCCACATCGGCAACTATGGCTTTATGCCACAGACCACTGACTTTGGTGACGAGAGCTTTGCGCAGATTGCCCAAGCGGCCATGGAATTTGAGACAGAAGCCAATGTCGCACTCAGCTTCTTTGACGACGCCTTGGTCGGTGCAGACGAGGCTGTCTTAGAGAGACTAGGCCAAGAGCCCCATTTGACCTCAGCCATTCGCCAAGCTAAAATCAAAAAAGCCCACTATCTGGGAGCGGATGTCGAAAAAGCCTTGACAAATCTAGGCGAGGTCTTTTACAGTCCACAGGATATTTACACCAAGATGCGGGCCGGCGACTTTGCTATGGCTGACTTTGAAGTAGACGGCAAAGTTTACAAAAACAGCTTTGTCACCTATGAGAATTTCTACCAAAACCACGAAAATGCAGAAATCCGCGAAAAATCTTTCCGCTCTTTCTCTGAAGGGCTTCGTCAGCATCAAAACGCCGCTGCTGCTGCCTATCTGGCTCAGGTCAAGTCTGAAAAACTACTGGCTGACATGAAGGGCTATGACTCTGTCTTTGACTATTTGCTAGCTGAGCAAGAAGTTAATCGCTCTATGTTTGACCGGCAGATTGACTTGATTATGAGCGAATTTTCCCCAGTAGCCCAGAAATACCTCAAGCATGTCGCTAAGGTAAACGGACTTGAAAAAATGACCTTTGCCGACTGGAAGCTGGACTTGGACAGCGAGCTCAATCCTGAAGTCAGCATTGATGATGCCTACGATCTCGTCATGAAATCAGTCGAGCCACTTGGACAAGAGTATTGCCAAGAAATCGCCCGCTATAAAGAAGAACGCTGGGTCGACTTTGCAGCCAATGCAGGAAAGGACTCTGGAGGCTATGCTGCTGATCCTTATCGAGTTCACCCTTATGTTCTCATGAGTTGGACTGGCCGTATGAGCGATGTCTACACTCTGATTCACGAGATTGGTCATTCTGGTCAGTTTATCTTCTCTGACAATCACCAAAGCTATTTCAATGCCCACATGTCCACCTACTATGTGGAAGCACCGTCTACCTTTAATGAGCTCCTGCTCAGTGATTATCTGGAACACCAGTTTGACAATCCTCGCCAGAAACGCTTTGCCCTGGCTCACCGTCTGACGGATACCTACTTCCACAACTTCATCACTCACTTGCTGGAAGCTGCCTTCCAACGCAAGGTCTATACTTTGATCGAAGAAGGCGGAACTTTCGGGGCAAGCAAACTCAACGCTATCATGAAAGAAGTCTTGACAGAATTCTGGGGCGATGCCGTTGAGATTGACGACGACGCTGCTCTGACTTGGATGCGCCAAGCCCACTACTACATGGGGCTGTACAGCTACACTTACTCTGCAGGCTTGGTCATCTCTACCGCTGGCTACCTACATCTGAAAAATGACGAAAATGGTGCCCGTGACTGGCTTGAACTGCTCAAATCTGGCGGCAGCAAAACGCCGCTTGAGTCAGCTATGATTATTGGAGCAGACATTTCGACGGATAAACCACTCCGCGACACCATCCAATTCTTGTCCGACACAGTTGATCAGATTATTGCTTACAGCGAAGAGTTAGGCGAGTAAAAAAAACAAGACTGAGACATTTTTGTCTCAGTCTGTTTTTACATGATTCAATTAAATCTGCTCCTAGAGATAGACTTGGAAGCTAAATTTTTAAAAAAGTTTGAAGAAATATAGATAAACCAAAATATAGATTGTAAAACAGACGCTAAATATAAGCCACCTTATCCAGAACTGTGACTTACTATAATTTTTAGCACGTAGGAGGCCAATAAAGAACCAGATAAGACCCCAAAAAAACATTCCCAACAGTTGAGGAGCATAATATGAAATCAAAACCAAGCAAAAAAGGACAAAGCTTAATACAGCCATGATGCTTTTTTCCGTTATTTGCGACCTAGGAATCATCCAGCCCACAAAGAAACAGAAAATCGGCACCGCAATAAACGGTGTAAAAACCATCAAAATAAAGCCAAACTGCGATAATGACTCAAGCATAAACAGCGCCCTTTCCATACCTTATAATTTACCTTCTTCCTATTATAACCTAAAAACTATATTTTCCAACAAAAAAACTGAGAGTTAGGCTATTTCCTCTATAATCGCCTATAATAAAAAAGGATATTCCAACCAAAATATATGTTCAGAGCACTTTTCTTGAATCCACCTGTTTGTTTTGATAGACTAATACATAGATTTTTTTAAAAAGGAGATAGAAAATGAAAAAATTTGTCGCTGAATTAATCGGTACTTTCATGCTTGTGTTCATCGGAACAGGAGCTGTTGTTTTTGGAAATGGTGTTGAGGGTCTTGGACACCTTGGAATTGCTTTGGCATTTGGTTTGGCAATCGTAGTCGCAGCTTTCTCAATCGGAACTGTTTCAGGCGCTCACTTGAATCCAGCTGTTTCAATCGCTATGTTTGTAAACAAACGCTTGTCATCAAAAGACCTTGTCAACTATATCCTTGGACAAGTGGTTGGAGCTTTCCTTGCGTCTGGTGCGGTCTTCTTCCTCTTGGCGAACTCAGGCATGTCAACTGCTAGTCTTGGTGAAAATGCCTTGGCAAGTGGTGTAACTGTCTTTGGTGGTTTCCTGTTTGAAGTTATCGCAACTTTCTTGTTTGTTTTGGTGATCATGACCGTGACTTCAGAAAGCAAGGGAAATGGTGCGATTGCTGGTTTGGTGATTGGTTTGTCCTTGACAGCTATGATCCTTGTGGGATTGAACATCACTGGACTTTCAGTGAACCCAGCTCGTAGCTTAGCGCCTGCTGTCTTGGTAGGTGGCGCAGCCCTTCAACAAGTATGGATTTTCATCCTTGCCCCAATCGTAGGTGGTGTTCTTGCAGCTCTTGTTGCTAAAAACTGCCTTGGCACAGAAGAATAATAAACAAAAAGAGTCCTGTCCTCAGTTTGAGGAACAGGGCTTTTTCTATGAAAAAACACTCCCTTTTCGAATGGGAGTGCTTTGCTTTTAACTCAATTCCGCAACAATCGCCTTGATTTGTTCTGCAGTGTGAACACCAGCGACTTGCTTGACCACTTGGCCATCCTTCTTAAAGAGAAGGGTTGGGATAGACATGATTCCAAAGGCACGAGCTGTGTTTGGATTTTCATCAACATCCATTTTGACGATTTTCAAGACATCTTCTGAAAGCTCTTCAGACAATTTATCCAAGATTGGACCTTGCATACGACATGGGCCACACCAAGTTGCCCAGAAATCTACCAAGACCAAACCGTCTTTTGTTTCTTGTTCAAATGTTGCATCTGTAATTGCTTTTGCCATTGTAGTTCTCCTTTTTACTTATATTGGCTCAAATCCTGTTTCATCAGGAAAAAGTACACATCTCCATAAGTCCCATGGTAGTCCAAATCATGGCCATTATAAACTAACTTTTTAACTGGATGATAATCCGCCACCCCGATCAGGCAGGCTTGCTGTGATAGTTCAAACTCCTCATAAGACTCGAAAGTTATCTTCCGTTCTGACTTAGCTGCATCTAGATAAGTAATTTCAATCATAAACTCTCCTTTTTGATTCCATTCGTAATTTATGATTTAATTGTAACCAAAAAAGTTACATTTGTCAAATCAAACGCATCCGCTACTGCTAGATCGTAGGAGGATGCCTTTGAATCCTGATTGATCAATCTTCTCCTTTTTGTTTGACTTGATTCTAGCACAATGTAAAGAAGAAATCTTTGACAAAACAAGCACAAAGGCTACGTTTGTTTTTATTTTTATGTTAGAATAAAAGGTATGGACAAAATTATTAAAACTATCTCAGAAAACGGTTCTTTCCGTGCTTATGTGCTGGATAGCACAGAGACGGTTCGGACCGCTCAAGAAAAACATCAAACTCAAGCAAGTTCTACCGTGGCACTCGGCCGCACACTGATTGCCAGCCAGATTTTGGCGGCTAATGAAAAAGGCCAGACTAAGATTACCGTCAAGGTTCTTGGTAGCAGCTCGCTAGGCGCAATCATCACCGTGGCAGATACCGAGGGCAATGTCAAGGGCTATGTGCAAAATCCCGGTGTGGATATTAAAAAGACAGCCACTGGCGAAGTTATAGTTGGTCCCTTTGTCGGCTCTGGTCAATTTTTGGTTATCACGGACTACGGTACTGGCAATCCCTACAATTCTATGACACCACTCATCTCTGGTGAAATCGGCGAAGACCTGGCCTTCTATCTGACTGAAAGCCAGCAAACTCCTTCTGCCGTTGGCCTCAATGTTCTCTTAGATGAGCATGATAAAGTCAAGGTTGCTGGCGGTTTCTTGGTACAGGCTCTGCCTGGTGCCAAGGAAGCTGATATTGCTCGCTTTGAGAAGCGGATCCAAGAAATGCCTGCTATCTCAAAACTGCTAGAATCCGATGACCATATCGAAGCACTGCTGGCTGCCATCTATGGAGATGAACCCTACAAACGCCTGTCTGAAGAGGAAATTCGCTTCCAGTGCGATTGCAGCAAAGAGCGCTTCTTGAATGCCTTGGCTACCCTGCCAAAGGCTGACTTAGAAGAAATGCGTGATCAAGACCACGGGGCTGAAATCATCTGTCAATTCTGCCAAACAGCCTACCACTTTGACCAAAATGACTTGGAGGAACTGATTCGTGACAAATCTTAATACCCCTTTTATGATTGGGAATGTTGAAATTCCCAACCGTACGGTTCTGGCGCCTATGGCTGGCGTAACCAACTCTGCTTTCCGAACCATTGCCAAAGAGCTGGGAGCAGGCCTGGTCGTGATGGAAATGGTCTCTGACAAGGGCATCCAATACAACAACGAAAAAACCCTTCACATGCTTCACATCGATGAAGGCGAAAATCCTGTTTCTATCCAGCTTTTCGGTAGTGATGAAGATAGCCTGGCCCGCGCAGCGGAATTTATTCAAGAAAATACCAAGACGGATATCGTCGATATCAACATGGGCTGCCCAGTTAACAAAATCGTGAAAAACGAAGCTGGAGCAAAATGGCTCAAGGATCCTGAGAAAATCTATAAAATCATCAACAAGGTCCAGTCCGTTCTGGATATTCCTCTGACAGTCAAGATGCGGACTGGCTGGTCTGACAGCTCACTAGCTGTAGAAAATGCTCTGGCAGCTGAAGCCGCTGGCGTCTCAGCCTTAGCTATGCACGGCCGTACCCGTGAGCAAATGTATACAGGTCACGCAGACCTCGAGACCTTGCACGACGTAGCCCAAGCCCTGACCAAGATTCCCTTCATCGCTAACGGTGATATCCGCAGCGCGCAAGAAGCCAAACAACGTATCGAAGAGGTTGGTGCTGACGCTGTCATGATTGGCCGTGCAGCTATGGGAAATCCCTACCTCTTTAACCAAATCAACCACTATTTTGAAACAGGTGAAATCCTGCCAGACTTAACCTTCGAGGACAAGATGAAGATTGCTTATGAACACCTCAAACGCTTGATTAACCTCAAAGGTGAACACATTGCTGTTCGCGAGTTTCGTGGCCTAGCACCCCACTACCTTCGTGGGACATCTGGTGCAGCTAAACTTCGCGGTGCCATTTCACAGGCCAGCACATTGGCAGAGATTGAGGAACTCTTGCAACTCCAACATTAAAGAAATAAAAAAGGAAGCATCTACAAAGGTGCCTCCTTTTTTGCAAATTTCTTTTTTCTTATTTGATCAATTGAACACTGGCTACTTTACCGTCAGCGCCAGTAGTGATTTGGATGCCCAATTTAGGAGCAGATGGCTCAGCAGAACCCAGCTGAGCTGTATAGCGACCATCATCCAAAGTATAGGCATATGAAGCAACATGGTAAGTATTGACAGTTCCATTCGCTGACTTGACGCTAAATTGTCCGCCTGCTGAAACAGTCACTGTACTACCTCCTGCATCTGCCCAACTACCAGCCGCTGCAGAGAAATTTCCATCCACCATATTCAAAACGCCTTTATAGCGAGCATTTGTTTCTGCCTGCTTGTTTTGAAGCTGACGATCAGTGGCTGGATTTTGAGCTGGTTGACTTGGTTGAGCTGGCTGAGTTGCTTGATTTGGTTTAGTTGGTTGAGTCGGCGTAGTTTGTTGACTAGGAGCTTGTTGAGATTGGCTTGGTTGAGCCTGTGTATTTTGTTGAGCTTGAACTTGCTGATCCACTCCTTGTTGCGTTTGGTTTTGTGAAGGTTGAACGGATTCCACAGCTTTCTGTACTTGTTCTGCTTGCCCTACTGTTTTATTTGAAGAAGCATTGCTGCTGGCTTTTGGAGCGCTGCTAGCTTTGCTAGATGAAGTAACTTTAGAGCTAGAAGAAGTTTGTACTGTCTTATTAGCACTTGTGCTAGTCTTGGTTTCTTCTTTGTGACCACAAGCCCCTAAAAGTAAGCTAGAAGCTAGAACAGTAGCAGCCATCAATTTTGTATAAGTCTTAGTTTTCATTTTTTCTTCTCCTTCGTAACATTCGGAAATCTTTTTGTAATATTATTGTAACACTCGTAATAAAGTATGTCAACTAGATAAATGGAATTTCTCAAAAAATTTTGAAGCAAATAGCATCCAGAACTTAGGTCTCCTCTCTTCTTCAGCAGATATGTCGCTACTTTTATATTCGTAATAAAAATAAAAAAAGCAGAACATTTTTGTCCTGCAAGTAAACTATATCATCATTTTTTTTAATCCGATTTTTCTGTCTTCAGTTTATAAACTTTTCTTGGTTTCTTCTTTGGCACGCGCTTAACGCCAGCCTCTTCCAAATATTCTCCAAATTTTACTAGAAAATTATTGCTGACGATAGGCCGTCTAGGCGAGATGAGATTGACCAGCTCGGTTCCTTCGTAGACGGTAAAGGGCGATTCCAGCAGATGGAGAAAAGTTGGATTCCAGTCCAGTCGCCCCTGAATCCGCTTGATAGATTCCAGCAGGATTTGGTAGTGGTCAAAGGCAAAATCCTCTGCTGTTAGAAGCCGCTCGCCATCCATAAAACTCCTTGTCTTAAAGTCCACATCAAGAAAGGTGACTTCCTTAGCATCATCACCAGCCTTGACTTGGTTGATAGCAATTGCCGGCAGATAGACCAGATGGGCAATGGTGATAACCCAACCACGCGGATCACGTCCTGGAGTGGAGACTGTCATCAGCTGCTCCACCTTTTCTAGCGGTATCTCGAGGTCTACTTCTTCCTTGACCTCGCGAATGCAGGCTTGATAGGCATCCTCATCTTTGTCCACAAAACCTCCGACCAGGGCATATTTATTCTGGTAAGGATGAGCCTTACGCTTAATAACCAAGAGTTTCAGCTGGCCTTCTACGAAGCAGTAGGCTACCATATCTGCTGTTACGCTGGGTGTCTCATACTTGGGCAAATCCTGTGTCTTGTACCATGCCAAAAAGGCGGACTCATCCGCCATAGTTTCATAGTACTCTTTTTCTGACATTCCCGCTGGGATATCCTGTTTGGTCATGAGTTTTTCTTCCTTTCCTAAGCTATCATTTCTATCAAAAATCCTCCAAATCTTGCTCTAAGCTTTCTTCACTGCCTTTGTCCACTGATACCAGCCGACGATACTATTGAGGGTATAGACCCAGTACATGGCCTGGATGTGAAGGTTACTACCCCACCAGAGATAGATACTGAAGAGATTGGTCGCGATCCAGAAAATCCACTGCTCGCGGTAGAGACCAGTCATGAGAAGCTGGCCGATGCCATTGGTCGCATCTGTCACGCTATCGCGGAAAGGCCGGTGACTGTGAATACTCTTATAGGCAAAGCCCATACCAATCCAAATCAGAGCAGTCAAGGCCAAATATTTAAGCCAGCCACGCCAATCTAACTTCTTAGCTTCAAAATGAGACGGTTCTTCCTTATCTTGTTCATTGACTCGGTTGGACAACCAAGTATAGAGACCAATCGGCTGCATGATAAAGAAGTAAACCGTAGTCAGCACTTCTCCATAAAAGCTAGCCTGAAAGGACAAAATGAGATAAATCGCCGAATTAACAGCTCCAAAGAGGTAATTGCTGGCCCGCCCCTCAGCTACTAGGATGACGCAGACGATGCCTGTCCAGGAAGCGAAGAGCCCCAGCCAGTCATGCTGCTCCTGCCCACTGGTGAACTCCAGAATGAAAGGCAGACTGGAAAGAGCAATCAAGTAGAGCCACTGCGACAAGCTGCGCCCGCCAAATAAATCCTGCCAGAGCAATTTGGCAATACTGCTAAAGCCCTGTTCTTTAGCTGCTGCACAGACATTCTGAAAATTCCGAGCAAAGGTTTGAGATTTTTGTTTTAGTCCTGCGGGGAGAGCTGCAGGTGAGAGTTTTTGATTTTTTACTACCATTCTATTTTACCACTTTCTTTTTTAATCTGCTTGATAAATCATGTCGATCGCTTCTTTAGCCGCCTGATAATTGTCAAAATAACTGCCAGCCAGATAGACCGTCGGAATATGAGCTAAACACTCCTCTTTCAGCTTTTTCAAATAGCTAGAAAAATCACTGCGGATAGCCTCGTCTGCCATGCTCATATCTCGAAAGCCATCGTTGACATAGGCTCCGACCGGCTCAGCAAAGAGAATCAAATCCCATTTTTCCTTGGATAAGATGCTGGCAAATAGATTGTCAAAAGTATCTGTCTCCTCATCTTGAACGGGACTTTCTTTCAGATAATAATCATAGTAAGCCTTGGTTACTAGCGAATTTGTATCAGCCACGACCAGACCACGGTTGGCGCTGCTATCAATCAAGCGGGAGGTCTGAGCGTACTGTCCCAGGAGCAGATAATAGTAGTCCTTAGGTGTCAGCTCATCGTCTCGCACATTATTCTGAATCTGGTATTCCCGAGCATATTCTAGACTAACCGGAGCATCATAGTAGCGAGCTAAATCTTTGGCCAAGGTTGTTTTACCATTGCTGGCGCTGCCCATAATCAGCACTTTCTTGGTAAAGTGACGGCGGAAAGGTTGGGCGATATATTTCCAATAACAACTAGGATTTTCCCGAATCATGGTAGCTGAAATCCCAAACTGCCGCTCCTCAAAAGAAGTTTTGAAGCCTCGCTTTTCCAACTCCGCCTGATAATCAGCCTCTCCGACAAAGAAAATCAGTTCCTCGCTTTCTGCATCATAACCCACCAAATCTAATAAAGCTGGCAGCCACTTGTCCCAACCCAGAGGGTAACGAGGAAAAGAAGTTTCGTCCAGTTTGTAAACCTGGGTTAGTTCATCATCTGCGAAAGTCTCCCGCGTATAGCGGAATCGCTTCTGTAAAGATAGGCCTACTTCCTCGCCACGGTCGCCCTGATAGCCAGAAACCACCACGCGCACCTTGTCATAAGAACGCTTCGCCTTCTGAATCAAATCGATATGCCCCTGATGCAAGGGAGCAAAGGTCCCAAAGACGATTGCAATTTGCTTTTTCATGATTCCACCTTTTTATTGTTTTTTATATTTATTCTTTCTATATTTTTATTATAAACTATATTTTTATTTTGTCAATAGTTTTTTATAAAGTTTTATAAAAATATTTTTCCGACACTTTAAAACTGTATCGAGGGTACAAAAAAGAATCTAATGTCTTAGCATCAGATTCCATTTATAAAAGATTTATTGCTGATAGACTTCTTGGTAGAATTCCAGCTTGTCTCCATCCTTGACAGTGATTTGATTGGCTGCCTTAGGAGCCATTTCTCCGTTGACCTTAAACATCCAGTAGAGACCCTTTGCTTCATCCTGAGCATGACCATCAATAGAAGTGATAAAACCATCTTTTTCTTCGACCTTATAGGTCTTCTTCAATGCGTCCATCACTGTCTTTCCTTCTTCAACAGCCACCGTTTTCTCGCTCTTCTCCTGACCTTCTGGTGCAATACTGATGCTGATTTTCAGTTCCTTTTTGACGGAAGAAGCAGCCGAACTAGAGTTGGTATCAGTTTTTGTTTGGCTATTGCTACAGCCCACTAAAAAGAGAGCAAAGGCAAGCGTAAGTAAGCTAAAGATTTTTTTCATGATAAAGTCTCCTTAAAATAAAATACAAAATAGGATAAAAGAGCATTGTGGACCAGGCGTGGGCTAGATTGAAGCCTGCTCCCGCTGCCACATAGGTCCACCAAGGCATTTGATAAATCAAGGCTGTGATACCATCAATCACAAGACCATAGCTAAAGGCCAAAAGCAAGGCCAACATACTCTGGCCAAACAAGCCCAGTCGCCGATACAGCAGGTACCATAAGCAAATGACCACCGCAAAGGATAAGATCTGGAAAAGGACCCAAGGCCCCATTCCAAAGAGGAAAGAAGATACAAAGATACTGATAGACATGACTAGAAGAGAGCCCTTCAAGTCCTCAAAATCCACCAAGAGAAAATAAAGCGCTGTAATCGGCTTGACATTGGGCAGGCCAGCAAAAGCATAGCGAAGCACGACGCAGAGCGCTGCTAAAAGAGCGATTCGAGTAAGATAACGAAGAGACACAGTTTCTGCCTTTCTAAACGATATTCTTCAGTATGATAACACGGTTCTGATTAGCCTAGCAAGAATGCTAAGTAAATCATCTTTTTTATGTATCCTGTCGAACCATCTCCGTTAGCCCCTGATCTCGGTAAAGCAGATCATTTCTAACTGAAAATCCCAGTTCCTGCCAAAAACGGTTGCCCAGTTCATTTCTTTCAAAAACGACCAGCGATACTTTATGGATACCAAGTCTTTTCACTGCTGACAAGGCCTGTTCGACCAGAGCTCTGCCTACTCCTTTTCTACGAAAATATGGATGGACAGCTGTATGATAAATGTACGCTCTACGTCCATCTGTGCCAACTAGAATAGCACCTATAAAGCTCTCCCCTTCCAAGGCAACCAGACAGGTCTCAGGATTGCGCTTCAAAAAGCGGGCAATCCCTTCTTCAGAGTCATCTAAGTTATTGAGCCCCATACCAGCGCAAGAGAGCCACAGCTGGTAAACAGAGGCATAATCCTTTTCTGTCATCACACGAATTTCCATTGCACACATCCTCCCTAAGCCATTTCAAATTTGAGTTGACCGCCTTTGACGCCAACTTTGAGCGTTTGACCAGCTGCCAAATCTCCAGTCAGGAGCAACTCAGACAGCTTGTCCTCCACCTGCGTCTGCAGGGTACGGCGCAGCGGCCGCGCTCCCATTTCTGGATCGTAACCTTCCTGAGCCAGTAATTTCAGGGCACTAGCTTGAAATTTAAGCACGATGCCTTGCTCTGCCAGACTCCCAATCAACGGTTGCACCATAATCTTGACCACTTCCTGCATATCCTCAGCAGACAGACTGTGGAAGACCACCTTTTCATCAATCCGATTGATAAATTCAGGCCGATAGGTCTTTTTCAATTCTTCCAGAATACGTTTTTCCATATTGGCCTGATCAAAGCGGATGTCACGCGCCCCAAAACCAACCGTCTTATCATCCCGCAGGGCCGTTGCCCCCAGATTGCTGGTCATGATAATGATGGTATTGGAGAAGTCCACCTTGCGGCCCTTGCTATCAGTCAACTGGCCGTCATCCAAGACCTGCAAGAGGACATTGAAAATATCTGGATGAGCCTTTTCTACTTCGTCAAAGAGAAGAACAGAATATGGACGGTTGCGAACCTTCTCCGTCAACTCGCCGCCTTCCTCATAGCCTACATAGCCTGGGGGCGCCCCGTTGAGACGACTCGCTGCGAATTTCTCCATATATTCACTCATGTCAAAGCGAATCAGGGCGGATTCATCATCAAAGAGAACTTCTGCCAAGGCCTTAGCCAGCTCAGTCTTTCCGACACCCGTCGGTCCTAAGAACATAAAGGAACCAATGGGGCGTTTGCCGGTGCGGATGCCCGATTGATTGCGACGAATAGCTCGGCTGACAGCCGAAACTGCCGCATCCTGCCCGATAACTCGTTTGTGTAGTTCTTTTTCCAAATTGAGATATTTTTTGGCATCTGTCTGAGTTAATTTCTGCACAGGAATACCTGACAAGCGACTGAGAGTCTCTAAGATATCCCCTGCTTCCACTTTCAGCTTGTAAACAGTTGACTCCTGCTCTTTTGCCAGTAGCTGGCCGACTTTTTTAAATTTTCCAGCCATCAAAGCCTGATCCACAGGCGTCAAATCCGACTGTTTATAATTCTGCGGTCCTTTATTCTGCACCGTTGCACTAGCTTCATCCAAAAGGTCAATGGCAGAGTCTGGCAAATGCTTGCTGGTCAGATAGCGATGAGCATACTTGACCGCTGTTTCAATGGCCTGATCACTAATCTGCACCTTGTGGTGATCCTCATAACTCTTTCTCAAACCCTGCAGAATAGCAATGCTGTCGGCCACAGTAGGTTCTTCAATAGTGACCTTGGCAAAACGCCGAGACAGAGCAGCGTCTTTTTCGATATGCTTCTGGTACTCTTCCTGCGTCGTAGCACCAACTGTCCGCAAGGTTCCCCGAGCCAGAGCAGGTTTCAGGATATTGGCCGCATCCAAGGTCGAATCAATCCCGCTGCCAGAGCCCATGATGGTATGCAGCTCATCGATAAAGAGGATGACATGGCCGTCTTCTTCGATGTCATTGATGATATTGTTCATCCGCTCTTCAAAGTCTCCGCGGAAACGAGTCCCAGCGACAACATTCATCAAATCTAATTCCAAGACGCGCATCTTGGCAAGCTCTGCCGGAACCTGCCCAGCTGCCACGCGTTGAGCCAAGCCTAGTGCCAAAGCAGTTTTACCGACCCCCGCATCACCGACAAGTACTGGATTATTTTTAGTCTTGCGGCTGAGGATCTGAAGCATTCGAGAAATTTCCTCATCCCGCCCGATAACTGGTTCCAGACGACCAGCCCGAGCCAGTTCTGTCAAATCCCGAGTATAGTCTTCCAGGCCACCGCTAGTTGAAGGAGGCATGCCCATCATATTCGCCATGGTTTGTTTGGCAGAGGCCGTGTTTTTATTTAGCGAGCGGATCGACTTAATTTCCTCTCTGCCCCAGCCAGCACGCTGCTCTAAAACCTTTCGTAAATCACTGAATCGAGGGGCTGAACTCTTATCATCACAGCCGAAACCTGCAGCTTCTAGCACACGAGCTGCCAAGGTCCCACGATCAAATAGCATGGCTAGGAGCAGGTGCTCTGTTCCTAGGCTTTTAGCGTGGACGGCCTCCGCAATCTGTCCTGCTTGAGCAAAGAGCTCCTCCAAACGGTGAGAAAAAGGCAATAAGTCAAAACCGCCTTGTTTTTGATACTCTTTTCCAGTAATGTCAAAGGCTGCTTCTTCCAGTTTATCCACTTCAATAGGGAATTCATTTAGAGCTGAGCCTGCCACGCTGTAGGGATTATTAGCCAGAGCCATCAGCACTTGCCACGATTCTAAATAATCTGTAGCAAAATGACCGGCTAAGAGCTGAGCCGCTTCCAAGCTTTCTACTAAAGCTTTTGAATAATTCATATTCTTAATTTCCTTTTCTATCTAATTGCTGCAAAATTTTCCGTAACATTCTAGCTCGAATCCTCGGAGCCTCTGCCCCCAGGACAGCATCGCTGGCACTCGCTAGGAGCAGCTCTCCCTCACGCTGGCTAATAATTTTTTCATCAAAGAGCAGCTGCAAAACATCTGAAAAAACTGGCTGGCTGAGCGACTCACCGACATTGGTCAACAAATCAGACAGCATTTGGTGCTGATCGGAAAATTCAATCTTACCAATCCTGATATAGCCACCGCCGCCGCGCTTGCTTTCAACGATATAGCCCCGACTCTCCGTAAAACGTGTCTTAATCACATAATTGATCTGACTCGGAACCACCTGAAAAACATCGGCTAACTCACTGCGCTTGAGCTCGACCATGCCCGCCTGCGCTAAAATTGTTTTGATATATTCTTCTATACTATCCGAGGTATTTTTGATGCCCATGATATACCTTTCTATCTGTTATATCTAAAAATAAGCATTCAAGTCTTCTCTAACATTGACTATCTTTGACTATTATACCGAAAAAATCTATTTTTTGAAAGAAAAAGAAGTCCCAGGAGACTTGAAAATATCTGATAATTCAGAGTAATGAAAAAGATTGACAGGCTGAGTAAATATGATTGTAATCGCTTGCTTTTTACTTTTAAAGACTTATAATAAAGGTGTGAAAGTGTGGTGTTTACACCATCAACCGTATCCAAACAATCATCAAAAGGAGGTTTTCCAATGAAAATAAATTGGCTCAACTATACCCATCATATACTTAGCTGCCTGTTTATCACTCTGAGTATCTTGACAATTTTTTCTGCCGAGTATGTCGTTTTCCCAACGAGCCTTCTTCTAGGCTGTCTCCTCATTCCTCTGCTCTTTGAGCAGCACTTACTCAGTCGCCGAATGACTTGGGGCCTCAGCGTTTTCTTTGCCATTCTTGCCTTTGCCCTTCTCTTTGTCATCAAAACCAATCATATCTCCCTTAGCTATCCAGCAACAACCCTTCTTCTTTTTGTACTAGCAAGCCTGAGTTTTTCAAACTCCTTTATCCTTCACAAACATAAAGAACAAAAAGCCGCTAGATAAAGCTATCCAATAAAAAGTGTGGAAGCAACATGAGTTCGAAAGAGCCATGGATTCCACACTTTTCTTATTCTATAAGGAGCTGGATGGTAGCCAAATACTCTTAAATGGTTCGTCCACACTGCCAGCCTAAACCAGACTTTCAGAAAATTTTCTTCTCTTTATTTTCCTACTTTCATTTTCTTTTTAATTATATTATAATAGTTGGCAAACACATTTTCTAGTCTAATTATTTTAAAAAATGATAGTATTCTACGAAGGAGGGCACTATGATGGATTTGGGGCAGTTGCACAAAACTACTGAGTATAAGAATCAAGGAACCCCCTATTCTCTGACGCGGACCATTACGGAAAACGGCCAGCCTGACATCCTTTTCCACTGGCACACCGATGTTGAAATCATTTACGTTCACGAAGGCAGTGCCCAATTTCATATCGACGATCATTATTTTAACAGCCACAAAGGCGATATTGTCCTGATTCGTCCCAATGCCCTTCACTCCATTCATCCGATTGAGCAGCAGCGCCACTACATGGATGCCATTAACTTTCACTTGGACTTAATGGGCTATTCGGCCATGGATCATGCTAGTATCCACTACCTACAACCTCTCTACAATGGCCAACTGGACTTTGTCCATGTCATCAAGCCGACTGATCAAGCCTATGAGGAAATTCGTCAATGCCTGCTGGCTACTATGGAAACGGGTTATTGCCAAAAGAAATACTATGAATTTCAGCTCAAGACCCAGCTCAATCAGCTCTTCTACTTGCTCTTTGAGAACGACTATATCGTTTCTAAGGAGCTATCTGCCGAGGGCTACCGCAAGGAAGAGAAAATTCGGTCTATCATCGACTATATCAATGAGCATTATCAGGAAGAACTCTCTATTGATCAGCTGTCTGGTATTTGCGGCTACAGTCCTACGCACTTCATGAATTTCTTCAAAAAACATCTGGGTGTTTCTTGCATTGAGTACCTAATCCAATTTCGCCTGCGCAAGGCTGCCGAGCTCCTCCAGCACTCTACTCTGTCGGTTCTAGAAATCTCCAGCCAGTCTGGTTTTAATAACCTTTCTAATTTCAACCGGCAATTTAAAAAATACTATCAAATGACACCCAGTCAATATCGAAGAAAATAAGAAAATCTCCAGTCAACTGATTGGAGATTTTTTATATGAATATGATTAATAAAAAAACGAACAGACTAAATATCTGTTCGTTTTACGGGATTTTGAAAGTTATAGGTAGTTATTCTGCTAATTTTTCACGGATCACCAAGGTTCCATCTTCCATATCAGCTGTCAAATGCTTAGCATCTAGATTATCCAAGTGGAAGTCAGTCACCTTGTCACGGATTTGTTGCTCGATAACTCTACGGAGTGGACGAACACCCATGACTTGGTCATAACCAGCGTCACGTAGGAATTCCTTAGCTGCATCAGATACTGCAAGATCAATTTCTTTTTTGCTCAAGGTTTGATTTACTTCAATCAGCATGAGATTGACAATCTCCATCAAGTCTTCTTTCTTGAGATGAGAGAACTCAATGACTGCATTGAAACGATTGAGGAACTCTGGGCGGAAATAATGTTTGAGTCGGTCCATTAGATCAGGCTTTTCTGCATCCTCTTCCAGACCTGCTTCATAGCCAAATCCTGCATTAGATGTCGCGATAATAACCGTGTTCTTGAAGTTGACTGTATTTCCTTGTCCATCTGTCAAGCGACCATCATCCAGAACTTGAAGGAGAAGGGTAATCACTTGTGGATCAGCCTTTTCAATCTCATCCAAGAGAATGATAGAGTATGGATTGCGGCGGACACGCTCGGTCAGGGTGTTGTTGTTATCATCATAGCCGACATAGCCCGCAGTCGTACCAATCAGCTTGGAAACGGCTGTACGGTCACTGTATTCAGACATATCCAGACGGATGATAGCATCCTTGGTACCGAACATATCTAGAGCTAGTTGCTTAGCCAACTCAGTCTTACCGACACCAGTTGGACCAACGAAGAGGAAGCTTCCGATCGGACGGTTGCCTTCGTCAAAGCCTGCACGGTTACGGCGAATGGCTCTCGCCACAGCTTCTACAGCCTTGTCTTGACCGATAACTTTAGCTTTGAGACGGTCATTCATGCCCTTGAGGCGCTCAATGTCGCTAGCCCCCATTTGAGATACCGGCACACCCGTCATCCGTTCAACAGATTCTGCTACATCGTTGACTGTCGCCGTTACCTTCATATCCTCTGTGTGGTTTTGAATTTTCTTTTCCAGCTCTTCAATGCGGGTCTTGGCATTCAGAGCTGCTTCATAGTCTTCTTTTTCAACAGCTGTTTCCTGCTTAGCCTTCTGCTCAGCAATCTCATGCTCAACTGCATGAACATCAGTCACTGGATGTTGGGCTGCCAAGTGGGCAGCAGTCACATCGACCAGGTCAATCGCCTTGTCTGGTAGGCTCCGTTGTGGAATATACTGAACTGAGTAGTCCACAGCCGCTTTCAGCACTTCATCCGGCAGGATAACATTGTGGTGCTTTTCGTACAAATCCCGAATACCTCGAAGGATCTGATAGGTATCCTCAGCAGACGGTGCGTTGACCTTGACTTCATTGAAACGACGAGCCAGAGCTGCATTTTTAAGGATAGTATTGCGGTACTCGTCCTGAGTAGTCGCCCCGATAACAGTCAGCTCACCACGAGAAAGCGCTGGTTTAAGAATATCCGCCAAGCCCTTAGAACCGCTATCTCCGCCAGTAGATCCTGCCCCCAGAATTTGATGAATTTCATCAAAGAAGAGGATAACATTGCCGGCTTCCTTGACTTCATTGACCAAGTTTTGGATATTTTCTTCAAAG
The DNA here is from genome assembly GCF_965112035.1 of Streptococcus sp. Marseille-Q8145. Taxonomy (NCBI): domain Bacteria; kingdom Bacillati; phylum Bacillota; class Bacilli; order Lactobacillales; family Streptococcaceae; genus Streptococcus; species Streptococcus sp. Marseille-Q8145. The sequence goes on along the minus strand of NZ_CBCOPQ010000002.1, from coordinate 470,851 downwards.
CTACCACGATACTGGGTACCAGCTTCCAAGCCAGAAATATCAACAGAAATAATTTCCTTGTTCTTGATAGCCGCTGGCACATCACCATTAACGATAGCCTGAGCCAAACCTTCTACGACAGCTGTCTTACCAACTCCGGCATCTCCGACCAGAACCGGATTATTCTTGGTCCGGCGTGAAAGGATTTCAGCTGTTTCTTGAATTTCCTTATTGCGTCCAATGACTGGATCCAGCTTACCATCACGCGCTTCTTGAGTCAAATTGCGACCTAGCTTAGCCAGAATGCCATCTTGCTTAGGCCCATGCGCTCCAGCTTGCACATCCTGTTCGCCAACCACCTGACCAGGAAGCTTGCCAGTAGCTCGGTACTGAGCAAACTCTTCCGGTGTGACCTCTCTACCATTGATCAAGTAGCGTCGATGTTCGCTGTTGTAGCCACCCATGCGCCCCATGAGTTGGTTGAAAAGGTCGTCCATACTGTTAAAATTGTTGTAATTGTTGTTCATCATTTTTCCTCACTTTTTATACGTTTTATATCATTTTTTCATTTGCTAAAGTTTCAGATAAGAAATCTCTTTCTTACCTACTATACATTTATGTTCATATCGGAGATCTTCTCCTATCTATTATTTTACATAACTTATTCTATTTCCAAAAATTAAGACTCCTTCAGTCTCTTGTTTTATGGATGAGTTGGATCTATTTCAGAAGAATATGATGTTACATAATTTTTAATCCTCCCAAAAATAATCGCCTACTGGCTATATCCTCATCTTCTGAATAAATTCTGTGTAAACTTTTTGTTTACAGTTGTAATTATACATCCTTTTTTCCCCCTTGTCAATAGATTTTAACAAAAAATTTACATAATTTTTAAAAAGTCAAAAAACTTCCCCCACATAGAAATGTGAAGAAAGCTTCTCTATTTTGATACAAGTTAAATCATATACTCTACACTATAGCTGGCATCCGACAGAATGCGAGATAGAAACTGCTTAGTTCGCTCTTCTTTGGGACTAGTGAAGAATTCCTGCGGAGGATTTTCTTCGATGATGTGACCTCCGTCCATAAAAATGACATGGTTGGCCACATCACGGGCAAAGCTCATCTCGTGGGTCACAACGACCATGGTCACTCCCTCCTGAGCCAGCTGTTTCATGACACTGAGAACTTCACCGACCAGTTCCGGATCTAGAGCCGAAGTTGGTTCATCCAGCAGGATGACATCTGGCTTGACAGCAATGGCGCGGGCAATCCCGATCCGCTGCTGCTGGCCGCCTGATAGCTGCGAAGGATAGTAGTCCTTGTAGGCCAAGAGGCCCACACGCTTCAAGGCATCTTCCGCAATCTCAAGCGCTTCTTCTCGCGGTATCTTACGAGCGATTACTAAGCCCTCTAAGATATTTTCAAGGGCTGTTTTATTGGCAAAGAGATTATAATGCTGGAAGACAAAGGCTGTTTTTCTACGAATTTCCAAAATCTCCTTTTTGCTAAGTTTAGCCAAATCATAGTCCTTACCAGCCAAAGTCAGCTGGCCGCCATCCGCTTTTTCTAAGTGATTCAGACAGCGCAGAAATGTTGTTTTACCAGAGCCTGAGGGACCAAGAATTACCACAACGTCGCCTTGATTGACCCTGAGACTGACATCTGCCAGCACCTGGGGCTCTCCAAATCGTTTGGAGATATGTTTTACTTCTAACATAATCTTTCCTTCCTAAGCAAGAGCGTAGCGCTTTTCCAAGCTTCTAAACATCCACTGAATCAAGCCACAGATAATGAGATAAATAACAAAAATCACTAAGTAAGACTCTGAATACTGATATGAATGAGAGGCTTCAACCTTGGCCAAAGCAGTAATATCTTTCACTGTCATGACAAATACCAGTGAGGTCCCCTTGACTAGATTGATAACCAGATTGGCCAGATTGGGCAGGGCAGAGCGCAATGCCTGAGGAAAAACAATCCTCCGATAGGCTTGAAAATTCGTTAAACCAATCGCTTGAGCTGCTTCTAACTGTCCTTTATCTACTGTCAAAATAGCAGAGCGCAAGATTTCCGATAAACTCCCTGTTGTCATCAAGCTATAGATGATGAAAGCATAGTAAAGCGGATTGAACTTAAAGACATCTACCTGACTGCCTAGACTTTTGAAAAATTGATTCAGCAAGCTAGGAAATAGACTGTAGAAAAAGAGGATAAGTAAAATGGGTGGCGTCGCCCGAATGAAGGCCAGATAAACTACCGAAAAGGTCCGCACACCTCGAACTTTATAAATCTGACCTAGAGCCAAGAGCAGAGCCGGAATAAAGCTGAGTAGAATAGCCACCACCATAATAATCAGGGTTATCGGTATGCCTTTCAACGTTACCAGAAAGGTATTTACAATATAATTCAAATCCATGCTTTACCTCTCTTTGATTGTCAGACTTTTTTCCAGAAGCTGGGAAGCCAGCGAAACCACTAGGGCAATCCCCCAATAAATCAAGGCCACCGCTGTATAGGTTTCGAGGGAATAATTGCCCAGATTCCGGCTGATGAGATTTTGTCCCGCTCCCATGACATCAACTGCCCCAATCGTATAGGCCAGCGCAGCATCCCGCATGAGATTAAGAAAGGCGGTAGTCAGATTGGGCAGGGCAATACGAAAAGCTTGTGGCAGAATGATCCGCAGAAAAGTCTGCACTGATGTCAGGCCAATACTGAGACCTGCCTCAGTCTGTCCCTTGGGAACAGCCAGATAGGCCGCCTTGAAGACTTCTGCAATCATGGCCGCAAAGAGCAGAATCATAGTAATGATGACAAATACGGTCCGTGACCAATTATTGATATCTAGTCCCAACCACCATTTTAAAAACTCTGGAATGCCATAGAAGACCAAGAAGAGCAAGACAATAGGCGGTGTACACCGAAAGATAAATATATATCCTCTAGCCAGACCAGCAAAAGTCTGCTCCTCCACAACCTGAGCCCAGGCCAACAGACCACCTAGCAAGGAGCCAATTAAAACCGTCACGAACATAATCCATAAAGTAGTCGGCAAGGCCTGTAACAAACCAGGCAGTAGGCCAAAAACACGGGACAAATCATAAGCGACCATACGGTCTCCTTTCTCCAGCTTTTAGTCTTTATCTACATAAGAAAAGACATCTTCACCAAAGTATTTTTCCGATAATTTAGAGAGTGTCCCATCTTTTTCTAGCTCTTTAATAGCCTTTTCATAGGCTTTGGCAAACTCTTCATCCTTTTTATCTTTATGAATGAGTGGATAAGTAGGGATACCCTTATAAGGGAACCAGCTCAACTGGTCCGCATACTGATGATAGGAACCTGCCTTGTCTGTGACAGCTTTTTCAAAGGACAATTTGATATCAAAGAAGGCGTCGTAGCGTCCTTCCAAGACCCAGGCATAAGCATCCGCTATCTGAAAAGACTCTGCTGCGGTCAGCTCAATTGGGCTAGCACTGTGCTTTTTGTTGTACTCTTCAATCACCGTCCATTGGGCATTCTGTGGTGAAATCGGCACCAATTTCCCTTTTTCTTTGGCAAAATCATCAATATTTTTAAATTTATTTGCATCCGCTTTTCGGATGGTAAAGCCGATGATACTAGCTCCGATAGGACTTTCTGGAATGATGAACTTCTTCGCCCGCTCTTCAGTGTACCAAGCTCCCTTGGTTCCGATATCATATTTCCCAGATTCCAAACCAATCAAAAGATCTTCGTCACTGGTGCCAGTATATTCGAACTGATAATCTAGCAATTTTTCATCAATGGCCTTGAGTACCGCTACTTCATACCCATCTGACTGGCCTTTTTCGTCCAAGAAGTCGTAAGGAACGTAGTTTTGCGTATGAGCTACTTTTAAAGTCGTGACCTTGTCATTGCCTGATGTCGCACTGCTCGCCTTGCTGGATGAAGCTCCCGTCAAGGTCCGTCCCAAATAAGTCGCAGCGACAATAGCAATCACAGCTACTCCACCGATAATCCATTTTTTCTTACTCATTCTTTTGTCTCCTTTTTATGCTAAACTCGCTGCTTGGCGAACCCACTCAATCCGCTCTGGATCAATATCGCTTGGGATGGTGCAGTCAGCCCCAATAATCAAAGCATCCTTACCAGCCTCTGCTATCAAGCGCTTAGTTTCATTTTGAATAGCTTCTTGGCTACCTGTGTAGAGCAAACCAGTCTTGCCATTTTCAAAACCACCGAGAACAGTGCGACCGCCAAATAATTTGCGACCTTCCGCCAAACTGATACCTTCTGGCCCCACTGCCCAGTTAATAACTTGAGCTGGATAATCTGTGAAAAGATGAACGTCATTTCGCGCGCCTTCGTAGCCACAAATATGCAGAATATTCACTCCGCCAGCTGCATTGGCTGCTTCCAGCACCGCTAATTCACTAGGAGCAATGAAAGCCTTATAGTCTTCAGCCGACACCCGCGCATCCTGAATGCTCTGAACGCTGAGGTAAATTCCATCCGCACCGGCTTCCTTGATGATCCGCTCTGTCAGAGCCGCAATATCTTGAGCAATCACATCCAGCACCCGCTTTGTCACTTCCGCATCCTCTGCTAGAAAATCTGCAATGATGTCATCTCCTCCAGCAACCTTGCCAACCAGCCATTTGAAGTAGGTCACCGGCACAAAAATATTGTAAATAGCAACCAAATCCTCTGTGAAGCCAGCCCTAATCTTTTGAACCAGCTCCACCTGCTCACTGATCCAAGGATGGTCAGCGCCTAACGGCTCGATACCTGCCAAGTCCTTGATAGATTGAACTTTTTTCAAGCGCTCATTCGGATAGGCAAAATAACCATCGCTCATCAGTTTGACAAAGTCTGGCTTGACTTCTGATAAAAATGCTTGATGGCCTGCCAAATTTTTATCAATAATAGTCTGATTGCCAAAACCAGCCAGCCACTCATCCTCGCTGGTAAAATGATGCCAGAAACCAACTGGCACTCGGTCAACTTTTTCCCCCTTAAAGGCTTTTAAAACCAACTCTCTTTTAGACATATCTTGCTCCTTTTCAATTTGATTGCTATTATCATATCACTGAAAAGTGAGCTTTCCAAATATATATTTCCTATCAGCCCGATTAAAAATATTTATAAGAGTAAATTAAAAAAGCTAGCTTTATCAAGGTTTTTCAGCTTTCTATGAAAAACTTGTTTTTCTTACTATTTTTAGAAAGGCAAGATATATATTTTCTATGGGAGAGATAGGCAATCTTTATCAAAAGACCTCTACTTCGATTTTACTTACCCTTAGCTGCAAAATACTCCCGCACAAGCGGTGCAACCTTGGTGCCAAAGAGTTCGATAGACTGGAGAACCTGCTCATGCGGAAGCGATCCCAACGGCAGATGCAACATGAAGCGGTCCAGTCCCAGCTCCTCTATCATCTTGATCAATTTCTGAGCGACCTTTTCAGGACTGCCGACAAACATGGCTCCCTCTGGTCCTACCTGATCTAGGTATTGCTCATAAGTCATCTCCCGCCAGTGAGGGCGGTCCTTGGAGATAGCATCCACTACCTGCTTGGTCGGATGGAAGTAAGTCCGGATCGCCTCCTCATTGTCCTCCATGACCCAGCCCCAAGAGTGGGCAGCGATCTTCAACTTTTCATCTGAGTAGCCACTTTCCTGCCCAATCCGGCGATATGCATCCAGCAGAGGCTTGAAGCGCTTAGGCTGTCCACCGATAATGGCATACGCAATTGGCAGGCCTTTCTGGGCGACCTTAATGGTGGACTCGACATTTCCCCCTGTCGCTACCCAAACTGGCAATGTTTCTTGCACCGCCCGTGGGTAGACTTCCCGATTGTCAATAGTTTGCGTCAGCTTTCCCTTCCAATTTAACCGCATCTCGGCACTGGCATAGAGGAGCAAGTCCAGCTTTTCATCAAAAAGCTCTTCATAATCCTTCAAGTTATAGCCAAAGAGCGGAAAGGACTCGATAAAAGATCCCCGGCCAGCCATGACCTCTGCTCTGCCATTTGACAAAGCATCAATCGTCGCATACTGCTGGTAGACTCGAATAGGATCCAAGCTCGACAGGACACTGACAGCACTGGTCAGGCGAATCTTCTCCGTCTTGATCGCACCAGCCGCCAGCACAATCTCCGGCGCAGAGACCGCAAAGTCCTCCCTGTGATGCTCTCCGATGCCATACACGTCCAGCCCCACCTTGTCTGCCAGCTCAATTTCTGCTACCAGCTGCCGAATGCGTTCATCATGACTGTAAATCTGCCCAGTCGCTTCCAGAGCAGTTGTTTCACCAAATGTTGAAATTCCTAATTCTACCATTCTGTTTCCTCGCTATCTCTTTTAGTTTTTAGGGCATTTTATCACTAGTTAGTTCTATTTTCAATGAATTTGCTCATTAGAAAAAGCCTAGATGAACTAGACTTTCTTAGTTTATTCTACCTGTAGTTTATTGTCTTTCAATGTTAACTTCGAGTTTTCTGTCAATTCTGTTTGTTCAAAAGTGTAAATCGTCTCACCCTTTGTATCAATCATGTACCAGGCTTGGTCTTTACGGACAACCAGGGCAAGCTCCGTACTATTTGTATCCTCGTTTTTGACAGACAAAGGAAAGGCCTTGTCCACACCTTCCAGAGCTACTTTCTCCCCTGTTTTTAATTCTACTAGGTAGTGTACTCCATCCTTGGTACCAAAACTGTAGTCCGCATTAATCTTTGTGTGGCTATCGTAGTCTTTCATTTGAATGGAAGTTCTATCTATACCTTCAAATGTCTTTTTAAATTGTTCTTTCTGCTCTTCAGCTTTCTTTTGATCTTGAGACTGAATCGTCTCTTGCACTGCAGCAATCCGTTCCATGTTTTGCTTTTTCGCTTGTCTCTCCTGATGGATCAAAACTGTCCGGATTAAGAAAGAACTAGATAAGGCGATACCAACCAGCAGAGCAATAATGTTTTTTTTCTTCATTTTCTTCTCCTCATAAAAAATTAAAGCCAAGCAAACATACTCCTCACTCAAGTATACCAAGAGAGAGCAAAAAAGTCTAGATGAACTAGACTTTCTTAGCTTATTCTACCGTTACAGATTTAGCGAGATTGCGCGGTTTATCTACATCCAAACCGCGGTGCAGAGTTGCAAAATAGGCAATCAATTGAGTCGGTACTACCATAGAGATTGGTGACAGGTAAGGGTGAACTTGGCTCAGGACAATATCGTCTCCATCCTTAGCCACATTTTCCTCCGCAATGGTCAACACCTTGGCTCCACGCGCCACAACTTCAGAAACATTTCCGCGAGTATGGCTAGCCAAAACCTCGTCTGAAAGCAAAGCTAGAACAGGGGTTCCCTCTTCAATCAGAGAAATAGTACCATGCTTAAGCTCTCCTGCCGCAAAGCCTTCACACTGAATGTAGGAAATCTCCTTAAGCTTAAGGCTGGCTTCCATCGCCACATAATAATCCTGACCACGACCGATATAAAAGGCGCTGCGAGTTTCTTCCAACAAGTCACGAACCTTGCTTTCGATCAGTTCTTTTTCAGAAAGAGTAGACTCGATAGACTGAGCTACGATAGACAGCTCATGAACCAAATCAAAATTCTTGGCTTTTTCGTTGCCATTGGCATCACCAACCGCCTTGGCCAAGAAAGCTAGGGCAGCGATTTGTGCAGTGTAGGCCTTGGTTGAAGCCACGGCAATTTCTGGTCCAGCATGGAGAAGCAAGGTATGCTTGGCTTCACGAGACAAGGTTGAACCTGGCACATTGGTTACTGTCAAGCTAGGAATGCCCAATTCATTGGCCTTGACCAAGACTTGACGACTATCAGCTGTCTCACCAGATTGGCTGATAAAGATGAAAAGTGGCTTCTTGCTCAGAAGAGGCATAGCATAGCCCCATTCTGAAGAAATGCCCAGCTCAACTGGCGTATCCGTCAACTCTTCCAGCATTCGTTTAGAAGCGTAACCAGCATGATAAGAAGTTCCAGCAGCAATGATATAAATGCGATCCGCTTCTTGGACTGTCTTGATGATGGCAGGATCAATCAGCATCTTATTATTTTCATCCGCATAAGTGCTGATCAGCTTACGCATCACGGTCGGCTGCTCATCAATTTCCTTCAGCATGTAGTAAGGATAAGTACCTTTGCCGATATCGGACAAATCCAACTCAGCTGTATAGCTACCACGTTCAAGAACATTGCCTTCATAGTCCTGCACTTCTACGCTATTAGCCGTCACGATAACCAGCTCTTTATCATGGATTTCCATGTATTCGCTGGTCTCACGAATCATAGCCATGGCATCGGAGCAGACCATGTTATAGCCTTCGCCCAAGCCAATCAAAAGCGGAGATTTGTTTTTGGCAACGTAGATCGTAGAAGGATCTTGGGCATCTACCAAGGCAAAAGCGTAGGAACCTTCGATAATGTGAAGGGCCTTGCGGAAAGCGTCAAGAACAGAGAGGCCGTCTTCTTCCGCGAATTTCCCAATCAAATGAACTGTAATTTCTGTATCTGTCTGCCCTTTAAAATCATGGCCAGCAAGGTAGTTATTTTTGATATCCAGGTAATTTTCAATCACACCGTTGTGAACCAAAACAAAACGGCCTGTCTGAGAAGTGTGAGGATGGGCGTTATTCTCACTTGGTTTCCCGTGGGTTGCCCAGCGGGTATGTCCAATACCTGTTGAGCCTGCTACATCTATGCCAATCTTGGCACGAAGATCTGCAATCCGACCAACAGACTTGATCAAGCTGGATTTTTCTCCTGTTGTCACAAAAATTCCAGCCGAATCATAGCCTCGGTATTCTAACTTTTCAAGTCCTTGCATCAAAATATCTGTTGCATTGCGGTTTCCCACAACTCCGACGATTCCACACATAGATTTATTTCTAGCCTTTTGCTGGCAAAAAGCTAGTTCCTCCTTTATTGAAAATTGGTATAGTCTTATTTATCTTTTTATCGAGAGACAAAGACATTATACACGCCGATTTGACATTTGTCAACATAAAATTGGTATAGTTTCGAGACAGGGAAATTTGTTTAAGAAACAAAAAAGTCTCCCATCGGAAGACTTTCCCATATAAATAAGAAAAACAAGGCTCAATGCCCCTTGTGCTTTTCCAACCGTTTTTGCTGTTTGAGTTCGAATTTCCTTTGCTTAGCCAGTTCTTTCTGCTGCTTGCGCTTGACTCGAGCGATTTTCTTTTGCTCTTCAAATTGCAGCTTCAGCGCTTCCTGAGATTTTGAAGAACGTGAAGCCATCTGCTCTTTTTTAGCCTGTCTCTGCAGGCGTTTAGGACTGACCGACTTAGTCTTCTCCTTCACCCTGATGCTAGGACTAAACTGCAAGCGATGATAATAATGGTTTAGAAAATCTAGCAGTTCCTGCGTGCTAGGCTCTGCACCAAAGGTGACTCGGCAAACTCTATAAGATTGAGCATGTTCCTGCTCAAAAAGACCGTGCCAAAATCCCTCTTCAAAATAAACTGTCAGCGTCATTGAAATCTTATCCATGACAGCACCTCCTTTAAAAATCCCTAAGAATGGACAACCAAGGAGGAAGGTTACTGACAAAAAATAGATTTTTTGCGTCTGGACTACCAACCAGAACTGTGTTTTTATCTTAGTAGCTACAGTCTAGCAAGATTTTCTTAAAAATTCAAGAAGAGCTAAAAATTGTACTGATAGAAGACAAAGTAAGGATAACGAAAAACCTATAAAGTCAGAGAGCTAATTTGAGCTCGGGCTAAAATCCTAGTGAAAACAAAAAAGCCCTCTGAGATCAGAGAGCTTTATTCTTGCTGGATAAAATGTTTCTAGACAAGGCGACGAGCCGAAGATTGTACGAAAATTTTAGTGAAACAAAAAATCTCCCCGAAGGGAGATGATCTGGTTTATTTTACCTTACAGTGCTAGGAAACGTAACCGAAGATTATACTTGAGTATATCGAGGTAAGGTGACAACGCAATGTAAGTGGAAAATAAAGCAGATTAACGACGAAGTCCAAGAGAGTTGATCAACTCACGGTAACGGTTAACGTCGTTTTTACGCAAGTATGCAAGCAAGTTACGACGGCGACCGATTTTCTTCATCAAACCACGGTAAGTAGCGTGGTCTTTTTTGTGTTGTTTGATGTGTTCGTTAAGGTGGTTGATTTCCCAAGTAAGGACAGCAACTTGAACCTCTACTGAACCTGTATCACCTTCGTGACGTGCATATTGTGCAATGATTTCATTTTTTTTCTCTTTTGAGATTGCCATGATAAGCTCCTTTTCTTTACGCTTCATCCGAGTGACAGGCTTGGCAATTCCTGCAACCAAGAAGAAGTTATTTGTCTTTAAGACATTCTTATTCTATCAGGAAGCCAAGTTTTTGTCAAATCTTCTAATTTTCCGACAAAGTCAGCCAAATTTCATTAGCCAAAATGAGGATTTTCTACACATTTGCTCCAAGGCTCGATCTAGCTAGTCGCTTTTTGACTTTGGAGCAGGTTTAGCTTATACTGGGATTAAGATGACACGAGGAGAAGAGCTTATGAAATATCTTGAATTCGGAGAAAGCAAGAGAGAAATTTCCCAGATTATCATAGGGCTGATGCGAATTGCCCAAATGACCCCCAAAGAGGTGGAAGAACTGGTCGAAACAGCCTTGTCAGTCGGAATTAATGCTTTTGACTTAGCCGATATCTACGGTGGAGGCAAGTGCGAAGAAATTCTGGGACAAGTGCTCAAAAATCGGCCTGACCTGCGGGCTAAGATGTGGATTCAGTCCAAGGTGGGGATCCGCATAGAAGAATTCACCTACTTTGACTTTTCCAAAGACTATATCCTAGAGGCAACAAACGGTATTTTACAGCGCTTGGGCGTGGACCACCTGGACTCTCTACTCTTGCATCGACCAGATGCCCTGATGGAGCCCAGTGAAATCGCTGAAGCTTTTGATCTGCTCAAATCTCAAGGAAAGGTCCTTGATTTTGGAGTGTCCAACCAGAATCCTATGATAATGGAACTTCTCAAAAAAGAGGTCAAGCAGCCCTTGGTGGCAAATCAGCTCCAACTGAGCGCAGCTTTCTCACCTGCTTTTGAAGCTGGCTTCCACGTCAACATGGAGGGCACAGCCGCAAATATGCGCGACGGTAGCATTTTCGAATACTGTCGCCTCAACGACGTCGTGATTCAGGCCTGGTCTGTCCTCCAGCACGGCTATTTTGAAGGCGTTTTTGTCGGTTCGGATAAATATCCCAAACTCAATGCCGTCCTGAACCGACTGGCCGACAAATACCAAATATCACCATCCGCAGTGGCTATTGCTTGGGTACTACGCTATCCAGCCCACATGCAGGCGGTCATCGGCACAACCAAGGCTAGCCGCATCATCGAATCAGCCAAGGCAGTAGATATTGAACTGACTAGAAAAGAATGGTACGAAATCTACTTGGCCTCTGGAAAAGATCTTCCTTAAAAAATGAGCCTGAAATCCGATCAATCTTCTACCAAGATGCTAGCTAAAGGACTGACAGAAAAGCTGACCAGAGCATGTCCACTGTATAGCCGAGAAGGCTAAATCACCTTGCATAAAATTAGCTAGCTTATAAAATTCCTATTTCACGAAAGGAAAAGATACATGAACCATTTTGACACAATCATCATCGGCGGAGGACCGGCTGGCATGATGGCTGCCATTTCCAGTTCTTTCTACGGGCAAAAGACCCTGCTTCTTGAGAAAAATAAACGACTGGGCAAAAAACTAGCCGGTACAGGTGGCGGGCGCTGCAACGTGACCAATAACGGCAACCTAGATGACCTCATGGCCGGCATTCCTGGCAACGGGCGCTTTCTTTACAGCGTCTTTTCCCAGTTTGACAATCATGATATCATCAACTTTTTTACGGAAAACGGCATCAAACTCAAGGTCGAAGACCACGGCCGTGTTTTCCCCGCGACAGACAAGTCCCGCACCATTATCGAAGCTTTGGAAAAGAAAATTACAGAGCTAGGTGGCACTGTTATCACCAATACTGAAATCGTCTCCGTCAAAAAATCTGATGAGCTTTTCACTGTCAGATCCAGCGACCAGACTTGGACCTGCCAGAAATTGATTGCGACAACTGGCGGCAAGTCCTACCCTTCAACTGGCTCGACTGGTTTTGGTCATGAGATTGCCCGTCATTTTAAACATACCATTACTGAGCTTGAAGCCGCTGAAAGTCCATTGTTGACAGATTTTCCTCACAAAGCGCTTCAGGGAATTTCGCTGGACGATGTGACTTTAAGTTATGGCAAGCATGTTATCACTCATGATCTGCTCTTTACCCACTTTGGTTTGTCAGGTCCTGCTGCCCTACGCATGTCCAGCTTTATCAAGGGCGGTGAGACCATCTATCTAGATGTCTTGCCTCAGATGAGTCAGCAGGATTTAGCGGACTTTTTAGAAGAACATCGGGAAAAATCTTTGAAAAATGCTTTAAAAACCTTGCTACCAGAACGCTTGACAGAATTTTTTGTGCAAGGATATCCTGAAAAAGTCAAACAGCTAACTGAAAAAGAACGCGAGCAACTTCTCCAGTCTATCAAGTCCCTCAAAATCTCTGTTACTGGTAAAATGTCCCTTGCCAAGTCCTTCGTCACCAAAGGAGGCGTCAGTCTTAAGGAAATCAATCCTAAAACTCTGGAAAGTAAGCTAGTACCTGGACTCCACTTTGCTGGCGAAGTTTTAGACATCAATGCCCACACGGGCGGTTTCAACATCACATCTGCCCTCTGCACCGGTTGGGTGGCAGGCTCAAATCCAATAAATACCAAATAAGAAAGGAAGTCCTTTGGAACATATTATTTTACTGAGAGGCGTTACTCCTAATGGAAAAAATGCTATCCCGAAAATGTCTTATTTGGTAGATATTTTGACAGAAGCTGGTTTTCAACACGTTCGAACCTATATTCAAAGTGGGAATATCATTCTTGAGAGTGACCTAGATTTAGAAGAAATACGAGAACACGTTCATACTCTGATAAAGGAAAAAATTGGGGCCGACTTAAAAATGGTTATCAAGAATAAGAACGATTTTGAAAAGATTGTTCATGAGAATCCATTTAAAGAAGAGTATCTTCATGATCGTGTGCATGTAATTCTTTATCAAGGGTTTATCCAAAGTCTGCCACTAGAAAAATTAAAAGCTGACTATGGCGAGGAAGAAATCTGTATAGGCGATCACTGTCTCTACCTCTATCTCCCTAGAACTGCAAAACAAAAAAAGCTCAATACTAACTATCTTGAAAAATTGTTTGGCGTGGATCTGACCATGAGAAAGTTAAACGTAGTGGAAAAGTTACTAACAAAATAGGAGAACAAGATGAACAGACGCGAAACAGTCGAATTTGTCAATATGTGCATGATTAAAAACGGAGACAAGGTTCTAGTCCAAGACCGAGTCAAGTCTGACTGGCCCGGCATCACTTTTCCTGGCGGGCATGTAGAGCGCGGAGAATCTTTCACCGAGGCCGTTATCAGAGAAGTCAAAGAAGAAACTGGACTGACCATATCCAAACCCCAACTTTGCGGCATCAAGGATTGGTATGATGATAAGGATTTTCGCTATGTCGTCCTTTTTTACAAGACAGAACACTTTACTGGTGAACTTCAATCTTCAGACGAAGGTACTGTTTGGTGGGAAGAATTTGAAAATCTGTCTCATCTGAAACTTGCAACCGATGATATGTCTGACATGCTTCGCGTTTTTCTAGAAGACGATTTAAGTGAATTCTTTTACTATAAAGACGGCGACGACTGGCTTTATGATTTGAAGTAAAAAATGAGGCTGGGACAAAAGTCCTAGCCTCTCAATTGTCTTTGGATTGTCGAGCAAGACGCAGTGGTTGAGTGGGCTCTACTACGCTGATTTCATCAGCTTTTACAGCCCTACTCAACTGTGCGGAGGTGGGACGACGAAATCGAATTCTAACGAATTACCGATTTCTGTCCCACTCTCATTTATTCTGCATTTGTCCGAACGTAAGCTGCAATCACATCTGATGTGTACTGGGCTGTACCTGGGCCAAATTTGTCAATATTTTCCTTAAACTCTGGGTTATAGACATAGCCTTTACCGATATGGCCGAATACTTCTATAGAGCAGTCAAAGCCATAAGTACGGATGGCTTGCAAGAGACGCGCTGCCTGCTCTTGATTTTCTGCTGCCTCAACTGGCAAGTCTTGCTGCATATTCTCTGCTAGACTTTGAAAAACTTGATTGAAGGCGGCGGCAGACTCTTCTTCCCGTCCATTTTGATGACTCAGTGCTTCCAAGTGATCTAAATCAAAGAGACCAGAAAAACGAAGGGTATCCTCTACCCATGTATGGTTTCAGTAACAGTTGCCAGACTTATACCAAAATTAAATGCCAACAAGCGTTAAGTGGGATAATAGGGTAAGTAGCACAAGTTCATTATAAGCTGGCCTTCCATACTTAAACGGCGCGGACGTCCACCTTTTCGATGTTGCTCTTGGTAAGCGGTGTGGAGGCGATCAAGCATCCGTTGAAAAGGTGATTTTTTAATTACCGAACAAGTCTACTTACTTAGTTATTTTCCTTTCTAGCATTTTTCTTGTAAAGAACGTCTAGTTGCTCCTCATAATCCCAACGAAGTTTTGAGCGCTCCTCACTGATATCATCGATTTGCTCAAGAACCTCTTTTCGAAACAACTCTGCATTAGTATCCATTTGAAAAATATCGGTATACACCTCTACAGGCAGATCTCCGTCCGCTATTCGGTATATTTCATCTTTTAATTGCTCTGTCGTATGAAGGACATAAGACAAATTGTATTCTAAATATTCCTCTTTTTTCTTTAATTCCCTCATCTTTTTATCAAACTGTTCATCTAGTCTATAAATTTCTGCATTCATCTTTATCACCTATAACTAACTTTTGATTGGACTTGTTAATTCTGGTTTTGGCATTTGCGATAGATAGTCTTTAGCTGCATTTGCTGCTTGACCTTCTAGCCCATCCGTGATATTTGTCTTATAAGTGTTTTTAGCATAATCTTGCAGTTCTTGTGCTTTGGTATTTAACGTTTGTTGAAGCGCCTCTCTCTTGGCCTTAGCAGCTGCTACAGATGCTGTAACAGACGCTTTTATAGCTGCTCTTTGTTGACTCTTCAATATTTCTATTATAATATTTTCACTTATTTTTTCTGCCATAATTACCCTTTACTTATATCATTTAAACTTGAGTACAATCAAGACAAGGCTGCCAAAATATCTCTAGCACTTTGAGCATCTACTTGCTCAAGATTTTGTGCACACTGAATCAAGCTTTGAGAGAAATTAGTTATCTTAGTTTCAAATTCTTTTAAATGACTGATATTTAATTCGTTAATCCCTGAATCCCACAAGTTTTCAAAGGACAGTTCTGACATTAGTCCCTCTATCTCCGAAGCAGACAACAAACTTCCTAGAGTCTCAATAGCACTTCTCTTAGATTCGATAAATTCCTTAAGATTCGATTCGGCATCAGCCAAGGCAGTTTTCACTTCAGATATCTTTTGTTCAATATCTGAGCTCGCCAATTCTACAGCTGTATACAGCAACTGAGTCCTTAGCAAAATGCGCTCGTTGTAACTGCCTGCACGCTTGATTCTCTCGTGTAAATTATTCGGATTATTAAGATCGAGATTCTTTCGATCCCAAGCCAAGGACTCCTTCTTTGCATCCTTAATGATTTTCGCATACTCTTTTTGATAATCCTGAAATACTTTTGAGAGTTCATCTTTATTGTTATAAAGATCAACAAGATCTTTATAACTTAGTCCTAATCTATCTTTTACAGTAAGGAACGCTTTGATAATTGTAGACTGATCCTTTCCATCAAGTAACAATTTGGCTAATTTACTAAACTCCTCAGGACTCATGGTTACTAGTTTTTCAATCGCTTTTTCTGGAACATATTTTTTTAAATTTTCAATGCTCTTTTTGTCTAATTCCGCAAGTTTATGACCTGCTTTCCATAACTCAGGATGGTAGTCCTCAGAAACAACCAAGAGATTTCCCTTACTATCTATCTGATAAGCGCCAAAGTCATGGGAGGAATGTTTATCCATCATATTTGTATATTCAATCGGAACTACCACTCTGACATCACCAAGTTGCTGTTCCCAAGGTTTCTCACGGTTAAGCATACTAACAGGATCAAAGGGATTAACATAATAAATCGTTTTATCGCTCAATTGCTTGATTTTATCATCACTATAGCCTGCTTTTTTAAAACTATTTGTAGGATCTGGACCATCAAAAAGAACAATCTGACCAACCTTATTCAACTCTTTCTCATTAAGACCTGCGGCCCCTTGTATCGAAGTCATCGTCCCCAATGAATGAGCTGTTATATCCATCTTGGCATCTGGTGCTGCATATTGATTTAGTTCCGCAATTTTGGCCTTCATGCCTCCAGTAGCGTGTTTGGCTTGAGGAATAATTGCGTCTGTCAGAGCAAAAGCTGCATCATTGTAAACCCAGTCTTGAAAATTGAAATCACTTGGGTTATAAGTCTTCAAGTACTTAAACCCATCCTTTTGCACCTTATTTATATCAATTCCAAAACCATCACTCCCACGAACAGCAAAATAGGTCTGTTTCGTATTTGGGTTGATTGTATCTGTATCCGTGACATAGTAGGCATTGTAGCCTGTCTTTTTGTCTTCAAGCAGTCCTTCATTGTCAGGTTGAAGATAAACCTTCCCTTGGTTGGGGAGATCAGTGCCACCACCTTGGGTAAGTTGACCTTTGCTATCTTTTCCATCTATAGAGAAGTCAAATAATACAGATTTATTTTTTTTTAACTTATTTTGCTGGTCTCTATTCAATTGGCCAAAAGCAAAGTTTGTAGGCCTATCTCTGTAGGCCGATTCTGCTAATGAAGCATATAGATTATCAAAACTTTTTAAATTCCAATTAGGCAATAGGATCACCTCCTATCGTAGGTCCATGGAGCATAAACATCCCCTCCATATCAATTGACTTATCATCATTAATTGGTATATCTACTCCCCAACCAGAGTCTTCAATATTATTTATACGCCCAAAAACATTAATATAATACTCGGGATTTGTAAGACCGCCATCACTCCATTGCGTCTCTTCCCAATCAATCTGAACTGATTCAACCTTTGGATTTTGAGCTTTCACATAATCTATAATTTCCTGCTCATGTTCTTTGAGATAGGCAAGCTGTTTTTGCTTAATGGCTTCATTTTCATCTTTGATATCCTTTTTTGAAGAAGCAACTTTCTTATCTTGTTTATTGTTTTCTTTTTGAGTCATGCTACACCCTCCTATGCCTGCTAGCGCTACGATTGATGCGACGGTTGCAAGTATGATTTTCGTTCGTTTAGTCATAGCTACTCCTTGTATTGTTTTATTAATATTATACTGCTAATTTTTTTGTCTAGCAACACCAAGAAAGTTATTAGCTCTATTTTGAATCTTTTTGCTAATGTCAAACTGAATAACTTCAAATACGTAGCTTATGACATAGTAGGCATTGTAGCCTGAATTTTTGTCTTCGAGCAGTCCTTGATTGTCAGGTTGAAGATAAACCTTCCCTTGGTTGGGGAGATCAGTGCCACCACCTTGGGTAACTTGACCTTTTTTATCTTTTGCATCTATAGAGAAGTCAAATACTAAAGACTTACCAGAATTAAGTATCTTTTGTTCTTTAGGAAGCAATTGTTCAAAACTAAATCCATTCGGTCTATCCCTATAGGCTGATTCCGCTAATGAAGCATATATATTATTAAAATTCTTCAAATTCCAGTTAGGCAAAAAGATCACCTCCTATTCTTAGTGGATTACTAAGAAACATTTCATCCATATTTAATGTCCCATCATCGTTTATTGGAATTAATGTTCCCCAACTTGAGCTCTCAATATTATTGATACGCCCAAAAACATTAATGTAATACTCGGGATTTGTAAGTCCGCCATCACTCCATTGCGTCTCTTCCCAATCAATCTGAACTGATTCGACTTTTGGACTTTGAGCTTTTACCAAATCTATAATTTCTTGCTCATGATTTTTTAGATAAGCGAGCTGTTTTTGCTTGATAGCTTCCTTGTCATCTGTGATATGCTTTTTTGAAGAAGTGACTTTCTTATCTTGATTATTGTTTTCTTTTTGAGTTACAGCGCATCCTCCTAGGCTTACTAGCGCCACTATTGATGCAATTGTTGCAATTATGCTTTTCGTTCGTTTTTTCATAGCTCCTCCTTGATTTTTTTGATCCCCTACTTGCTTTCTAATGCCACAAATCAACAATTTGAAATTTTCTGAGTTTAATTTTAAAGCTTTTTCGTATGCTGTTTCTATGAATTAAGTATAACATTTTTCACTTGCCGAACAAGCCTAATACTTAGAACTAGTAATAATCGGCAGAAAGAACTCTGCCGATTATTTTATTTGCTCTGACTTTTAACATACTGAACAATCACATCTGCTGTGTACTGAGCTGTGCCCGGAGCGAATTTATCGATATTTTCCTTAAACTCTGGGTTATAGACATAGCCTTTACCGATATGACCGAAGACTTCAATAGAGCAGTCAAAGCCGTAAGTGCGAATAGCTTGCAAGAGCTGGACTGCCTGCTCTTGATTTTCTGCTGCGTCAACTGACAAGCCTTGCTGCATATTATCTGCTAGACTTTGAAAAACTTGATTGAAGGCAGCGGCAGACTCTTCTTCACGTCCATTTTGACGAGTCAGTGCTTCCGACATGACTTCTTGACCGTATTCTTCGACTGCTTTTTGGTGGTATTTTTGATTGTCTTCGTAGGTAAAGCCTGCGAATTTTTCTTTCATTGTCATCTTTCTTTCTCCTTTTTCTTCTTGAATGGTTTTTTGTAAGGTGGAAATCAAGGTATCCAAGCGGTCTCTTTCCTGCTGCAAATACTCTAACTGCCTGACCAGATGCGGCAATAAGGCCTGATCGTCCTGACTCAGTAGCTCTGCTATTTTCTCCAAAGAAAAACCCAGATACTTATAGTAAAGGATAACCTGCAACCTCTCTAGATCAGCTTGACTGTATGTCCGATAGCCATTTTCTGATTTGACAGGAACTAAAAGTCCGATTTTGTCGTAATGATGCAGGGTTTTGACAGAGACTCCCGAAAGCTGCGCAGCTTCTTTGATATGGTACATGATAGACCTCCTTACCACTATAGTATAAGCCCTGACCTTAGGGCAGAGTCAAGCTTTTTTATAAAAAAATGAACTCCCTGATAAAGCATGAGGGAGTTATCCTGATTATTTTTTGGTCAAAGAAAAGCCAAAAGCATGATAGTTAGAGTAATCCATCGGCTGATCAACAGGCCCGGTAAATAAAACAGATGTGTATTGGCCATTTTCTAGGATAAAGCCTGCTTCTGCCCTTCCAACGCCGCCAAGCCCTGTTATCCCTGGTAGCAAGGCCCGATAATCACCGGAAATCAGCTCCCAGCGATAAAGATTTTGGCTAACTTTAACAGCTCTTGCTACAGCTTTGACATCATTCATATCTTCGAAGCTGCCAAAATTGGCTTGCGCACGCAGGCTACCGTCTGAACTTACGGTCAAGGTTACAGAGTCGGACTGAGGACTGCTTCCTTGCCAGACGCCGACTAAGGCTGCTGGAATAAGGGTGTCCTCTGTTTGAGAGTCAGCGCCACTCGGCTTTGGTGCGCTTACCTGACTTGAATCAGCTGTACTTGCTTGACTGGAGCTTGGCACTTCCTCCTTAGCAGAAGATGAATCTTGGCTTGCTACAACTTGACTGGAGGAAGCTTGACTTGAAGAAGCCTTGGTTGAGCTACTAGTGCTCGTCGTTTGGCTAACCTTGGCAGTCGAGGAAGTCTTTGGTGTTTCAGTTTTTGGTGAACCACAAGCAGCCAAAGACAGAGATAAAGACAGAAATAAAGAAGAATAAATCCACTTGGATAAGGACGATTTAGCCATCACAATGACCCCTTTTCTATTTTCTGCCATTATTATAGTCTTTTATATTACAAAAATCAAGAATTTTTGTAATATTTTGTAACCTTTTTGAAATATTTTAACAAAGCACTCTCTTAAAACTTTCCCTCTAATAAAGTAGTTTCTAAAAAACAAGCCGCAAGAGGGCAACCAAAACGACACCGAAAATAACAGTCGCAATCAGATTTCGATACTTAAAAGCCACATAAGTCGTCGGAAAAACAGCCAGCAAATCCAGCCATTTGAAGCTAGGGAGATGCCCAGACTGGGCAGTGGTGACGCTGGATAAAATCAGGGCAAAGATAATGGACACTGGCAAAAATTTCAGAAAACGCTCAACAATAGGCGGAAGTCCTTTATATTTTACCAAGATAAAAGGTAGGACCCGTGGAAGCCATGTGACTAGGGCTGAGCAAAGAATAGCCAGCAAAATATACTTACTTATCATCTAAGAACACCCCCACCGTACAGCCTAACAG
This sequence comes from Streptococcus sp. Marseille-Q8145, assembly GCF_965112035.1. NCBI lineage: Bacteria > Bacillati > Bacillota > Bacilli > Lactobacillales > Streptococcaceae > Streptococcus > Streptococcus sp. Marseille-Q8145. Next base: position 450,388 of record NZ_CBCOPQ010000002.1, on the reverse strand, counting down.
AGTCGCAAAGAGTACCGCCAGCGAATTTTGAATCAAGATTGTCAAGGCCAAATAGGAAATCCCAACGACCAGCAAAACAGACAGCAGCTTCTTCATGTCAATCCGCCGGAGCATAATCAGAAACTGAGAAGAAAAAATTCCAATAAACATTGCAACCAAAGCAAAATCTAGACCAAAGCTTTCAGGATTGGGCAGAAGGGCACCAAGGGCAGTTCCTAAAACAGTACCTAAAATCCAAGAAGCATAACTCATGAAATTGTTACCCATCATCCAGCTAGCAGCAATCTCTTCTGTATACACCTGCTCTCCCATCAAGACCCCATAAGATTCATCTGTCAAAAAAGAGCCAATGACAATATTCTGCATCAAGCTAGACTTACGAAAAAGAGTTGATGCATGCAGACAGAGCAAAAGATGCCGGATATTTATCAGAAAAACAGTCAGTGCGATGGCCAAGACCGGCGCCTGCTGGGCAAATAAACCAATCATGGCAAACTGGGCACTGCCAGCATAAACTAGAATACTCATCAGCCCCATCTCCAAGGGATTCATATAAGGCGCCGCCATGATGCCGCAGGCTAGGCCAATCCCAATATAGCCCAGAGCCGTTGGCACTGCAGCTTGCGCCCCTTGTTTAAATGTCTGTCCGCGCATTCTTCTCCTTTACTCCATGGTTTCAAAAGCCAGACTTGGCTTCGCATTGAGGTCCAAACCGGCAAAATTTTCCTTATTCCACTCACTGACACTGGCATAGGCAATCATACCAGCATTGTCACCGCAGAGGCGCAGTGGCGGAATAATCACCTTGACATCCTGAATCTCAGCTGCCAAGCGTTCTCTCAGACCTTGATTGGCCGCAACGCCGCCCGCTACGACCAGAGTCTTGACTGGATATTTTTCCAGCGCTCTCTTAGTCTTGGCCATGAGAATATCCATGACCGCTGCCTGAAAGCTTGCTGACAGGTCTTGGTTAGACAAGACTTCTCCCTTTTGCTGGGCATTGTGGTGCAGATTGATAAAAGCCGACTTGAGACCGGAAAAAGAGAATTCCAGATTGTCTTCCTTAATCATCGCCCGCGGAAAATCATATATATCCTGTCCCTCATGAGCCAGCTGATCAATCTCCCGGCCTGCTGGATAGGTCAGCTCCATAACGCGACCGACCTTATCATAGGCTTCACCGACCGCATCATCGCGAGTTTCCCCCACAATCTTATAGTCACCAGCTTGACTGACATAGACCAGCTCAGTATGACCGCCGCTGACCAAGAGAGCCAGCAAAGGAAATTCCAAGGGCTCCACGCTCTGGGCTGCCATCAGGTGCCCAGCCATATGATTGACTGGAATCAAGGGAATCCCATGAGCCCAGGCAAAGGACTTGGCTGCCGCCAAACCGACCAAAAGAGCCCCAACCAGACCAGGGCCATAGGTAACGGCCACCGCTGTAACTTGCTCCTCGCTAATCCCTGCTTCTGCCAAAGCCTCCTCAATGCAAACCGTAATGACTTCCACATGGTGGCGGCTGGCCACTTCCGGTACCACTCCGCCAAAACGCTTGTGGCTCTCAATCTGGCTGGCAATGACATTACTCAAAAGCTCGGTTTCATTCTTCAGAACCGCCACACTGGTCTCGTCACAAGACGTCTCAAAAGCTAAAATATATCTATCTTTCATGGATCTCTCTTTTCATAACAATCGCGTCTTCCACCGGCGCATGGTAGTAGGCCTTCCGCCGCGCGATTTCTTCAAATTTTTCTTTTTTGTAAAATAGCAGAGCTGGCTTGTTGGACTCCCTCACTTCGAGGAAAATTTCTTTATCTGCTGGCAAAAAGTCAAACAAGGCTGTCGCGATTTTCTGCCCCTGATAGCTAGGCAATACAGCAATCTGCAGGACTTCTGCTTCAAAGTCTGTCTCCTGCCAGACTAAAAAGCCGACCAGCTGACTCTCATCTTCTGCTAGCGCATAACTATTCACATCTGAGCGCAGAAGCTCTGCCACTTGATCCGCTGTCCAAGGGCTGACCTCATAGACTGCAAGTAAGAGCTGTTCCAGCTCTTTTGCGAGAGGTACCGCGTCCGCATCCGAGCTGGCGCTCCATTTTCTCATCTCAATCATAGGCGCTGAATGTAAGAATCACTGGATTCCTGATGGGTCTTGAGCCAATTTTCCTCCGCCTCAACCCGCTTGAGATAGTTAGGAACAAAGTCATAAATGGACTGGGCTGGCAAGTCTAGACCGAGACGACCAACAGCCGCTGCGTCTGGCAAAGTTGGCTGAATGGCAGCCTGAGGAAGAGCCGCTTCAATCTGCTCCACAAAAGCTGCTGTCTCTCCGACAAAAGTAACTGGCTGATTAGCAGCGCCAGCCATTTCCAAAACCTCTGCCAAAGGCAGGTGAGCTTCCGGTCGTACAGCCTGACCAGACTGGTAAAAACCAGCATAGACATTATTGCGGCGGGCATCCATGATGGGAATGACCAAACCTTCCACCTGCTCTGGTACTAAAGCCAGCAGACTAGATACTCCAACCAGCTCAATCTTGAGGGTATGCGCCAGAGTCTTAGCTGTCGCCACCGCAATTCTCAGGCCTGTGTAGCTGCCCGGCCCCTGCGCCACCACGATCCGATCCAAATCTGCTGGCTTCATATCCAGACTATTCATCAGAAAATCGATAGCCGGCATAAGGGTAATGCTATGATTTTTCTTGATATTGAGCGTCACCTGCCCCAAGAGCTCCTCATTCTCTAAAATCGCTAGAGACAGAGCCTTATTTGACGTATCCATCGCTAAAATGTTCATCATTTTCTTCCTTACTCGAGTGTTTGCTTTTTATTATACTACAAAAGCAGCGACAAGGGTAGAGAGAGGCAGTCATTTGGTTACCCAGATTGTCCTTAAAAGCTTTTCTGAAAATCTCCACAAGATTTTCTCGGCTATGTCTTTTACTAAAAGCTGGTTTTATGATATAATTGGTTAGAATTATATCGAATCAAGGTCAATCTACTACTCATAAAACTGAATAAAAGAAAACAGCTGATTAGCTGTCGTTTTCTGTAGCTTGATCGTGAAAAATGGAAGGAAATAAAATGATTTACAAAGTTTTTTATCAAGAAACAAAAGAACGCAGCCCACGCCGTGAACAAACACGTGCTCTCTACTTGGATATAGAAGCAACCGATGAATTAGAAGGCCGCATCAAAGCCCGCAAATTGGTTGAAGAAAAGACTCCTTACAATATCGAATTTATCGAACTCTTGTCTGACAAACACTTGGAATACGAAAAAGAGTCAGGCGCCTTCGAATTGACGGAGTTGTAACCTATGGCATATAACTTAAAGAAAGAAGAAGTTGGTGTTTTCGCCATCGGCGGTCTGGGCGAAATCGGTAAAAACACCTACGGAATTGAGTATCAAGATGAGATTATCATTGTTGATGCTGGGATTAAATTCCCTGAAGACGACCTCTTGGGTATCGACTATGTTATCCCCGACTACTCTTATATCGTAGAAAATATCGACCGCGTGAAAGCTGTCCTCATCACCCACGGGCACGAGGACCACATCGGTGGCATTCCTTTCCTGCTCAAGCAAGCCAATGTTCCCATCTATGCTGGCCCTTTGGCTCTGGCTCTCATTCGGGGCAAGCTAGAAGAGCATGGACTTTTGCGTGATGCCAAGCTCTATGAAATCAATCAAAATACAGAGTTGACCTTTAAAAATCTGAAGGCGACCTTCTTCCGCACAACCCACTCGATTCCAGAACCTTTGGGGATTGTCATTCATACGCCACAAGGCAAGATTGTCTGTACCGGTGACTTCAAGTTTGACTTTACACCAGTCGGTGAGCCAGCAGACTTGCACCGCATGGCTGCTCTGGGCGAAGAAGGCGTACTCTGCCTCCTGTCTGACTCGACCAATGCTGAAGTTCCGACCTTTACCAATTCCGAAAAAGTGGTCGGACAGTCTATCATGAAGATTATCGAAGGCATACATGGACGGATTATTTTCGCTTCCTTTGCTTCAAACATCTTCCGCCTCCAGCAGGCAGCAGAAGCTGCTGTCAAGACAGGGCGCAAAATTGCGGTCTTTGGCCGCTCCATGGAAAAGGCTATTGTCAACGGGATTGAGCTGGGCTATATCAAGGTTCCCAAAGATACCTTCATCGAGCCAAATGAACTCAAGGACTATCCAGCTGGTGAAGTGCTGATTATGTGTACCGGAAGTCAGGGTGAGCCCATGGCAGCACTGTCTCGGATTGCTAATGGTACCCACCGTCAGGTGCAACTGCAACCTGGAGATACGGTCATCTTCTCATCTAGCCCAATCCCTGGAAACACCACTAGCGTCAACAAGCTGATCAACATCATTTCCGAAGCTGGCGTCGAAGTGATTCACGGTAAGATTAACAATATCCACACCTCTGGACACGGTGGCCAACAAGAGCAGAAACTCATGCTCCGCTTGATCAAGCCTAAATATTTCATGCCAGTCCATGGTGAATACCGCATGCAGAAAGTCCATGCAGGTCTAGCCGTTGATACTGGAGTACCAAAAGACAATATCTTCATCATGAGCAATGGTGATGTGCTGGCTCTGACAGCTGACTCAGCTCGTATTGCCGGCAGCTTCAACGCTCAGGATATTTATGTTGATGGGAACCGCATTGGTGAAATCGGAGCTGCAGTCCTGCGCGACCGTAAAGACCTGTCAGAGGACGGCGTTGTCCTGGCTGTCGCGACGGTTGATTTTGAGTCCAAGATGATTTTAGCCGGTCCAGATATTCTCAGCCGTGGCTTTATCTACATGCGCGAATCAGGTGATCTCATTCGCCAAAGCCAGCGCATCCTCTTCAATGCTATTCGCATTGCCCTTAAGAATAAAGATGCCAGCGTCCAATCTGTCAGCGGCGCTATCGTCAACGCCTTGCGGCCTTTCCTCTACGAAAGCACCGAGCGCGAACCGATTATCATTCCGATGGTGCTTACACCAGACGAAGAAAACTAAAAAAACAAGCTTTGCTAGACTAGCAAAGCTTATTTTTTGTAAACTTTAATGGTAATTGGCAATTGACTTCCATCTATTGAGAATGGCTCAGCTCAGTCGCTTGATGAAATGATATTTGGTCACACCTTTTTGTGGAACATCTTCCAGACTGGCATAGATTTCATAGCCTTGCTTGATATAAAAATCCTTGGCCTGATAGGATTTAGTGGACAAGGTGATACTGCTGACTCCCGCTTTCTCAGCCTTTTCTTCTAATTCTGCCAGCAGACTGGCTCCCAAACCTTTTTTCTGATGTTCTTTATCCACCACCAAAGCCTTGATATGGATGTTTTCCAACACCTGCTGAGCATGGAGCAAGGCGATTAAGTTTCCTTCCTCTTCCCGTGTCAGATAATAATCCTTGGGCTCCAGTTCTTCAAGCCTAGCTGACCCAAAAGAAGCCTCATATTGCTCCTTGAAAACTTGCTCAATAAAGTCTTGAAATTCTGTCATTTCTTTCTCCTAACGAAAAAGCAGAATAATAACTCTGCTTTTTCCTTCATTATTCCCCTTCAAAGACATCTTTCATCTTATCAAAGAAGCCTTTCTTTTTAGGGCTCACTGTGATGTCTCCAGCCGCCGCAAAATCCTTAAGAGCCGCCTTTTGACGGTCATTGAGGCCTGTCGGCGTTACGACATTGACAGTGACATATTGGTCACCTACACTTCCATCGCGCAGATTTGGTGCTCCCTTACCACGCAGACGGAAACGTTTGCCAGTCTGGGTTCCCTCTGGGATCGTCAATTCAACATTTCCATGCACAGTTGGGATTTCCACACTGTCACCCAGAGCTGCTTGCACAAAGTTGAGGTTGAGCTTGTAGTAAATGGTAGAACCGTCACGTTCAAATTTATCGCTTGGCTCAACGTTCACCACTACATACAAGTCTCCATAAGGACCGCCATTAAAGCCTGCCTCACCTTGACCCGCCAAGCGAACTCGTTGACCTGTTTCCACACCAGCTGGAATTTTTACATGAACGCTATGCGCTTGCTTTTCATGTCCCGTTCCATGGCAGGTCTCGCACGGACTTTTAATTTCTTGTCCGCGACCATGACAGACATCACAGGTTACTTGACGACGCATCATGCCTAGTGGTGTCTGAGTATCGACGTTAATAACACCAGAGCCGTGACAGCGACCACAAGTTACTGGGCTAGTTCCTGGCTTAGCACCTGAACCATGACAAGTCCGACAGCTAGCTTCACGATTGTATTTCACTTCTTTTTCTGTACCGAAAATAGCCTCTTCAAAGCGGAGATTTACCCGATACTGGAGATCGTCTCCTTGACGCGGAGCGTTTGGATTACGAGTCGCGCCACCGCCAAAGAAGCTAGAAAAGATATCTTCGAAGCCACCAAAACCAGAGCCATCAAAGCCACCGAAGCCGCCTGCACCGCCGCCAAAGCCGCCATTGGCACCCGCCGCACCATATTGGTCATAGGCAGCCCGCTTTTGCTCATCGCTCAGCGTTTCATAAGCCTCTTGGACTTCCTTATATTTATCTTCCGCCCCAGGCTCCTTATTGATATCTGGGTGATATTTTTTAGATAATTTCCGATAGGCTCTCTTGATCTCATCCTGAGAAGCATTCTTAGAGACACCTAAACGATCATAAAATTCAGTATTGTTCATACAAGATACCAAGAGCGAACAGAAAGCGACTGAAATTTAGGAAACCGACAAGAAATCCTGATTTCTTAGGAGGTTTATCTAATTTCCAAGCCTTCCGCTCGGGTTCAATTACGAACACCCTTGTTCCTTTCTGTTAATATTGCGGAACAAAACCTCGATTTAGGTCGGGTTCAGTTCCTTTCTTTTATATTGAATCAGAATTTCTGGAACTCGAGTTCAATTACGAACACCCTTATTCCTTTCTATAATTTATAAGTAAATCATTAGAGGGTATTTTCTATACTCTGCTTCACTTCATCAAACTCTTTGTCCGATAGAGTAAAAATCAAGTCCTCTTCTGAATATTCGTTCTGTTCTTTAAAATAGTTGTCAGTATTTTCTGCCAAACCTAGACCAAGAATCACTTTTCTTGCAAACTCTTGATGTGCAAAGCCAATAGCAGTAATGATATTTTTATCTTGCAGGACAGCTTTTGCTTCGAAATTTTCCCGAGGAAGAAATTCAAAATAGTCAAAGAAGTTTTGCCAAATCCCACCTGTAAATTTCGTATCGTTCAATAAACCTGCTTTTGCCAACAAAATAGGCGCTGAAGAAATGGCTGCAATTAAGATATCCTGCTTGCCGAGTCCCCTCAAAAACGAATTTAATTTTTCATCCTGTAGAGCAGGCCCTATATTTACCATTCCTGGCAAAATCACACAAGAATACTCTCCTATACGTACTTGATCCAATGTTTTTGTGGGTAAACAAGGCAAGCCATCTTCAGAGACCACCATCGAATAATCTGAAGCTACATAATCAATCGTGATGTCAAAAGACAGAGCTAAAGTACTTGTTAAAGAGGCTATCTCATAAAGAGAAAAATTGGGATAAAGGATACAAAGTACTTTTTTCATAAGCAACACCCTCTATTTTACCGAAATCCAGAGGCTGGGTTGCAACCTCTGGATTTCTTCCTATCATTACGACGTTCAAGTTTTAAAAATCAAACTAGTAATGTTGAATTGAGCACGCCCTAACCTCTTGGTGAAAAAGATAAATCTTTCTAGAAACTAAAGTTTCTGCGTCAGATTTCCTATTTTCACTGTGAGGTTTTAACGGGCTTTGCATCTTATTTTTCAGTAAACTCTCCATCTACGACGTCATCACCTGCGTTTCCTGTTGCTTGTGCGCCTTCTGCTCCTGCTTGGGCTTGTTGAGCCGCTGCGGCTTGTTCGTAGAGTTTCACTGCCAAAGCTTGCGCTTTTTCGTTCAACGCTTCAAGTTTTGCTTTCATGTCGTCCAAGTTGTTGTCTTCTTGCGCTTTCTTAAGGTCATCAAGGGCAGCTTGGGCAGCGTCACGCTCTGCGTCGAAGCCTTTGCCTTCAGTTTCCTTGATGGTCTTTTCAGTCGCAAAGATAGCTTGGTCAACTTCATTACGAAGGTCAACTTCTTCTTTACGTTTCTTGTCTGCTTCAGCGTTAGCTTCTGCATCTTTCATCATGCGGTCGATTTCTTCATCAGTCAAACCTGAGTTTGATTGGATAACAATTGTTTGTTCTTTTTGAGTTCCAAGGTCTTTGGCCTTAACAGATACGATACCGTTCTTGTCAATGTCAAATGTTACTTCGATTTGAGGAATTCCACGAGGTGCAGCTGGGATGTCTGTCAATTGGAAACGTCCAAGAGTCTTGTTATCTGCTGCCATTGGGCGTTCACCTTGAAGAACGTGGATATCAACGGCTGGTTGGTTGTCCGCTGCAGTTGAGAAGACTTGTGATTTAGAAGTTGGAATTGTTGTGTTGCGGTCAATCAGCTTAGTGAAGACGCCACCCATTGTTTCGATACCAAGTGACAATGGTGTTACGTCAAGAAGGACAACGTCTTTGACATCACCAGTGATGACACCACCTTGGATAGCAGCACCCATAGCAACTACTTCATCAGGGTTCACTGATTTGTTTGGCTCTTTACCAGTTTCAGCCTTAACAGCTTCCACAACTGCAGGAATACGAGTTGAACCACCGACAAGGATCACTTCGTCAATATCTGACAAGCTCAAACCTGCGTCTGAAAGGGCTTGACGAACTGGAACTTTTGTACGTTCTACAAGGTCACGAGTCAAATCGTCGAATTTCGCACGAGTCAAAGTCATTTCCAAGTGAAGGGGTCCAGCTTCACCAGCAGTGATAAATGGCAAGCTAATCTGAGTTGAAGTTACACCAGAAAGGTCTTTCTTAGCTTTTTCAGCTGCATCTTTCAAACGTTGCATTGCCATCTTGTCAGTAGACAAGTCAATACCGTTTTCTTTCTTGAATTCTGCTACCAAGTGGTCGATAATCTTTTGGTCAAAGTCGTCACCACCGAGTTTGTTATCCCCTGCAGTTGCCAATACATCGAAGACACCGTCACCCAATTCAAGGATAGATACGTCGAATGTACCACCACCAAGGTCGAATACCAAGATTTTTTCTTCTTTATCAGTCTTGTCCAAACCGTAAGCAAGGGCTGCTGCAGTTGGTTCGTTGACGATACGTTCTACTTCAAGACCAGCGATTTTACCAGCGTCTTTTGTTGCTTGACGTTGAGCGTCGTTAAAGTAGGCTGGAACTGTGATAACTGCTTTAGTTACTTTTTCACCAAGGTAATCTTCAGCATAGCCTTTCAAGTATTGAAGGATCATCGCTGAGATTTCTTGTGGAGTGTATTCTTTTCCGTTTGCAGAAACTTTTTCAGAAGTTCCCATCTTAGATTTGATAGAGATTACTGTATCTGGGTTTGTAACCGCTTGACGTTTTGCAGCATCACCAACGATGATTTCTCCGTTTTTGAATGACACTACAGATGGAGTTGTGCGGTTTCCTTCTGGGTTTGCGATGATTTTGCTTTCAGTTCCTTCAAGAACCGCAACTGCTGAGTTTGTTGTACCTAAGTCAATACCGATAATTTTAGACATGTGTTTTTCTCCTTAAGTTTTTTCTTCTATTTTTTGATATTTCCCTTAAGTGGTGGGGACGTGAGCAACTCCCTACGGGATTTCATCACTTATTTTTGAGCCCAAAGTCTCAAAAATCCCCTGTTTCAGTAGCACAAGCTACTGAAATTTTCACCACGGCGGAAAATATCGTTTTTGCAAGCCTCTGGCTTGCCTCTTATCTTCATTCATAGTTTAGTGTCGTTTCGGACAAGGTTTACGCAGTAGCTGATTGGCAGTTCACTTCGCAAACGCTCGTGACCAGCCTAATCACCTTTGCGGGGGTGCGTCAACGAAATCACAGATTTCTGACTTACCGCCTAGTTATACACCACTACCATAGCTGGTCTTAGGATGCGATCATGGAGTTTATAGCCTTTTTGGAAGACTTGGGCAATGGTATCTGCTGGGTGTTCATCGTCTGCTGGAAGAGTTTGGATGGCCATATGGTAGTTATGGTCAAATGCTCCGTCAGCTACGATTTCTTCAATTCCTTCTTCTTTAAGGGCATGAATTAAGCTTTCTTGTACCATCTCCAAGCCTTTTTTGACGTCGTCTGTCAATCCTTCAACGGCAAGTGCACGCTCAAGGTTATCCAAAGAAGGGAGAATCGCTTTTGCCAAATCTTGGCTACGATAGCGTTGCAAGAGTTGACGTTCTTCATTGGCACGACGTTGGATATTTTGCATTTCTGCATGAGCGCGAAGGTATTTATTTTCAAAGTCTTCTGCACGCTCATTTGCTAGTTCTAGTTCTGATTTTTCAGGAGTAGTTTCATCCGCTTCTTTAGCGGTTTCTACCTTTTCTTCTGCAGTCTCTACAGCTTCTTCAGTAGCTTCTACCACTTCCTCTTCTTTTACTTCTTCGTTTTTTGTTTCCTCAGACATTTTTCGCCTCCTTTTTAGGAATTTATGTAATTTCATGTTCAACTCACCTCATAATGATTGCTACTCAGATATCGGTAGAAATCTGTGAGTTTCATAGTCAAGACTCGATTGACAACATTGAGCTGACTGACCACCTTTTGGTAATCCAGATTGACTGGACCGACCACTGCCAGCATACCAAAGCCTCGATAGGGAATTAAAAATTTGCTGGAAATCAAGGTTAGATTGGCCAGACAGTCCTCTTGACTGTCCGCAACACGGACATTTTGCATCTGATCCTCAGCTAGACTATCACGGATTTCAAAAGCCACCTTCTGACGATCATCAAAGAACTGATAAGCCTCAAGATCCGCAAAACGTAGCAACTGAACCTTACCAGCTACAGCTACTTTTTCCGAAAACATCTGAGCAAAAATATGCTCAAAGAGATCGAGAACATTGTCCGTCGTCGTAAAGTAACGCTGGATAATCTGCGGAATCTCTGTCCGAATCTTGTAGTGGATATCTAAAACCGTCTGTCCCAGAAAGCGCTCCTGAATCATATCCCTCAAGCGCAGTAGGTCATCCTGGAGAAAATTCCTAGGAATCATGAACTGACTGGTCAGGGTATTGGACTCATCCAGAGTAAAGACAGCTAAGGCTGCGTGCTGGCTAATAACAACGATATCAAAAGCCGTCAGCCGTTGCCGACTAGGCTCGACGTCAAGAGCTACAACCGTGCAAGCACTCAACTCTGCCAAGACGTCCGCTGCCCGCTGCAGGATATCCTCCAGCTTGAAGAACTCTTGGTCGAAAGCTTTGACAACCTCGTAGAGCTCATTTTCCGCAAGCTGATCAAAGGTCAAGGAATGACGGACAAAATACTGGAAACCAGCGACACTGGGTTTGCGACCACTCGATGTATGGGCCTTTTCTAGTAACCCTTCCTTTTCCAAGGCTGCCATGTCATTACGGATGGTAGCACTCGAAGACTGGATAGACTCTTGCAAGGCTTTAGAACCGACAGGCTCATGCGTCTTGGTAAAGATATCAATAATTAGATTTAAAATCTCATTTTGGCGTTCTGTTACCAAGGACCTCACCTCTCTTTAGAAAATTTCCAGCCACTGGCGAGATTTTATTTTTTATATTTAGCACTCTGACACATCGAGTGCTAAGTTATGATTCTATTATACACTCTTAAAAATGAATGTCAAGACAAAAAAACCAAAAAATTAGCACTCTTTTTGCAAGAGTGCTAAAAATCGGTCTCAAGTCCTAGAAAACTTTATTGGACAAGATTCCTTTTACAATTCTTTTGATGAGCTTTAAGCTTTTTCATAGCCCAATCATAGTGGCTGGATGTAGAGCTGACAAAATAAGAACCCAAGGTCGTTCCGCCCGTCCATCTATAAACTCCCTTGGAAAACAATTCTTCATTGGTTAGGGTTGCAGCTAGGTCCAGGACAGCTTTATGTGAATTAACCAATAAAGAACTCGCCTCCTCAAGAGAGGTCTGCTGGTGCTTTTCCCAAAATGCGATATTCATCTCACCATAAGTTCTCCAATTGTAGGGAGCAGGCAGGAAGGACTTCTCTTCTCCCCTTTGATTGGCCTGCACCCAGTTGAGCAGCAGTTGGTGCCACTCATAAAGATGGATTAAGACATCCCTCAGGTTCCGATCGCGCTTCCAGTGGGCTTCTTTCTTTTTCTCATCCTTTGAAAAATCAAAGGGCCTCGCCAACTCTTCTGCTGTCATGTTCGAAATAAGTAGATTCAGTTTTTCGAAATTTTCTGTAGCTGCAGCCAGCAAATCGTTTTTTGTTGTAGGTCTTGGCATGACAAATTCCTCCTATCTGACGGAATACCTTAAGATGGTTTTCAACTTTTCTTCTGGTGTCCTATTTTTGTTGCTCAAGTAAATCTCTCTGTGAACTTGGTCGCATCTCTCCAGTCCCAAGCTGCTTGCCAGCCTATCCATTTCTTCAAAAGAAGCCGGCTCACTGTCATAACTTCCTACGTGTAAGACCTGAATGGCCCGCTCCTCTGATAATCTTTGAAAACAAATGTCGTCGTAGAAAGAATTAGGCTTTTTCTTACGGACATTCTCAAGCGCCGTCGCAAAAATGTCCTGAGTGATGACATTGGGCTGCTGAATCATGAGCTGATAGCGAAGTCGACTTTTATCGAAGCCTTCCCCAGCAGCTTTTTCCCAGATACCTTCCAAAGGATAGACCGTGAAATCCGTCACCTCGTCTTCCGCCTCATCTTTCATCATGGATTTAAAGAGCATTTTTATGGAATAGGCCAGCGAATAAAGGACAGATACCCGCTCAGAGAAATCTGCTTCATTGGGGTCGCCCGCCCCTTCGATCACAATGAACTGTTGACTCGGTACCTCTACCAGCTCTGGCTTTTGCTTGGCTCCATAAATGCCTTTCTCGCTCTTTCTCCATTCATATTTCATCTTGCTGCCTCCTTTTATCTTCTTACCATTAGTATACAAGAAGATACCTGACACCCTATGTCAAGTTTTATATTTTTCTACCAGCCTAGAAAGCATTTCCTTCATTTTCACTCGGATTTCGGGCGGATCTAAGACCTCCACAGAGTCTCCAAAGGACAGGATGTAACTGTACAAACGGTGATCGTTGGGAATCTCGATTTCTGTATATAAATTTCCTTCGGCATCTGTCCGAATGTCTCCGCTTAGTTCATCATAAACCCTGAAGGCCACTTTGCGATCAAACTTGACTGTCAGTTTAATGGTATTTTCATAGGTCAGTTCCTTTTCCAAGACGACATCTTCAAAGCTGTCCTCAAATCTCTCCTCCAGCCGCTCCAAATTTTTCATCCGAGATAGCTTAAAATACCTGAATTCCTGTCGCAAGAGGCAAAAAGCATAAAGATACCAACTCTGATTTTTAAACAACAAGCGTATAGGCTTAACACGACGGCTTGTCTCCTGCTCGTCACTAGCAAAGTAAGAAAAAGAAACAAGGTGCTTGCCTAGAATCGCAGTTTTTAATTGGCGAAAGCTTTCTTCATATGCTTTATCGTTTTGCCAGTGATTAAAATCGATTTCGATCCAGTTGGGATTTTTAATTTGAAAAAGCGCCGAAAGCTTTGTAAGCAGGTCACTTTGGTAAAGCTGACTGGTGCTCTCCAGACCTTGCAGGGACGCCATGATCTGCTCTTTCTCCTCCGCTGTCAGCAAGGACTTCCGCAAGACATAATCCTTCGCGATTTCTATACCGCCACCCTTTCCTTGCGTGGTATAAATCGGAACCCCAGCGCTGCTTAGAGAGTCCACGTCTCGATAAATAGTCCGAACCGAAACTTCAAATTTCTCTGCTAGCTCCGTTGCAGTCACTTTTCCTCTCTCCAAAATGTAGTACAGTATCTGAAATAGTCGATTATTCTGCATACCTGCTCCTTCTCCTCTTCCTATTATACAATACTTGCCATAGCATGTCATATTTAGGCAGGTTAGACCTAGGATAAGCTGTAATGAAAAAGAGAGTGGGACAGAAATCGGTAATTCGTTAGAATTCGATTTCGTCGTCCCACCTCCGCACAGTTGAGTAGGGCTGTAAAAGCTGATGAAATCAGCGTAGTAGAGCCCACTCAACCACTGCGTCTTGCTCGACAATCCAAAGACAATTGAGAGGCTAGGACTTTCGTCCCAGCCTCTTTTAGTAATTAGAAACCTTATTTTCGATAGATATTATTCTCATGACCACTACTAAGCTTTGCCACTATTTCCTGTGACAGGGGCAAACGTTGGCAAAGCCACTCCTTCTTTTAGCAGGGCTTCATGATAGAGCTTATAGAAAATATGATACAGGCTCGCTTGCATACCGCTTGCAACGATTAGACTAATTCGAAAATAAAACTGGCCGCTCGCAGTCATTTGCGGTCCCAGAATATCAGGTTCCTTCAAAACTTCTGGATGTTCTGGCACAGCTTCCTGATTGACAGCAGCGATAATCCGATAAATCTCATCCAAATCCGTCTCAGCATAGATAGGAATATCAATCAAAACCCGCATATCGCCACGGGAAAGATTGCTTACAACGGTGATATTTCGGTTGGGCACAAAGTGAAGAGTTCCGTCCGCATCGCGTACCTGCGTAGTCCGAATCCCAACACTGACAACCGTTCCTGCGATCTTGATAGCACCATTGGTCAAGCGAACATTGTCCCCTACATCCAATTGACGCTCTAAGAGAATAAAGAAACCGTTGACTAGGTCGGACAGAAAGCCCTGCGCTCCCATCCCAATGGCTACGCCGGCAATCCCTGCCCCAGCCAAAAGACTTGAGACCGGCAAGCCCAAAATGGATAAAACCCAGTAGAACAAAAGAAAATAAAGGGCATAATTGAGCAAATTCTCAATTAAGCGCATAATGGTCTTTTGCCGAGCGACATCCTGCCGTGATAATTTCAAAGATGGCGCAATCAGTCTAGTCACAAAAAGATGGAGAATTTTCTTAGCCACCCAAAATAGTAAACACAAAAAGACCAAAGAGACGAATTTTGAAAACACATCATCTAAAATAGCTGACCAGTCAAATTGCTGGAAATAGCGTGTGAAAACATTCCCATTAGCTGTCATTCTTTCCTCCTATGAGACACAAAAATCGTATTCATTATACCACAAAGGGCGGCGGATAATCATCAAAGCGGCCTTATTCTATATAGGGTATACCAAAAAATATTGATTTTATACGACCTCTAGCGTATAGTGGAAAGCAGTTTATTTTAGAAAGGGAGCTCCTATGTTTCATCGAATTCTTTCTTCTTGGAATCGCGCCAATCTTATCAAACGGATTTCTATTGGGATTGTCACAGGCGCCCTGCTGGCCCTCATCTTTCCACAAGCCAGCGCCATTAGCCTCCTCGGCCAAATCTTTGTCGGTGGCCTAAAAGCTATCGCACCACTGCTCGTTTTTACCCTCGTTGCCAATGCCCTCTCTCAGCACCAAAAAGGGCAGAAGAGCAATATGAAAACCGTCATTATCCTCTATCTAATTGGGACTTTTGCGGCTGCCCTTGTCGCTGTTCTTGCTAATTATGTCTTCCCTGTAACCATCGAACTGACCGCAGCCAGCTCGGAAGTCAGGCCACCAGAAGGCATCGGCCAAGTTCTGAGCAATCTCCTCCTCAATCTTGTTGATAATCCGATCAACGCCTTGAGCAAGGCCAATTATATCGGCATTCTGTCTTGGGCAGTCGTCTTTGGGGTGGCCATGCGAGAAGCAAGTCAGCAAAGTAAAGAACTCTTGAAAACACTGGCAGATATTACTTCGAAGATTGTCGAATGGATCATCAATCTAGCCCCCTTTGGTATTTTAGGACTGGTGTACACGACCATTTCTGGCAAAGGATTTGAGGCACTTAAGAGCTACGGCATGCTCCTTCTCCTATTACTAGGTTCCATGGCTCTTGTTGCGCTGGTCGTTAACCCCTTGATTGTCTTCATTATGCTTCGGAAAAATCCTTATCCACTGGTTTGGCGCTGCTTAAAAGTCAGTGGCGTCACTGCCTTTTTCACTCGTAGTTCGGCTGCCAATATCCCTGTTAATATGAAACTTTGTCGAGATTTGGGCCTCAATCCTGAAACCTACTCGGTCTCTATCCCACTCGGTTCCACTATCAACATGGCAGGAGCAGCGGTGACAATCAACACGCTGACCCTCGCAGCGGCCAATACACTGGGTATCCAAGTGGACTTTGGAACAGCACTGGTGCTTAGCGTCGTTGAGGCCATTTCTGCCTGCGGAGCTTCTGGGGTGGCTGGAGGCTCGCTTCTCTTGATCCCAGTGGCTTGTAGCCTCTTTGGCATCCCAAATGATCTGGCCATGCAAGTCGTCAGCGTTGGCTTTGTCATCGGTGTCATCCAAGACTCTTGCGAAACTGCCCTCAACTCATCCACAGATGTGCTTTTTACAGCTGTTGCTGAAATGAGCACCTGGCCCAAAGAAAAACGTTATTAAACAAAGCGCTGAGGCTGGGACAAAAGTCCTAGCCTCTCAATTGTCTTTACCAAACAAGAGACAGGGTACAAATGCTAGCCTGTCTTTTTTCTTTTTAAAGCAATAACAAGCGAGACCAGAGAAGCTAGCGATTTGGATGAGAATGAGAATTTCTGTCAGGCTGAAAATAGCAGAACAGGAAGCTAGAAAGAGAAAGTCGCCAGCACCGATGCGAAGATCATAAAAGAAGGCTAGAAGTCCTAGGGCTAAAAAGAAGAGCATGAGCGGATTGATACCCGCTGTCGCCATCAGCAAGAACTGAAAAATCAGCCAGATTAGAAGAGGGTATTCTTGCTCACGCTGATCGTAGATAGCTAGGGTCAAGCCCATCGTTAGCAGTAAGAGCTGGGCTAGTGAAAGATATCCTAAGCTCCAGCTTAGAAAAAGTAAACCCAGCACTAACTCAAAAGCAGCATACCAGACAGGGAGATGCATCTTGCAGAAACGGCAGCGGAAGCCATTAAGCAACTGAGACAGGATTGGGACCAAATCCCGTGCTTTGAGTATCTGCTTGCAGTTGTCACAGTGGCTGCTTGGAGAGATGATGGATTGGTCAGGGAAGCGGTCAATGACTAAGCCTAGAAATGAGGCTAAAATCGTTCCGACCAGAAAAAAGTATAGATGTATCATACTTATTTATTCGTGATTTTGAGTAGAAAAATTTTGAAATTTTACAACTTTTCTAATAAAGTAAAATTTTGAGTTTTAAGGCTTGACTTTCTTAATTAGAAGCATTATAATTAAAACATAATCAATAAAGATTAGAATCATTATAAATAAAAAGAGAGGTATCATTATGACTCAAGTAAAACATGGCGCTGCAGCAGACGTAGCAACTTTCACTAACCAAAATTCTTTACCAAAAACAAAAGCAGTTCTTAACCAAGTGGTTTCAGATCTTTATACAGCTCGTATCGCTCTTCACCAAGTTCATTGGTATATGCGTGGTGCAGGATTCATGGTATGGCATCCAAAAATGGACGAATACATGGATACAATTGATGAAACCTTGGATGAAGTCAGCGAACGCTTGATTACTCTGGGTGGCAAGCCTTATTCAACTCTGACAGAGTTTATCCAACACAGCAAGATTGAGGAAAAAGCTGGCGAATTCAGCAAGAATGTTGAAGAAAGCTTGGAGCGCGTGATTGAAATCTTCCGTTATCTGACAGATCTTTACCAAGAAGCTATGGATGTGACGGATGAAGAAGGTGACGATGTAACCAATGATATCTTCGTTGGTGCTAAGGCAGACCTTGAAAAGACGCTCTGGATGTTGACAGCTGAGCTTGGCCAAGCACCAGGTTTGTAAAATGATGTTTAAAGAGGCTGGGACAAAAGTCCTAGCCTCTCAATTGTCTTTGGATTGTCGATCAAGACGCAGTGGTTGAGTGGGCTCTACTACGCTGATTTCATCAGCTTTTACAGCCCTACTCAACTGTGCGGAGGTGGGACGACGAAATCGAATTCTAACGAATTACCGATTTCTGTCCCACTCTCTGTTTTTTTATTTTGTCCTACGAGATACTTTCCTCACTTTTTCCTTAAAGATGATTTAACTTTTTCTTAAAGATAACTGATATCAGCTAGCTTTAAGCCGCAATCTGTATACTTTCTACAAATCATCTAAGAAAGAGGTATGGATATGGACTATCTAGTGATTCCGGCTTACGAGCCCGATTATAATTTGATTAAACTGATTCAAAAAATTCAGAGCAAGAGTGATTTTCATATCATTGTTATCGATGACGGTAGCTCGGCCAAGCGCCAGACAGTCTTTGACAAGGCTGAACAATATGCGACTGTCCTCCATCACGAAAACAATCAAGGCAAAGGACAAGCATTGAAAACTGCCTTCACCTACATCCAGTCTCTGGGTCAATACGGAACCGTCATCACAGCGGATGCAGACGGCCAGCACAAGGTCTGGGATATTTTCCGTGTGGCGAACAAAGCTTCTGAAAATCCCAATCAGCTGATTCTGGGCGCACGCGCCTTTACTGGCAAGGTGCCTCTGCGCAGCCGCTTTGGCAACAGCCTGACTCGGACTCTCTTCAAGCTTCAGACTGGGGTGGGTGTCTCCGATACGCAGACTGGTTTACGGGCCTTTACGACCAACATGATTCCCTTTATGCTGAAGGTTGAAGGCCAGCGCTATGAGTACGAAATGAACATGCTCTTAGAAGCCAGCAAGGAATATCCCATTTTGGAAGTGCCTATTGAGACGGTCTATATCAATGACAATCAAGGATCCCACTTCCGACCTGTTAGAGACGGACTCATGATTTATAAAAATATCTTTAAATTTGCCCTGACCTCTCTCAGCAGCTTCGTCGTGGACTACATTGTCTACGCACTGGCTCTCTTATTTTTAGCTGCTGCCCCAACCAGTCTGAGAATCCTCCTAGCCAATGGGATTGCCCGCGTGACCAGCTCGGTCTTCAACTATTCGACCAATAAAAGGCTGGTCTTTAAGAACGACGACAGCATTCTCAAGACAGGGACTAGCTATTTCAGCCTAGCTCTGGTGCTCTTTATCCTAGATACACTGCTGATTCGCCTCTTCTATGCTGTCTTCGGTCTCAATCTTCTGATTGTCAAAATCATCGTCGGACTGCTGCTCTTTACCATCTCTTGGATGGTACAAAAGAGATTTATTTTTAAGGAAAGGACACACACTGCATCATGAAATTTTTAAAGAAAGGCTATGCCTACGCCTCGATTTTCGGGCTGCTACTGACAGCTTCCTTCAGCTATTCTATGCTGAAAACCTTCGTCATTGCAGAGACTATTTCCACAGTCTCAAGCACCGCTTCATCATCCAATGCCGAGGCTGCCAGCAAGGCCGCTGAAACAGCCACAGTGACAGATACCAGCTATTCAGACGACAACATCTCGGTCTCACTGACTGAAAAGACCGTCAATAATACCCAAGTCTACGTTGCCGATGTGACCGTCAGCTCCGCTGAATATTTGAAAACAGCTCTCGCCAATAATACCTACGGAACCAACGTCACCGCCAAGACTTCAGAAACGGCCGCTAATAACAAGGCTATCCTAGCGGTTAATGGCGATTACTACGGTGCCAATTCTACCGGATATGTCATCCGCAATGGTGTTGTCTACCGTGATACCATCCGAGAGGACGCCAGTAATGGGGACTTGGCTATTTACAAAGACGGCTCCTTCAAGATTATCTATGAAGACCAAGTCTCTGCCGATCAGCTAGTTGAAGACGGTGTGGTCAATCTCTTGGCTTTCGGCCCATCTCTTGTAGAAAATGGTGAGATTGTCGTTGATACCAAGTCCGAAGTCGGCCAGTCCATGTCTTCCAATCCTCGGACAGCTATCGGTATCATTGACGAAAACCACTATATCATCATCGTTTCAGACGGACGCACTTCAGAAAGTCAGGGACTTTCCCTCTATGAAATGGCGGAAGTCATGAAATCTTATGGCGTCAAGACGGCCTACAATCTTGACGGTGGCGGATCGTCCACTATGTACTTCAACGGTCAGGTCATCAACAAGCCTACCACCAACGGAAATATTTCAGAAAGGGCGGTGAGCGACATTGTCTATATCGGTTACTAATCCCAGTAAAAAACGTTTCAAAAAAACAGCTGTTTCCTACATCCTGCTAACGATTTTCTTATTTGCTTTCAGCAGAATCTATGAATCCTTCAGCTTCGGGGAAACATCTGTCCACATGCACTATCTCTTTGCTCTTCCTCTCGTTGGGGGCAGCCTCCTCCTGCTCTTCATGAAAATAATTCCCAATCTCTCTCGGCTCAGCCTCAACCTCTGGAACTCAGCTGTAGCCACCATGACAGCCGGCATGCTCTTTCGTGGAATTGTCAACCTATCTGGGCGCTCCACGACACTGGACATGCCCTACTGGTATGTAGGAGCAGGCTTTGTAGCTCTGGCACTATTCTCCATGGTCTTTACACGCAGTGTGTGGGTAGATAAAGAGACCAGCTCAATATCCTAATCTCATAAAAAACAGAAAGGTCGTGGTGTTTAAGCCACGACCTTTTCTTGAACACAAATCTGCTTTTTCTATAATCAACAATAGAACTTCTAAGAAAATCTTTGCTATCACATGGAAATGGGACTGACTTGTAAAATTAGACGATTCTACCCTGATCAACAACCAGTTTGCCTGCTTTATAAACCTGATGGGTCAGGTTAGTTGCAAAGAAATAAAGTGGATAATCAATATTCTTAGCGTCTAGGATGGTAATATCTGCCTGCTTACCAGTGTCAAAGCTGCCAATCTTATCTTGACGGTTAACTGAATAGGCCGCATTGATGGTTACAGCATTGAGAACTTCCACTGGCGTCAGGCGCATCATAAAGCAGCCCAGCTGCATGACGAACTGCAGGTTAGCTGTCGGACAAGAGCCAGGATTGCTGTCAGTAGTCAGGGTAATGGCCATACCAGCTTCCAGCATCTTGCGGGCTGGTGCATAGGTATCTTCCATCAGACTGAAGGTAGTCGCTGGTAAGAGATTGCCGATAACCTTGGCTTCTGCCATCTTGCGAATGCCCTCATCGGTTGCTACCATCAAGTGCTCTGCACTAGTTGCTCCCAGTTCAGCTGCTACATCTACCCCACCGATAGATTCGATTTCATCAGCATGGATACGAAGCTTGAAGCCCATTTCCTTAGCCTTAGAAAGTAAGTAGCGCGACTCGTCAGCTGTAAAGACGCCTTTTTCACAGAAGATATCACAGAACTCAGCTAGATTTTCTGCTTTTACCCTAGGCAGCATTTCCTCGACGATAAGCTCCAGATATTCCTGAGATCGTCCCTTATATTCTGGTGGAACGGCGTGGGCAGCCATAAAGGTAGAAACGAGGTCAATATCATGGTCACGGTCCAAAGCTCCAACGACATCCAGCTGGCGCTTCTCTGTTTCCCAGTCCAGACCGTAGCCACTCTTAGCCTCAACAGTCGTCACCCCATGCAGCAGCATATAGTCCAGCAGTCTCTTGGACTTATCATAGAGAGTGTCAAAAGAAGCTTCTCTTGTCGCCCGGACTGTACTGAGAATACCGCCGCCTTGAGCAAGAATTTCCAGATAAGGGACACCTGCTAATTTTTTGGCAAATTCATGTTCCCGGCTGCCACCGTAGACCAAGTGAGTGTGACAGTCGATCAAGCCAGGTGTGGCAATCTTGCCCTCATAAGACTGAATCTTAGTATCTGGTCCAACCAGACTGGCATCTGGCTCTCCACTGCCAACTGCTAGGATTTTGCCGTCTTTGACTGCAATGTAGCCGTCTTCCAAGACTTGAGCTTCCTTCATCTCCTCGCCAAAAAGTGGATGTCCGAGATCCTTGGGACAGAAGACTTGATTAAAGTGAGTTAATAGTAAATCAGCAGTCATGTTTGTTCCTCCATTCATTTTCCAACTTATTCGCTTTCCATCATAATACACTATCGTCAAATTATAGTCAAAAACCAATATATATTGGATATATTGATATTTTTTATCTTTAGAAATATTTTCTTGACTTTGTACTGACGGCGCTGTTATACAATAAGGTCAAATCTTAAGTTATTTTACAAGGAGGAAATAAACATGTCATTCTACAGCGAACAAGATATTGCAGCAGCAATGACCGTCAAATTAGACGATGTATTACCTGAAAAAACAGTTTTCCAAGAAGGCATCCGTCGAGCACCTGACCGGGGCTTCCGTTTGACTCAAGCTCAAACCGAAATTGCTCTTAAAAATGCCCTTCGCTATATTCCAAAGAGATTCCATGAGGAAGTGATTCCAGAATTTCTGGAAGAACTGAAAACTCGCGGACGGATTTATGGCTACCGTTGGCGTCCAAAAGAACGCATCTACGGTAAACCAATTGACGAGTACAAAGGGAACTGCACCGCAGCTAAGGCTATGCAGGTCATGATTGACAACAACCTAAGCTTTGAAATCGCTCTTTATCCTTATGAATTGGTTACCTACGGAGAAACTGGATCTGTCTGCGCTAACTGGATGCAGTACAACTTGATCAAGAAATACTTGGAAGTCATGACCGACCATCAAACCCTGGTCGTGGAATCTGGCCACCCGCTCGGACTTTTCAAATCCAAACCAGAAGCACCTCGCGTTATCATCACTAATGGCCTCTTGGTCGGTGAATATGACAATATGAAGGACTGGGAAATTGCAGAAGAAATGGGTGTCACCAACTACGGTCAAATGACAGCTGGCGGTTGGATGTACATCGGCCCTCAAGGTATCGTCCATGGTACGTTCAACACCCTCCTCAATGCTGGACGTTTGAAACTGGGTGTAGCTGACGACGGCGACCTGACTGGCAAACTCTTCATTTCTTCTGGTCTGGGCGGTATGAGTGGAGCTCAAGGGAAAGCAGCTGAAATCGCTAAAGCAGTAGCAATTATAGCTGAAGTAGACCAATCTCGGATTGAAACTCGTCACTCTCAAGGCTGGATTAGCCAATTGGCTGAAAGTCCAAAAGAAGCTATTGAGCTGGCACAAAAAGCTCTGGAAGCTGGCGAATCAACTTCCATTGCCTATCATGGTAACATTGTAGATCTCTTAGAATACGTCAACGAGAACAATATCCATGTAGATCTGCTGTCTGACCAAACTTCTTGCCACAATGTTTACGACGGCGGCTACTGTCCAGCTGGTATCAGCTTTGAAGAGCGGACTCGCCTCCTGGCTGAAGACAAGGAAACCTTTGCTAAGTTGGTTGACCAAACCTTGGAACGTCACTTCAAGGCAATCAAGACCCTGACTAGCAATGGCACCTACTTCTTTGACTACGGTAATGCCTTTATGAAGGCAGTCTATGACTCTGGCATCAAGGAAATTTCTAAGAATGGCTTTGACGACAAAGACGGCTTCATCTGGCCATCTTATGTAGAAGATATCATGGGGCCTATGCTCTTTGACTATGGTTACGGTCCTTTCCGTTGGGTATGTCTGAGCGGTAAGCACGAAGACCTAGTCGCTACCGACCATGCAGCTATGGAAGTGATTGACCCTAACCGCCGCTACCAAGACCGCGACAACTACAACTGGATCCGAGATGCAGAAAAGAACCAGCTAGTTGTTGGAACTCAGGCTCGGATTCTCTACCAAGACTGTATGGGCCGTGTCAATATCGCCCTCAAGTTCAATGAATTAGTCCGCGAAGGCAAGATTGGTCCTGTCATGATCGGCCGTGACCACCACGACGTATCTGGTACTGACTCTCCATTCCGTGAAACTTCTAATATCAAGGACGGTTCTAATGTTACCTGCGACATGGCTGTGCAATGTTACGCTGGTAATGCAGCTCGCGGTATGAGTCTGGTAGCTCTCCACAACGGTGGTGGAACTGGTATCGGTAAAGCAATCAACGGTGGCTTTGGCTTGGTACTGGACGGCAGCGAACGCATCGATGAAATCATCAAATCTGCTATCGCTTGGGATACGATTGGTGGAGTCGCTCGTCGTAACTGGGCTCGCAATGAGCATGCTATCGAGACAGCTATCGAGTACAACCGTCTCCATGAAGGAACAGACCACATCACCATTCCGTACTTAACTGACGAAGATTTGGTCAAAGAATCTGTTAAGAAATTGTTCGAATAGGAAAAACTTGTCCCCCAACTTCCGACCTGAGCTGGGTATCAACCTGGCTCAGGAGGAGGGTCTGCTTTATTAAGTTCATATTATAAATTAAAATTATTGATATCACGAGGTAATATCTTATGGCAAAAATTGTTGAATGTATTCCTAACTTTTCTGAAGGCCGCAACCAAGCGGTCATTGACGGTCTAGTGGAAACAGCTAAGAGCGTGCCAGGTGTAACACTTTTGGACCACTCTTCTGATGCCAGCCACAACCGCAGCGTCTTTACCTTGGTCGGCGATGATCAAAACATTCAGGAAGTTGCCTTCCGTTTGGTCAAATACGCTTCTGAAAATATTGACTTGACCAAGCACCAAGGTGAACACCCTCGTATGGGCGCAACTGATGTCCTGCCTTTTGTACCTATCAAGGACATAACAAGTGAGGAATGCGTAGAAATTGCGAAGACAGTATCTGAGCGGATCAATCGTGAGCTCGGTATTCCTATCTTCCTCTATGAAGATGCAGCGACTCGTCCAGAGCGTAAGAACTTGGCTAAGGTTCGTAAAGGACAGTTTGAAGGCATGCCTGAAAAACTCTTGGAACCAGACTGGGCGCCTGACTACGGTGAAAGAAAGATTCACCCAACTGCTGGTGTCACTGCTGTTGGTGCTAGAATGCCGCTCATCGCCTACAACATCAACTTGGATACAGACAATCTGGAAATTGCCAACAATATTGCCAAAATCATCCGTGGATCAAGCGGTGGCTACAAGTACTGTAAAGCGATTGGCGTTATGCTGGAAGACCGCAACATTGCTCAGGTTTCCATCAACATGGTCAATCTGGAAAAATTCCCACTCTATCGTGTCTTTGAAACTGTTCGCTTTGAAGCTAAGCGCTACGGAGTTGGAATCCTCGGCTCAGAAGTCATTGGTTTGGCGCCAGCTAAGGCTTTGATTGATGCAGCAGAATACTATCTGCAAATCGAAGACTTTGACTACGGCAAGCAAGTTCTGGAAAACCATTTGCTGGGCTAGGAGGACAGAAACCTATGAAATTAGTAGATTTAAGCTTGACAGAATTTGCCCAAGTCCTCGGATCAGACGCTCCTGCACCAGGAGGCGGCTCTGCCGCTGCTCTTTCCGCAGCGAACGGTATTTCCCTGACTAAGATGGTCTGTGAATTGACCCTTGGCAAGAAAAAATACGCAGAATTTGAAGCAGAAATTGCTCAAGTGCACGCAGAAAGTGCACGCCTGCAAGAAAGCTTGCTCGCAGCTATTGACAAGGACACTGAAGCCTTCAATCTAGTCTCAGCCGTCTTTGATATGCCTAAGGAGACAGACGAAGACAAGGCTGCCCGTCGGGAAGCTATGCAACAAGCCCTCAAGGAAGCGACCAAGTCACCTTATGGCATGATGGAAGACATCTTGGCTGCCCTGCAAACAACTCAAAAGGCTGTCGGTAAGTCCAATACCAATGCTGCCAGCGACCTGGGAGTAGCAGCTCTCAACCTTAAGGCTGGTCTGCAAGGAGCTTGGCTCAATGTCCTCATCAACCTGTCAGGTGTCAAGGATGAAGCATTCGTCGCAGACTATCGCAGCAAGGGTGAAGGGCTACTGCAAAAAGGCTGCTCTCTAGCAGATGATATTTATCAAGAAATTTTGAAAGTTGTCTAATTAGATAAAAGGAAGAGAAGTCCACTCTTTCTAGGAATGGACTTCCTTTTCTCAAGAGGTAACAATATGGTTTTATCAGATATTGAAATTGCGAATTCGGTTCAAATGAAGCCCATCAAAGAGGTAGCAGAAAAGCTAGGAATTGATGAAGACGCCTTGTCTCTTTATGGAAATTACAAGGCAAAAATCAGTGCCGGCCAACTAGAAGCCTTAAAAGACAAGCCCGACGGCAAACTGATTCTCGTGACAGCTATTTCTCCGACACCAGCCGGAGAAGGCAAGACCACGACATCTGTCGGATTGGTCGATGCTCTAGCTGCTATCGGTAAAAAAGCTGTTATCGCTCTGCGGGAGCCTTCACTCGGACCTGTCTTTGGTATCAAGGGCGGAGCTGCTGGCGGTGGGCACGCTCAAGTTGTGCCCATGGAAGACATCAACCTCCACTTCACTGGTGACTTTCATGCCATCGGTGTTGCCAACAACCTGCTGGCAGCCCTCATTGACAACCACATCCACCATGGCAATGCCTTAGGCATTGATTCTCGCCGCATCACTTGGAAGCGGGCAGTGGATATGAATGACCGGCAACTTCGCCACATTGTAGATGGCTTGCAGGGCAAGGTCAATGGTGTTCCGCGTGAAGACGGTTTTGACATTACAGTTGCTTCTGAGGTTATGGCTATTCTCTGTCTGTCAGAAAATATCACCGACCTCAAGAACCGCTTGGAAAAAATCATCATTGGCTACAGCTTTGAAGGTAAGCCAATAACTGCTAAGGATCTGAAAGCTGGTGGCGCTATGGCGGCTGTGCTCAAAGACGCTATCCATCCAAACTTGGTTCAAACCCTGGAACATACACCAGCCTTGATTCACGGCGGACCTTTCGCCAACATTGCTCATGGCTGTAACAGTGTCCTAGCTACCAAGCTAGCTCTCAAATATGGCGACTATGCAGTCACAGAAGCTGGTTTTGGTGCTGACCTCGGTGCTGAAAAATTCATTGATATCAAGTGTCGTACATCTGGTCTTCGTCCATCGGCTGTAGTTCTGGTTGCTACTATCCGCGCTCTCAAGATGCACGGTGGTGTGGCTAAGAGTGACCTGGCTGAAGAAAATGTCCAAGCCGTTGTAGACGGACTGCCAAACTTGGAAAAACATCTGGAAAACATTCAAGATGTTTATGGCCTGCCAGCAGTCGTTGCCATCAATAAATTCCCGCTGGATACCGAAGCAGAATTGCAAGCAGTTTATGACGCCTGCCAAAAACGCGGAGTTGACGTAGTAATTTCCGACGTTTGGGCAAATGGCGGAGCCGGCGGTAAAGAATTGGCTGAAAAAGTCGTTGAATTGGCCGAAGGAGACAATCACTTCCAATTTGTATATAATGAAGAGGACTCCATTGAAACCAAGTTAAACAAGATCGTTACCAAGGTCTATGGAGGCAAGGGCGTTCGCCTGACTCCTGCCGCTAAGCGCGAGCTCAAACAGCTGGAAGAGCTGGGCTTCTCCAACTATCCTATCTGTATGGCTAAGACTCAGTACTCTTTCTCAGACGATGCTAAGAAATTGGGCGCACCTAAAGACTTTGTCGTGACGATCAGCCAGCTCAAAGTTTCTGCTGGTGCAGGCTTCATCGTTGCTCTGACTGGTGCAATCATGACCATGCCAGGATTGCCTAAAGTGCCAGCCAGCGAAAAGATTGACGTCGACAAAGATGGCAATATCAGCGGTTTGTTCTAATAAATACCAAAAATGACACATATAACCCTTCTAAAATCAAACGATTTTCAAGTTTCCGATTGGTCAGGGGGAAAGACAAAACAACTTTATCTTTCCCCGCCAACTGGCCACTATGGCAAGCGGAACTTTGACTATCGACTCTCAACAGCAACTGTGGAGTTAGCTGAAAGTCAGTTTTCTGACCTCAGCGGCTTTCACCGCATTCTCATGAGCCTGGACCACACACTTCATCTCCACAATGCCAGCCGGCAGGAGGAAACGGTTCTAGCTCCCTTTACCCCCTATTTTTTCGAAGGGAGTGATTCTATCACAAGTCGTGGGACTTGTACCGACTTTAACTTAATCTACAGCGACCATTATCAGGGACAGATGCTTGCCATCTCAGATAGAGAAGAGCTTAGTCAAGATGAAGCAATTCAATTTATCTATGCCTTGAGTGATTTGATGGTGACAGGGACAGGCCTGCCATCGCTTAACCTAGAGACAGGGCAACTTCTGATAGTGGAAAAAGAGGCTCAGGAAACTGAGCTGCAAATAATGTTTTCGACTAACCAGCCAACGGGTGCTCCCCTTGCTATATGGGCTGGTTTGACCCATATCCCTACTAAGTAAAGATACAAGGAGTCCTATTATCGTTCTATCTTTACTTGGAAAGGATCCCACATCTCTAAAGGAGAAACATTATTATGGATGCAACTAAACTCACTGCACAAGAACAAGAACAGGAAAAAGCGAAATTCAGCTTTTCTGGCGCTACTCTCTACGGTATCAATGCCGTTATCGGTTCAGGGATTTTCCTCCTACCGCAAAAGATTTATAAAGGACTTGGTCCTGCCTCTCTAGCTGTCATGCTTGGAACCGCCCTCCTCGTTATTCTCCTAGCAGTCTGCTTGGCAGAGACTGCTGGTTATTTTAATAAAAACGGCGGAGCCTTCCAATATTCCAAAGCAGCCTTTGGAGACTTTGTCGGATTTAATGTTGGCTTCCTAGGCTGGGCGGTTACCATCATCGCTTGGTCAGCAATGGCAGCAGGATTTGCGAGACTTTTTGTCATTACTTTTAAATCCTTTGCCCCCTATGAACTTTTACTCAGTGTGAGCCTGATTATCCTACTCAGTCTGATGAATATCTCAGGTCTTAAGACCTCCAAAATGTTCACCTTGACCGCGACTGTAGCCAAGCTCATCCCAATTGTCGCTTTCAGTCTATGTGCGATTTTCTTCATCAAAGGAGGAATTGACAAAGGAAACTTCACTCCGTTTCTTCAGCTAGAACCTGGCGTGGATATCATGAAAGCCATCTCTAGTACAGCGATCTACATTTTCTACGGTTTCATCGGATTTGAAACCATGTCTATCGTTGCTGGTGAAATGCGCAACCCAGAAAAGAATGTGCCTCGGGCTATTTTGGGCTCTATCAGTATTGTATCTGTTCTCTATATGCTGATTATCGCAGGAACTATCGCCATGCTAGGTAGCCGAATCCTACAAACAGATGCCTCTGTGCAAGACGCCTTTGTCGAAATGATTGGCCCTGCTGGAGCATGGATTGTTTCTATCGGAGCGCTGATCTCTATTGCTGGACTTAACATCGGGGAATCTATCATGGTCCCACGTTATGGTGCAGCCATTGCAGATGAAGGCTTGTTACCTAAAAAAATCGCTGAAACCAACGCCAAAAACGCCCCTGTAATTGCCATTATTATCTCTGGACTTTTGGCCATTGCCCTGCTCTTTACAGGAACATTTGAAGTATTAGCGGCTCTCAGCGTAGTCTTCCGCTTCTTCCAATACATCCCAACTGCTCTAGCCGTATTGGTATTGAGAAAGAAATATCCAGATAAGAAAGTGGTCTTCCGCGTTCCATTTGGTCCTGTCATCCCAATTTTAGCGGTTCTAATCAGCCTCGTCATGATTTGGGGTGAAAATCCAATGAACTATGTCTATGGTCTCATCGGTGTCCTTGTCGCCAGCGCAGTCTACTATATCTATATAGTACTGATTTGTAAAAATAAAGTTCTTGAACAAAAAGGAGAATGAATCTTATGACACATGTAATCAATTTGGATGGCGAACACCTTACTTTAGAAGATGTCATTGCAGTAGCTCGTCATGGAGCTATCTGCGAAATAAACCAAGAAGCTAAGAAAGCTGTAGAAGCTTCCCGTAAAATCGTAGATGACATCGTCCGCGAAAAGCGGGTAGTCTACGGTGTTACGACTGGATTTGGCTCCCTCTGCAATGTCAGCATCTCGCCAGAAGATACGACTCAGCTGCAGGAAAACTTGATTCGCACCCATGCTTCAGGATTTGGCGATCCTCTTCCTGAAGATGCAGTTCGTGCTATCATGTTAATTCGGATTAATTCTCTAGTCAAGGGCTATTCTGGTATCCGTCTCTCTACTGTCGAAAAACTTCTAGAATTGCTCAATAAAGGCGTCGTGCCATTTATTCCAGAAAAAGGCTCTCTCGGTGCCTCTGGCGACTTGGCACCGCTGGCTCACATGGTTCTGCCTATGCTAGGACTGGGCCACGCTTACTATCAAGGTCAACTGTTCTCTGGCCAAGAAGCTTTGGACAAGGCTGGTATTGAGAAAATTGCTCTAGCAGCCAAGGAAGGGCTGGCGCTGATTAACGGAACGACTGTCCTGACAGGTATCGGAGCTCTGGCTACCTACGATGCCATCCAGCTGCTTAAATTGTCAGATGTCGCTGGCGCCCTTTCCATGGAGGTCCACAATGGTATTACCAGTCCATTTGAAGAAGACCTGCATACCATCCGTCCTCAAAGCGGACAGCTGGCTACAGCCCGCAATATCCGCAACCTTCTGGAAGGCAGTGGAAATACGACCGTAGCCACTCAACAGCGGGTCCAAGATCCATATACCCTGCGTTGTATTCCACAGATTCATGGTGCCAGCAAGGACTCTATCGCTTATGTCAAGACCAAGGTTGAGATTGAAATCAACTCCGTTACAGACAACCCTATCATTACTAAGGAAGGTCATGTTATCTCAGGCGGCAACTTCCACGGTGAACCAATGGCTCAGCCATTCGACTTCCTCGGCATCGCTATTTCTGAAATCGGAAATGTATCCGAGCGTCGTGTAGAGCGTCTAGTCAACAGCCAATTGAGCAAGCTACCATCCTTCTTGGTCAAACACCCAGGACTCAACTCTGGCTTTATGATTACTCAGTATGCTTGTGCTTCGCTTGCTTCTGAAAACAAGGTTCTGTCTCATCCAGCCAGCGTAGACTCTATCCCATCTTGTGAAAACCAAGAAGACTTTGTCAGCATGGGAACTACTGCAGCACGCAAGGCAGCTGAAATTCTCAAGAATTCTCGCCGCATCGTAGCAACAGAAATCATGGCAGCCTGCCAAGCTCTGGATCTGAAACCAGAAAACCATGAACTGGGCAAAGGGACCAAGCCAGCCTATGACCTCTTCCGTCAGCATGTCCGCTTTATCGAGTTTGACAAGGACATCGAAATCTACGAAGAGCTCAACAAGGCTTCTGAGCTGATTGAGAGCGATGAATTCCTAGCAGCCGTTGAAAAGGCTGTGGACTTGAGCATTCAATTCTAAAGCTGATGACTTTCTAAAGAAGCCCGCTCTCATGCAGCTGGGCTTCTTTTCCCGCCAAAAGTCATTGACAGGCTTAGCAGAAACTCTTATAATAAAGTCGCAACTATCGTTATGGAAAAGGACAAAATCATGTTAGAAGATTACTATCAGCTAGACAACCGTTACTATCAGCGAGGTCCAGAGGACAATCTATATACTGCTAAGTGGGGCATGGTCATTGAGTTTCTGGACTTAAATGATCCTAGCTTAACTCCTTTTGAAGGGGTGAACTTTGCCCTGATTGGCTTCAAGAGCGACAAGGGCGTCTATATCAATAACGGCCGAGTGGGCGCAGTTGAAGGTCCTCAAGCCATTCGAACTCAGCTGGCCAAGCTTCCTTGGCATCTAGGTAGAAACGTTCGCGTCTTTGACGTTGGCGATATTGACGGGCCTAACCGCTCTCTGGAACAACTGCAGCAAAGCTTGGCGCGAGCAGTCAAACGCCTGCGAGAGCTTAATCTCCGACCCATCGTTCTAGGCGGCGGTCACGAAACAGCCTACGGCAACTATCTAGGTCTTAAGTCGTCACTAAATCCTGGCCAAAACTTAGCTGTGATCAATATGGATGCCCATTTTGACCTACGCCCCTACGATCAGACGGGCCCCAACTCCGGTACCGGTTTTCGTCAAATGTTTGATGATACCTTAGCTCAGAAACAGATCTTTAACTACCTCATCCTAGGGATTCAGGAGCACAATAACAATCTCTTTCTCTTTGACTTTGTAGCCAAATCCAAGGCTATCCAGTTCCTGACTGGAATGGATATGTACCAAATGGGACATAAGGAAGTCTGCAAGGTAGTTGATGCTTTCCTAGCCGATAAAGAGCAGGTCTATTTAACCATTGATATTGACTGCTTTGCAGCTGGCGCTGCTCCTGGTGTCAGTGCCATCCAGTCACTGGGGGTAGACCCCAATCTGGCTGTGCTGGTCTTCCAGCACATCGCTGCTTCAGGCAAGCTAATCGGCTTTGACATCGTCGAAGTCTCTCCCCCTCACGATATAGATAACCACACGGCCAACCTAGCGGCAAGTTTTGTCTTTTACCTGACCCAAGTCTGGGCGCAAGTACATGACTAATGGGGATTTAAAAACTTCATTACAAACATCAAAAGAGGATGAACATTGCTTTCATCCTCTTTTGATGTTCAATTATTGAGACAAGGTCCGGCGTAAGCTTTCTAATTCCTTTAGCTGGTGGCGGTCACGATAAGGATTGAGTTGACTCTTGGCCGTTTCATAGTAGGTTTCAAAGTCCTGAGCTAATAAATTTTCAAAACCGGCTTCTTGCAAGCTGCCAGCCAGCTGGCGATACTTGATCACAGCCATCAGATAGTAGATCAAGCCCTTGTCCCGCGGATTGCCATAGCGACTAATGAGACTATCCTTTTTCCGCAGCAGATCAAGCACCGGCTGGTAATCTCCCTTCTCGCAGCCAATCAAGGCCAAATAAACTTCCAGCTGGGTCTCCTTCCAAGGAAAGCTGAGCGACTTCAGGGCTGCTTTCGCTTTCAACAAGATTCGCTCCGCCTGTTCATAATCCTTTAGCTGATAATAAGTCAGACCCAAGCCTATATAGAAAGCAAAAATCGAAGGCTCTGCTGTTTTATTTTCCGTCAACTCAATCGCCTCTTTCTGATGAGCCAGCGCTGTCGTGAAATTCCCACGAATCTGCTCAATCTCTGCCAGATAATCTAGAGCCGCCGCAATCTGAATCGAATACTTTGAGCGCAACGAA
Source organism: Streptococcus sp. Marseille-Q8145 (assembly GCF_965112035.1). Classification (NCBI taxonomy): domain Bacteria; kingdom Bacillati; phylum Bacillota; class Bacilli; order Lactobacillales; family Streptococcaceae; genus Streptococcus; species Streptococcus sp. Marseille-Q8145. The sequence goes on along the minus strand of NZ_CBCOPQ010000002.1, from coordinate 417,468 downwards.
GCCGTCAAACTAAAGCAATCGATAGACTGGTAAAGATGGCGGAGTGACTGCTCCTCATCTCCAATCATGAGATGATACAGTCCCTTGAGTCGAAGATTCATTGCAATAGCTTCGTGATTATTGGCCTGAACTGAAGCATCCAGAGCCAACTCCGTATAGTAGCGCATCTCAGGAATATTCTCCGTCTGGATGCAATAGTAAATCATCTGCCGATAGCCTTCTAGGAGAAACTCCATCTGCTGCAGCTCTTTAGCAGAAGCAATCACCTGCTGGATGTTGTCCATTCCCTGCTGGTAATTCCCCGTCCGGATAGCATAGCGCCCTTCCAGATAGAGAAAGCGGAGAACCAATAGCTGAAAATCTTTGTGATTCTGGTGTTTTCTCTCTAAGCCCTCTATCTCCCGACGGATACGGTCAAACTGGTCCAAAACTGCGGACTGATTGCTATCATCCGTCTTTTCGATAAAGCCAAACTCCCGCGAATAAATCGGAAAGAGCTCATGATGGAACTGCAAGGTAGCCTCGAGATAATGCAACTCATACTCCAGAGACTTAATCGGCTGCTTGGACAGCTTGTAGTGATAGGCGATGTCATTGAGCAACCGAGCATGATAGAGAGAGGCTCCTAGCTGGTCTTCCATGCCTTGGGCAATCTGGTGATGTAGCATCCGCTTCTTGGCAAGCGGCAAGCGCTCATAAGCATAAATCCGCAAAAGCTCCTGGCTGAATCGTAAAACCAATTCCTCCTGCTCCTCTTCTATTAAAAGCTGTTTTTGCCCAAATCCTTCAGCAATTTCGACTACTTCTTCCACAGATAGGCCTAGCAACTGAGCTAAGAGCGCTACCGAAGCAGGGGAATTAAAGCAAGCCAGATAGTCAACCAATTCCTCCTCCTGGCTGCTCAAATAGCCTAATTTTAGAGATAGTTTTGCTTTAATAACTGAGGTTAATGGCTGGAATTTTTCACCTCGCAAAAGCTGCTCCGCATACTCCGACAGAAAGAAAGGGATGCCTTGACTGACCCGATAAATAGCCTCAAGCCGTTCTTCAGATATGACTAACTGTCCAGTCTGGGCCTGTAAATAAGCCACACTTGCCTTAAAATCCAGTGGCTGCAGTTCAATGCAGTCTAGCTGGCTACGAAGCAATAAGCGATTGAAAAAACGTCCAAGATAAGGTGGTGTACTCAGATGCTTGGTCAACACAAAGGCTACTGGATAATCCCTCAAATGGTTCATAACCTGCTCTAAAACAGCCACACTTGCCTCATCCATCCAGTGACAGTCCTCAACCAAGATCACCAAAGCCTTTTTCTTAGAAATCTTTTGCAAAATATCCAGCACAAACCGAGCCAGACGATCTGTATTCAACTCAAGATCCGAAGCTTCACCTGCCATCATCGGAAAATAACTATCCAAAATAACCTGCCACTGGCTGGTCGAAAGGATCTGATGCTGAATGACTAAGTCGCCCAAGCCATCTAGCAGACTGCGCCAAGGCTGCAATCCAACCGTCATTTCTTCCTTGAAGCACTCTGCCATAACAATCTGGAAATACTTGGCCTGATTAGCCAGTACTTGTCGAGTCACTGTCCGTTTGCCGATGCCAGTACCACCGACTAAGAGCAGCGCACGAGGTTCTTGCCTCTCTATAATCTTAGAAAAATAAGATTCCAAACGCTTGATTTCACCCACTCGGCCAAAAAAGTGGTCTGTATTACGTAAAAATTGCTTGATCTTACGCTCACTGCGATCCTTAGCCATCACTTCATGGTACAGCTGTTGAATTGCTTCATTCGGACTAATCCCCAATTCCTTGTCCAAGAGATTGACCAATTTATAATAAGTCTCAATCACCTTACCAGATCGATCATTCTCCTGATAGAGCTTCATCAGCAGATGATAATTCTTCTCATCAAACTCATCAATACTGATCATACGACGCAGATTTCGCTCTGATTCTTCCAAATTCGACGGATCTTTTTCCAACTTTTGGTAGCAAGCCTGAATATAGAGCTGCTCATATCGCGTCCGCATCTTGGACACCCAATAGTCAAAGGCTTCACTGTCCTTGAGATAGAAGCCCTGCAGAAAATCACCCTGATAGAGCGACAGACACTCCGCTGGATGGTCCGTGAAAAGTTCTACATCGCTTTCAATCACACACTCGGGATTAAGCGATAGCACAGTCCGGTTGGGAGCAATAATCCATTCTCCTCCCAATAGCTTGTTAGCCTGATAAATGGTGTTGCGCAGATTCTTTTTGGCAGTCTGATTGTCCTTATTTTCCCAGAGGATTCCTGCAATCTCCTCCCGATTGACTGTTCCATTGATATGGAGATAATAGAGCAAAGCATTGATTTTGGCAAAAGGAAAAAAGACTTCCTCTTGATTGAGAAAGACACTCGGACTTCCCAGCAATTTCAACCTCAACTGATTTTTCGTCATGCAAACGCCTCCAAGAAACCTTATAGAACTAATATAAACAAAAAGAGACAGTTTGGCAAGCAAGAAAAGAACGACTCTATCATTTATCAGCTTCTAAATGATCAAAACCTATAAACAAAAACCACTAAACAGCAAATGAATCTGATTAGTGGTTTCTTCATTCATCTTAAAAAGATTGAACGGATGGGGTATGGTTAAAGAGCGCATGGGTCGCCTTATAGATATGGTAAGCTGTTGCCGCGTTATTCATCGTATAGAGATGGATCCCTGCTACATCATGGGTCACCAAATCAACAATCTGATCCACCGCATAGGCTAAACCAGCTGTCCGCAGGGATTCTGGATCATGTTCATATTTATCCAGAATAGCCTTGAATTTCCTTGGTAAGTTGATATTTTCACAGGTCTTGAGCAGGCGCAAAGCCTGATTGCGGTTAAGAATAGGCATAATCCCTGCATGAATCGGAACATCGATCCCAGCCAAGGTACACTTATCTTGGAAATCATAGAAACGTTCATTGTCAAAGAAGAGCTGAGTGACAAGACTAGAGCAGCCCGCATCCACTTTCTTCTTGAGATTCTGAATATCTGAGATCTGGTTTGGTGAGTCTGGGTGCCCCTCTGGATAGCAAGCACCGATGATGTCAAAATGTGGTGCTTCTGTCTTGATATACTCAATCAAGTCAGTCGCATATTTAAAATCATCCTTAGGAGCCACATCTGGAAAAATATCGCCCCGCAAAGCCAAAATCTGATTGACCCCAACACGATCCAGAGCCTGCAAGATATTGGACACCATTTCCTTGGTTAGATAAACAGCTGGCAAATGGGCAATCGTCGGAATCTCAAGGTCATTGGAGATGAACTCAGCCAAACGAACCGTTGTCTCCTCAATATCAAATTTATTATTGCTGGCAGTCACACTGATAAAGTGGGGAGCCAGATCTTGCATCTCCCTCAACGCCTGAAAAATCTTATCATTGCCTACTGCCGGATTAGGAGGAAATACTTCAAATGAGAGACTAGGAGTTTGGCGATTCACCATAGAGATAACATTCCTTTCAATCTACTAATTAGCAGCTTATAACAAACCTGCAAACAGCTTTGTTGCAGGTTTATCAGAGCTGAGTTTAAATGTAGAAATAATATTAATTCAGTTTTTGTCTAGCTGCTTTAGCCGCTTCTACAAGGCGGATCAAGCTTTCTTTTGTTTCTGGGATACCACGTGTTTTCAAACCACAGTCAGGGTTGATCCAAACTTTCTTGCTTGGTACTTTAGCAAGGATAGCTTCGATAGTGTGGTCGATTTCGCCTTCATTTGGCACACGAGGTGAGTGGATATCGTAAACCCCAGGCCCCACTTCAGTTTGGAAGTTTTTCGCTTTGAGTTCGTCCAAGATTTCAAGGTTTGAACGGCTTGCTTCAAAGGAAATCACATCCGCATCCATGTTGTCGATAGCTGGGATGATATCTGTAAATTCTGAGTAACACATGTGGGTGTGGATTTGCGTGTCTGGCGCTACTGTTGAGTGTACCAAGCGGAAGGCAGGAATAGCCCAGTCAAGGTAGTCTTCGTACCAGTCGCTACGACGGAGTGGCAATTTTTCACGAAGAGCAGCCTCGTCGATTTGGATAATCTTCACGCCTGCAGCTTCAAGGTCAAGAACTTCATCCTTGATCGCAAGAGCGATTTGAAGAGTTGAGTCCTTGATAGAGATGTCTTCACGTGGGAATGACCAGTTGAGGATGGTAACCGGTCCAGTCAACATACCCTTAACAGGTTTGTCAGTACGGCTTTGAGCATAGCTAGACCATTTGACAGTGATTGGGTTAAGACGAGTGACATCACCCCAGATGATTGGTGGTTTCACCCCACGCATACCGTATGATTGTACCCAACCATTCTTAGAGAAGAGGTAACCTGATAAGTTTTGACCGAAGTACTCAACCATGTCGTTACGTTCGAACTCACCGTGTACAAGCACATCAAATCCAACTTCTTCTTGCCATTTAATCCATTCGTCGATGGTTTCAGCAAGAAAGGCATCGTATTCTTCTTGGGTCAATTCGCCCTTACGGAAGGCCAAACGTTTGGCACGAACTTCTTTTGTTTGAGGGAATGAACCAATCGTTGTTGTTGGAAGAGCTGGAAGTTTGAAGGCATCTTCTTGGATAGCTTCACGTTCTGCAAAGGCTGGCAAACGAGTATAGTCTGCGTCTGTCAATCCAGCGATACGCGCACGAAGTTCCGCATTTTCACCAACACGTTCAGTCGCAAAGAGTTCTTTGTTAGCTGCAAGTGCTTCTGCGCCTTGACCGTTGCGGATAGCATCCAAGTCACGCAATTCACCCAATTTTTCAACCGCAAAGGCGAAGTGGTTCAAAATAGCTGGTTCAAAATCTTCGTTAGCAGTTGTAAATGGTACATGAAGAAGAGAGCAAGAAGTCGTCAAGACAACTTTTTCAGCTGGAACTTGATCCAAGATTTCCAAGCTCTTTTCATAGTTGTTACGCCAGATATTCTTACCATTGACAATACCCGCATAAAGAGTCTTGTCAGCTGGGAAGCCACCTTTAACCAATTCAAGAGTTTTCTTACCTTCTACAAAGTCAAGACCGATCGCATCTACTGGCAAGTTGACAAGGTCAGTATAAACGTCACGAACGTCACCAAAATAAGTTTGAAGCAAAACTTCAAGACCTTTTTTGTCAGCCAAGAGTTTGTTGTAGAGATTCAAGAAGAGAGCTTTTTCTTCAGCAGTCAAGTCTTTGACAAGAGCCGCTTCGTCGAGTTGAATACGAGTCGCACCAAGTTCAGCTAATTTAGCAAAGACTTCTTGGTAAGCAGCTACTAAGCTGTCTACGAAGTCTTCTGCTTTCACGCCTTCTTCAAAGTCTGACAATTGAAGGAAGGTGAATGGACCCACAAGGACAGGACGAGTGTTGAGACCAAGTTCTTTCGCTTCTTGGAACTCATCAAAGATCTTGTGACCTGCAAGTTTGACTTGAGTGTCTTTTTCAAACTTAGGAACGATGTAGTGGTAGTTGGTGTTGAACCATTTCTTCATTGGAAGGGCACGAACGTCCCCTTTTTCTCCTTGGTAACCACGCGCCAAAGCAAAGTAGCGCTCAAGGTCAGTCAAGTCCAAGTTTTGAACTGAAGCAGGTACCACGTTGAAGAGGAAAGCTGCATCAAGGAAGTTGTCATAGTGAGAAAAGTCATTTGATGGAATTTCAGTGATGCCCTTTTCTTGGACAATGTTCCAGTGCTTGGCACGCAAGTCTTTCGCCGCTGCCAAGAGTTCGTCTGCTGAGATTTCATTTCTAAAGTATTTTTCAGTTGTAAATTTTAATTCGCGGAATTCACCCAAACGAGGGAAACCAATGATAGTCGTTGACATAAACGTCCTCCAAAAATTGTTGTTGAAACTATCTTAACAGAAAAGAAGCCGTCTGTATAATTGGAATTTCCCAGAGTTTGGTATAGTTTAAAACTATAACCAACTTCATCAACCAATCCAAAAGCCCTATTTTAACAACACTATTGACTGAGATTATTGTTTGCTATAGGTAGAAATTATGACCTTGGAAAAAGAAAAACCAGCGATTTTTATTTTCGCTGGCTTCATAATAACTTGTCTTGCTTATTCTGTTTCGTGGTAAGCCTTCTTAGCCTTTTCAATATCATAGTATCTGTCAAACTCTTCTTTGGAGTTGACGATATGTTCCTGACTGTCAACAGACACCTCTGGAGGAATGGTTACAGCTTCATATACATTCACAGTATCCGGCATAAGTAGACTGTAGACAGCTGCTTCTCGACTAAAATCTTCTGCACTGTTCTTCGAGTTTAATAAATATACTGTTGTTCCTTTTTTTTCTAAAAGCTTGTAAGCCTTCGAACTACTATCAAACTGAGTCTGTCCTAAAACGGATTTATCTATCAACACTTCTCTACCAGGAGTAGTGGTATAAATGCCACTTGCTTTTTGATCCCAATTAGTCGCTTGCTTTATAAAAGGTTTTCTCACGTAGTCTTGAGCTAAAATCTCATTTTCTTCCAATTTTCTACTCTTTAGATTAAGGAAAAGCGGCTTTGTCTTTCTAGGATTCTCTAAATCTCGTATTTCTATCCATAAATAGTCTTGGCCTTGCCAAGTGTAAATTCCTCCTAGTTCTGCTGGTAAATAATTAGAATTGTAATTCTCTACAACTTTATAGAGATCTATCTCCTTTTCTTCTTCAAGTTTTTTGTCATTAATATAATAGACACTAAGAGTCCAATAGGCACCTTCAGATGGTCTTTCCATCAAACGAAAGGGGAGCTCTTTCAGTTTAACATTCTGTCGCAGAATATAGTGAGAGCTGCTTTGGTCAATTTTGTAAGAAGCATAACTACCGAACTCAGCCATCTTTTTATCTTCTTCTGGGGTTGTTGAAACCCAATGGACAATAGCGCCCGCACCATCCGCAATAATTTCATAATCATCAATCTTTGCTTTACCTGTATACTTATGGAATTGTCCGTAATATTGTTTATTGCAGTAGATGTAGAGAGCCCAAGTCAGTAAAGATGAGAGCAATACTATTCCCAAGGTAATAACTATTTTTGTTTTAGTCCATTTCATAATCGGTCTCCTATTTACCAAATGTCTTATCCAGGTACTCACCAAACTTGCTAGCGGTTTTATCTCCAAGAGTTCCAATCAAATCTTCAAACTCTTTAAGCTGTTTTGGGGTCATTTTTTCCAAAGTAAGCCTTTTCTTATCTTTAGTAAATACTTCCTCACCCTTGGCATATTTTCTCACTTGGTCTGATATTTTATCTTCTTCCTTTCTTATTCTATTTCATGATACAGCTTCCTAGCCTTTTCAATATCATAGTATCTGTCAAACTCTTCTTTAGAGTTGACGATATGCTCCTGACTGTCAACAGACAGTTCTGAGGGAATAGTTGTATTGTTAAACGGATTAATGCTTGGTAAAAATAAACTATAAATTCTTGCTTCTTTACTGTACTTCTCTGCACTATTTTGAGCGGTTAAAATATATGTCAATGTCTCTTTTTTGTCTAATAGCCTGTAAGCAGAAGTGTTTTCCTCAAATTGAGAATTTTCAAGAACCTTTTTATTTATAGAAAATTGATTACTACCAGGTATTGTATTAATACCACTATCATTACTATACCAGTAATTAAAGAGACTAACCTTTGGTAAAGGAGATTCATCAGTCAAGCTTTTTATTTCCTCAATTTTTCTTGTCTTTAAATCAAGAAAAATAGTTTTTCTCCCTTGTCTATCATTTATATGGTGAATGTCTATTCCTAAGTATTCATTACTATTCCAACGATAAATCCCTCTTAACTCTCTAGGGAGATAATCAGAATCATAGTTCTCTACAGTATCATAAAGATCTAGTTCATCCTCTTTTTGAAGCTTATTACCATCAATATGATAAACACTGAGAGTCCAATAAGAACCGTCAGACGGTCGCGTACTTAAATACTTAGGATAGTCTTCTAATTTTACATTTTGGCGCAAAATATAATTTGAACTTTTAGGATCACTTCTCAGATAGGTAGTATAATTGCCAAACTCATCCATCTTTTTATCTTCGCCCGGAGTCGTTGAAGTCCAATGGACAATAGCACCTGCACCATCCGCAATGATTTCATAATCATCAATTTCAGCTTTACCAGTATACTGGCTGTACTGCCCATAGTATTGTTCATTATAGTAACGATAGAGAGTCCAAGATACCAAAGATAAACCTGCTAATACTAGCAATGTAATAAGACTCTTTGTTTTACTCCATTTCATAATTAAGCTCCTATTTTTGCAAATTTATCGGCTAAGTAATTAGGCAACTTCTCCACTTTCATTCCTCTCCTCCTTCTCCACAACAAACTCTCTAACCAAGCGGTAGATGACTGCAAAGATAGGTGTGAAGAAAATCATGCCAACCAAGCCAAAGAGGTTGCCTCCAATCAAGGCGGCGGCTAGGGTAAAGAGAGTTGGGAGACCGACGGACTGACCGACCACACGCGGATAGATGATATTCCCCTCAATCAGCTGCACTCCCTGAAAGACTGCGATAGAAAGGAGGGCTTTCCAAGGGCTGTCGGTAAAGATAAAGATAGCTCCCAGAGCACAAGCTGAGAAAGGCCCGATGTAGGGAATGAAAGAGAGCACTCCAGCCAAAACCCCTGTCAAAGCCGCGTAAGGCAGGCCTGTCAGAGAATAGGCGATAAAGACTAAGACACCGACAATGACGGCCTCAATCATCTGCCCCATCAGGAACTTATCATAGGTCTCAACAATGACAGACCCCACGTAGGATAGGCGCTTCACAGCCTTCTCAGGAAGTAAAACCTGCAAGAGACGACTAGTGATCGTCCGCAAATGCTCCTTGCTACTCAAGAAGGCAAACATAAGAAAGATGGACATGATGACAGAAAAGAAATTACCAAAAATAGCAGAAATATTGCCTGTCAGACTACCTAGAAGAGAGATGGCTCTGTTGACAATGCCGCTGTTTTGCAGTTGCTTGGTCAAATCTTGCAGCTGGCTAGAGGAAAGTAAGCCAGACTGCTGCAGCCACTTGGCTAGCTGAGGCGCCACCTTGCCGATGGTCGCGCTCAGCTGATTGACCGCTGTGGTCAAAGTCGGCACGACAATAGAGACAATCCCCGTCATGATGAGAGCTAAAATCAGCACCTCCAAAACCAAGGCCAGACTGCGCTGCAACTTTTGCGGGACTCGGCACTTGTCCAGGAGGTCTTCCAGCTTCTTCATCGGGACATTAAAGATAAAGGCCAATACTCCGCCCAGTATAATAGGTGAAAATACTGACGTCAGGCTTTGCAGGCCAGACCAGATGTTTCCGATATAGAGAACCAGAGCCAGAGCAAGCGCCGCAAAGACGATGAGTTTATAGGATTCATTGATTTTTTTCATAAGGCTTCCTTTACAGTTTTGTCATTTCCTTATTTTATCATAAATTTCAAGGCCTTTCGAGTAGGAGGAAACATGGATCAGTCAACTTTGCCATCACTCTTAAATTTTTAAAAATCTTGAAGATAGAGAACCCCAGCTCCTATGGATAGAAGGCCTGCAAATATAGCTAGAAAAGAAATAAATCCCATGACAGAGGCGCAGAATAGAAGCTCATGACTCGTCTTATTGACTCTTGGGTCGTTGCTATAGTGATACATTCCGACTATAGAAAGTCCCAAAAGCAGCCAGCTGGTCAATACAACCATATCGCCCCAGCCAGCGTTTTCAACCAGTGTGGGAACTAAATAAATAATTTCCCAGTGCCATCTATTTAAAGAAGCGTAAAGGATTATCAGACCTCCTAAAATGCCAACAATTCCATTTATCCATAGCAATTTGTTTGATTTCATAAGCACCTCACTCTTTCTTTTTTAAATTAGTATACCGACACACTTACTAATCTGTCAACTATTATAAAACAAATATTGTCTCATCTGATAAATCCGTTTTCATTCAAATTATCTTATGATACAATAAACTCATGCACAAGAAAACGATTATTGATTTTAAAGAACTGGGTCGGCGCTTGATTTTCAGCCAGCCCATCAAAGAGCTCAAAACGCGCGAGTTGCCCGAAGTCAGAGCGATTCTGCACGAGATAGAGGATTGGCAGAAAAAGGGATTTTATGCAGTCGGCTATGTCAGCTACGAAGCTGCTCCCGCTTTTGAGGAAAAACTACAGGTCCACAAAGCTCCTCTGCTGGGCGAATACCTGATTTACTTTACCATTCATGATAGGGCTGATGAAGCCCCATTCCCTTTGGCTTACGACGAGGTGGAGATGCCGGCGCAATGGCAAAGCCTGACGACTGAGCAAGATTATGAAAAGGCCATCGGAACCATTCATCACCATATCCGTCAGGGCGATACCTATCAGGTCAACTACACGGTGCAGCTAGGCGCAGAGCTTAGTCCACAGGACAGCTGGGCTATTTACAACCGTCTGGTCGTCGAGCAAAACGCCGCCTACAATGCTTACATAGAGCACGATAATCAGGCAATCTTATCCATCAGTCCTGAGCTCTTTTTTGAAGAACACCGAGGTGAGCTGACAACGCGGCCGATGAAAGGCACGACCAATCGCGGTCTGACGGTCATTGCAGACTTAGAGCAAGCCGACTGGCTGCGTCAGGATCCTAAAAATCGAGCGGAAAATATGATGATCGTTGACTTGCTTCGCAACGACATGAACCGCATTTCAGAGATTGGCAGTGAACGAGTCGAGCAGCTGTGTCAGGTCGAGCAGTATTCCACTGTCTGGCAAATGACCTCCACCATCAAGAGCCAGCTGCGACCTGAGATTGGCCTAGGAGAAATTTTTGATGCGCTCTTTCCGTGTGGCTCTATCACAGGCGCTCCAAAGATTTCGACCATGGCTATCATCAAGGCGACCGAAAAAGCCGCCCGCGGTGTCTACTGCGGCACTGTTGGTATCTGCCTGCCAGACCAGAGGCGGATTTTCAATGTGGCTATCCGCACCATCCAGCTACAGGCTGGTAAGGCGATCTACGGTGTCGGCGGCGGCATCACTTGGGATAGCACATGGGAATCCGAGTACATCGAAACCCAGCAAAAATCGGCTGTTCTTTATCGGAAAAATCCTCAATTTGACCTAATTACGACAGGGAAGATTGAGCAAGGCAGCCTGATCTTCCAAGACCAACATCTGAAGCGTTTACAGGAAGCCACCCGTTACTTTGCTTATCCATTTGATGAGGAAAAACTGAAGGCAGAGTTGAACCAAAGTCTAGCAGAACTGGATCCAAGTATGGACTACCGCCTGCGGATCTCCATCGCCAAATCTGGAAAAGTCACCTGCCAGCTAGAAAAGCTACAAGCACTCCCAGAAGCTTTCTGCAAGGCCATTCTCGTGCCACAAAATGCCAACTTACAGCAGCCTTTCACCTACTTTAAAACCAGCTATCGACCACACTTATCCCTAGGCCAGCAGGAGCAGATTTACTACAATGCCCAAGGGCAGCTACTAGAAAGCTCCATCGGCAACCTAGTCCTCCAGTTGGATGGTCACCTCTACACGCCACCAGTCGAGCTAGGCCTTTTAAATGGCATCTACCGCCAGCATCTCTTGGCAACAGGTCAGGCCACAGAAAAAATCCTCAGACTAGACGACTTACAATCAGCAGAAAAAATCTACGCCTGCAATGCACTACGCAGCCTTTATGAATTGGAAATAGATAATTGAGGCTGGGACAAAAGTCCTAGCCTCTCAATTGTCTTTGGATTGTCGAGCAAGACGCAGTGGTTGAGTGGGCTCTACTAGGCTGATTTCATCAACTTTTACAGCCCTACTCAACTGTGCGGAGGTGGGACGACGAAATCGAATTCTAATGAATTACCGATTTCTGTCCCAGCCTCTTTTTCTATAGGCCTCAGTCCGCTTAAACACGAGTTATCATTTCTATTTCAAGATTTTAGAAATATTTTAGAATTGCTTGATAAATACTTAATAAGTGTCCGATATACTGGATAGTGAGGAAAGGATTTCCAAAGATAATTCAAAAAGGAGAAGTAAAACCATGGAAAATATTTTAGTTTTACAAGGGGTCAGCAAAAAGTTCGGCCAACAACAGGCTCTGAGCGATGTCAATCTGACCATCAAAAAAGGAGATATTTACGGTCTCATCGGTAAAAACGGAGCTGGTAAAACCACTCTGATCAAAATTATGACCCAGCTGATGCATGCCAACAACGGAACCGTGTCTCTCTTTGGTTCCAGCAACCAGGCCGAATGGACACAAGCCCTCAAGCGCGTCGGCTCGGTCATTGAAACGCCCGTTGCCCACAACCACTTGACCGCCTACGAAAATCTCAGCTACTACTGCAAACTGCGTCAGATTCCTAATGCCGAGAAAGCCATCCAAGAAACGCTCAACTATGTAGACCTGACTGACACTGGCAAAAAGAAATTTCGTGACTTCTCTCTCGGTATGAAGCAGCGTTTGGGAATTGCCATTGCCTTATTGTCTAAGCCAGATTTGATGATTCTAGACGAACCTATCAACGGACTAGATCCTGTCGGTATCAAGGAATTCCGCCAGCTTGTCCAAAAGCTCAATGAAGAGCTGGGTATGACCTTTGTTATTTCCAGCCATATCCTATCTGAGCTCTATCTAGTCGCTACGCGCTTTGGCATCATCGACCAAGGTCATATGATCAAGGAAATTTCCAAAGCTGAATTTGAAGAGCAAAGCGAAGACTATATCGTCTTGAAAACGGATCATTTGGAGGAAGCCAGCCAGCTGCTCCAAGATCAATTGGGCTACCGCATCAAGGTTGTCAATGCTCTCAATGAGATCCATGTCTTTACTCACTCACATAACATCAACAATATCGTAAAAGAGTTGGTCACAGCTGACTTAGTCATTCAAGAAATCTACTATGCACGGCAAAATCTCGAAAACTTCTTTACAGATTTAGTTGATCAAAACCAGGGAGGTCTATCATGATTCAAACAATTCGCGCTGACTTTTACCGCCTCTTCCACTCCAAGGGATTTTGGATTACCGAGTTCGTTTTGCTAGCCAATATTCTGCTCGGAGTCATCTATAAGGTTACCAGCAGATTTGGAACATCCATCTCAACGGATAGCCAGGATGTCGCTCAGCAAGTACCAGAAAAAATGACGGGTATCAATGCTCTTGCCCATTTCTCTGGAAATTCTGACAGTATTATATTTTTCACTCTCATTGTCGTCTGCCTCTTATTAGGTGTGGACTTGTCTCGCAAGCTTTATAAAAACAGCCTCGCTCACGGCATTTCACGGACAGAGTTCTTCTTATCTAAAACCTTGGTCTCCTTTGTTGTTGCCATCTTCCAATTCATCCTCTTACTAGGACTATCCTTCATCATCGCTAGCTCTATCAACGGAATTGGAACAGCTCCGGCAGGTTTCTTTGGCCAATTTTTAGTAACCATTCTCGTCCAACTCATTGTGACCATTGCTTGGATTGGCATCGTGTCCTTCGTCCTCTATCTCAGCCATTCCATTGCTGCGGTCTTTGTTACCTATTTTATCGGAAGCGCCCTGCTTGCCTTTCCAGTCTTACTCTATCCCCATGTAGAATTGTTCCGCTATTTAACCTTACGATTTGGAATAGAAATGGCTGCGGATCCCGCTGTCGTTTTGCAAGCTAGTTTAGTAGCAATTGGCATAGCAGTCTTCTTCCTAGGCAACAGCCTCCTCATTTTCAAGAAAAAAGATCTCTAAAACCAAGCAATCAGCTAATCTTCTGACTAGCTGATTCTTTTTTTATAAAGCCACAATCAATTCAAACCAATCTCCCTCTGCTTGAATGGTCAAGTCACCACCTAAGATTTCGACCAGCTGCTGGGTGATATAAAGCCCCAGTCCAGAGGATTCCTCACTACTGGAGAGATTTTCAGAATAGAAGCGATTGGTCAGCTTATCCAGATGTAAAATAGGCTTCTGAACTTTATTTTTGACCTGAAAAATAACCTTTTGCCCTTCATTTTTCAGACTGATGCTGGCTGTTTCTCGACCATGTTTGAGGACATTGCTGAGCATGTTCTGGACGATTCGATCAAAGATGTCACTGTCTGTTTCCAGAAACAGATTTTCAGATAAATCCACATCTAAATCAATCCCTGCTCGCTGAAAGGCATCATAATAGGCAAAGAGTTGCTGGGTGACCAGCTGGGATAGGTCTACCCGCTGAAGGCTCGGTCGAATAGCTCCTTCCATCAAGCGACGGTATTCCATCAGAGCCTCCAAGCGTCTGGATACCATGCCTAGATTATCCGCAATCTTTTGCAACTGCTGGTCCATCTGCTCCTTATCAGCGTCTTTGAGTAGCTGTTGCGTATAGCCACTAGCAATGGTCAGTGGCGTTCGAATATCGTGGGCAATATTGCTGATAGCCATGTCCAAGGTTTTCTTTTCCTGCTGGGTCACAAAGGACATCTTATCAATTTCCTGAAAAAGCTGCTCCACCTCGTCAATCAGAGCCACTAGGCTGGGAGATTGATCTCTCAAGGTAAGCCGAACCTGACTTCCTGTGCGATGTTTGGCACGGATCTGGCTGGTCAGACTACGAATCGTCAGATGATAGCGAACCAGCATGATTGACAAGAAGAGTATGAGCACAAAGGCTAAAATCAACCACATAGCTAATCCTCCTTGAGCCGCACACCCAGACCCCAAATGGTCTCAATATAGTCTGTCGAACTATCTAGCTGGGCTAATTTCTTACGAAGATTGCTGAGATGGGCATTGAGCGTATTATCGCCTGGCAGATAGGTCTCCTCCCAGACCGACTCATACAACTCCTCCTTGGTAAAAATCTTTTTAGGATGAGCCAGCAAGGTCTGGAAAATCTGAAATTCCTTTTTCCCTAGCCGCATGGACTGGTCACCAGAAGCAATTTCAAAGGTATCTGGCAAAAGGCGGATATTTTTGATTGAGGTCTCCCCAGCAGGCTTAGACTGAGACTGCTGACTACCTCGCAATTGGACTGTGACACGCGCTGCCACTTCATCTAGATTAAAAGGCTTGACAATGTAGTCATTGGCACCGTCCAGCAGATACTGGCTCACGAGACTCTTTTCACCCAGGGCGGTCAGCATGACTACCGGCACCTGACTGGTCTTGCGAATTTCCCTCAGCACCTCATCGCCATTTTTTCCCGGCAGCATAATATCCAGCAGGACTAGATGAATCTCTTCTTCCGCAAAAATCCGGAGTCCCTCGGTTCCAGAATAAGCTGAAAACACGACGTGCTCCTTCGTAAAGAGATTTTTCAAAATCTCATGAATATCATTGTTGTCTTCGATTAATAAAAGATTGGCCATTCTCATTCTCCAATAGCTTGATAAAACTAGTGTAGCAAGGATGAGCCAGCAAGTCAATCAAATATAAATGATGCAAAAGAAAGAGAGTAGGACAGAAATCGGTAATTCGTTAGAATTCGATTTCGTCGTCCCACCTCCGCACAGTTGAGTAGGGCTGTAAAAGCTGATGAATTCAGCGTAGTAGAGCCCACTCAACCACTGCGTCTTGTTCGACAATCCAAAGACAATTGAGAGGCTAGGACTTTTGTCCCAGCCTCCTTGATGTTATTTCACAGATGCTCCGTTAGTCGAAATGACTTCCTTGTACCAGTCAAAGGATTTCTTCTTGGAGCGCTTGAGTGTTCCCCTTCCTTCATTGTCCCGATCGACATAAATAAAGCCATAGCGCTTCTTCATCTCGCCAGTGCCGGCTGATACCAGGTCAATACAGCCCCAGGTCGTGTAGCCCCACAGAACTACACCATCTTCATTGATGGCCTCCCGCATGGCCTTGACATGGGCCGCCAGATAGTCAATCCGGTAATCATCAGCCACATAGCCATTTCCATCAGGAGTATCCACTGCACCCAGACCATTTTCCACGATAAACATGGGCTTTTGATAGCGATCCCAGATGGTATTAAGAGTAATACGCAAGCCCAGTGGATCGATCTGCCAGCCCCACTCAGAAGCTTCCAAATAAGGGTTCTTGAGAGAAGCAAATATATTTCCCGCTGTCAACTCATTGACCTCGGGGTCACCTGAAGCCACCCGGCTAGAGTAGTATGAGAAGGAAATGAAGTCCACCGTATGCTCCTTGAGCAGCTGCAGGTCTTCTTCTGTCATTTCGACAGTGATGCCCTCGCGCTCCCAAGCTTTCTTAGCATAGTTAGGATATTCGCCACGCGCCTGCACATCAATGAAGAAATAGTTTTTCCTGTCTTCCTCCATACCAGCCCATACATCGCGTGGATGACAGGTGTTAGGATAATTTTGCCCCGCTGCCAGCATACAGCCGACCTTGTTTTCCGGATCAATCTCATGAGCCAGCTTGGTAGCAATGGCTGACGCGACCAGCTCATGATGGGCCGCTTGATACTTGACCTGCTCCTCATTTTCGTCTTCTTCAAAGCAGAGTCCCGCCCCCATAAAGGGTGCATGCAGAATCATATTAATTTCATTGAAGGTCAGCCAGTACTTGACCAAGCCCTTGTAACGGGTAAAAAGAGTGCGGCAGAGACGCTCGTAAAATTCCAGCATCTTACGGCTCCGCCACCCACCATATTGCTTAATCAAGTGCATAGGGCAGTCAAAGTGAGTAATGGTCACCAGAGGCTCAATACCGTACTTGTGGCATTCCTTAAAGAGGTCTTCGTAAAATTTCAGGCCAGCTTCATTGGGCTCCAGCTCATCCCCCTTAGGGAAAATCCGGCTCCAAGCAATGGACAGACGATAGGTCTTAAAACCCATCTCACCAAAGAGGGCAATGTCCTCCTTGAAACGATGGTACATGTCAATGGCTTCCTTGGCTGGGTAGAAATAGCCTTCCTCAAAGTCAAACATCTTTTTCTTACCCGTGATGATGGCCAGACGCTCCTCACCAATCGGCACCACATCTACATTAGCCAGCCCGCGACCATCCGCATCATAAGCGCCCTCGCACTGGTTGGCAGCTGTCGCTCCACCCCACAAGAAACCATCCGGAAAAGTCAGTTTTTCAGTCATATCTCTACTCGCTTTCTTATTTGCTGGTTTATTTACTCATATTATAGCTCATTTTGTAAACCTTTTCTTATAAAAAACTGCGAAATGCTGATACTATTATACTATTTTATTTAATCAGACAAACTTTCAGTATCCGGTTTTAAAGAAATCGGCTTCTCAAATGAAAGCAATGGTCTCTCTAAAAACAAAAAAGAAGACTGAAAACCAGTCTTCTCTTATTCCTCTTAAATCAAAGCCGTGATGGCCGTCACTAGGCCAAAAATAATTCCTGGTGCATTTGCTGCTGCAAGCGGAATATCTCTTTCTTTTTTGAACAAGCCATAGTAGACCCATAAGCTACAGTTGATTGCTGCGACGAGCGGTTGGATAAAATTCCCTTTTTGCCCCGCTAGGTTGTTCATGATTTGTGGAAAATAGGACACATACATCATTACGGACATAAAGGTTGCAACCCATCCCAAAATTTTCATTTGTTTTTCAGACATTTTCGATACCTCTTTCATTTTTCGGTTATATTTTATAATGATAGTCCAAAACAATCAAGCCCTTTTACCCCTTTGTTATGAAGATGTAAACTATCACAATCTTGTGATAAGTAAGAGGACAAAGAAAAAGACCGGATTGCTCCGATCTTTTCAAGTTCCGCTCTAAGAAAATCAAAGAATAAAGTCTACAAAATTTACATTTGATTTTCGGCGAGAGGAATTATTTGATTGCGCGTGATTGCAAACCTTCTTCTTCCAAGAAGAGGCGGAATGGTACGAGTTCTTCTGCTTCGTATTTTTCCTTGAAGGCTTTGATGGCTTCTTCTGAGTGAAGTTTTGGATCGAGTTCAAGCACTTCTACTGGAAGTGGACGGTGTTGCGTGATGCGAGCATCAATGACAACTGTCTTACCTTCTTTGTTGAGTTTAACAGCTTCTGCAACAACTGCATCGATATCTTCGATACGGTCAACTGTAAATCCAACAGCTCCTTGAGCTTCAGCGATTTTCGCATAGTCAGCATTAGGGAAGTCACAACCAAACAAGTGTTTGTTTGTGTCCTCGTATTTGTCCTTGATGAAGGCATATTTACCATTTGAGAAGACAACGTTGATAACTGGAAGGTCGTATTGAACGTTTGTGATCACGTCTGGGTAGCACATGTTGAATGCACCGTCACCCATGATGTTCCATACTTGGCGATCTGGATTGTCTTTCTTAGCAGCGATACCACCAGGAAGGGCAATACCCATTGTCGCAAAGAGTGGAGATGTACGCCACATGTTCTTAGGTGTCATGTGAAGGTGACGAGTAGATGTTTGAGTAGTGTCACCTACGTCGATTGAATAGATAGCGTCTTGATCAGCATGTTTGTTGATCGCATTGTAAACTTGGTACAATTGCAATTCACCCTCAGTTTTACCTTCGAGTTTGTTCATGTAATCACGCCAGTTTTGGTTGTTCTTAACGTTTGCACGCCACCATGGAGTAGACTCAACTGGGTTTACTTTGTCAAGGATTGCTTTCGCTGCTTGACCTGCATCACCAAGGATAGAAGCGTCAAGGGCATGGCGTTTACCAAGTTTGTAAGGGTCGATATCGACTTGGATGAATTTTTCAGTGTTCTTGAAGGCTTCGTAAACTTCAGCAAATGGGAAGTTTGATCCAAGGAAAAGAACAGTGTCTGCTTCAAAGACCACTTCGTTGGCTGGTTTCCAACCAACACGGTAAGCAGAACCTGTCAAACCTTCATAGTTCCATTCAAAGGCTTCAAAGTTTTTACCAGTTGTGATGATTGGTGCTTTGATTTTACGTGACAATTCAGTAATCACTTCACCAGCTTTGACACCACCGTAACCAGCGTAGATAACTGGACGCTCAGCATTGTTCAAGATTTCAACCGCTTTGTCAATTTCAACTTCGTTCAAAGCAGGAGCGATGAATGAGCGCTCGTATGAACCTGAACCGTAGTAAGAGTTTTCGTCGATTTCTTGGAAACCAAAGTTCACTGGAATTTCAACAACGGCTGGACCTTTTTTAGAAACTGCAGCACGGCAAGCTTCGTCAATAACTTTTGGCAATTGCTCAGCGTAAGCTACACGTTTGTTGTAAACAGCAATACCGTTGTACATTGGGTTTTGGTTCAATTCTTGGAAGGCATCCATGTTGAGTTCGTTAACTGGACGTGATCCAAGGATAGCAAGGAATGGAGTGTTGTCCATAGCTGCATCGTAAACACCGTTAATCAAGTGAGTCGCACCTGGACCACCTGAACCAACTGCAACCCCGATTGAGCCGCCGAATTTAGCTTGCATCACCGCTGCAAGAGCACCTGTTTCTTCGTGGCGAACTTGCAAGAAGCGGATATCTTTGTCTTCAGCCAAAGCGTCCATGAGTGAGCTGAGTGTTCCTGATGGGATACCGTAGATAGTATCTACGCCCCATGTCTTCAATACATTGAGCATTGCTGCAGATGCAGTAATTTTCCCTTGAGTCATAATGATAACTCTCCTTCAAAATTAAATTATTTATCGAAAACTTTCAGATAATATAATGAAAACGTTTCAATAAACTTACTCTATAAATTTATCACTTTTTCCACCGCTTGTATAAGAATATGCTCAGGAACGCTTTAGAACTATTACATAACAATTATGAGATTTTTCTGACTTTTGAAATGTATATTATAATAGATTTCAGAAAAAGGTGAACGTGACTCTCGCTGACCTTTGAAACTGGGGAAGATTTTAATTCGGAGCAAACTAGAAATTTAAGGGCTAAACATGCTATAATATTGATAGGTAAACGAAAATATTCCAATATAGTAGGTAAAAAGATGATCAGAGAAGCCAGTCCAAACGACCTAGATGAATTACTCCATTTATATCTCTCCTTGCACGAGACGGCCATTCCAGAAAAAAGCCCAACCTTACAAAAAGTCTGGCAGCGGATGGTAGAAGATCCAGACCACCATATCATTATCAAAGTGCTTGACGGAAAGATTGTTTCTTCTTGTATTTGTGTCATCATTCCCAATCTCACGAGAGGGCTACGGCCCTACGCCCTGATCGAAAATGTCGTTACTCATCATGACTTTAGAGGCAAGGGTTATGCCAGTGAATGCCTTGATTTTGCTAAGAAATTAGCGACCGAAGCCAATTGCTACAAAATGATGCTGCTGACGGGCTCCAAGAAGGAAAGCACCTGGAATTTTTATAAGCGGGCAGGTTACAATCATCATGATAAAACTGCCTTTATCCAGTGGTTAGACTAAAGCAAGCAAAAATCTTTAATGAATATAGAATAGATAAAGTCGAAATCAACCTCTGCTTCCAATTGTCGAAGAAAGTGATCTTTGGGAACCAATTCGTCTATCGTATAGAAGCCATATTGGCAGCGATTATAATCTGGTTTTTCTTTGTGAAACATAGCGAGCACCTCATAACTTTTCTTATCATTATTATACGACTTTACAAAAAAAGTCCTTAGAAACTTCTGTTCTGAGGACTTTGTCTTCAATCTGAAGCCAGCGTTTTACTACGCTGGCTTTTTGTAATACAGACCTTGCTTATTTCAATTATCAGTTCTTTCCTCAATTATCCCTCTAAAGTGTGATATAATAAGGAAGAATTGGAAAATAGGGAACTATTTTCATTGTTTTTTCAATACTTCCATTTAAAAAATAGGTAAAGACAGATTAGAAAGTGTGAAATTCCGATGTCTTCTTACAAGAAAGTCTCTCTCTCTGAGATCAATCAATCTATTGAAACTCCAAATAACAACCATTTTTGGCAAAATCTAAAAGCATTTTTGGGACCTGGCGCTCTTGTAGCAGTTGGCTATATGGATCCTGGAAACTGGATTACCAGCGTGGTTGGTGGTGCTTCCTACAAGTATAGCCTTTTATTTGTTATTTTGATTTCATCCATCATTGCTATGCAGTTACAACAAATGGCTGGAAAGCTTGGTATCGTGACGAGGATGGACTTAGCGCAGGCAACAGCTCATCATGCTCCCAAGTGGCTCCGTTATAGTCTGTGGGTGATTTTAGAATTAGCTTTAATGGCGACAGACTTAGCTGAGGTTTTAGGTTCAGCGATTGCCTTAAATCTTTTGTTTAAAATACCGATTATGGTTGCTATCCTCCTAACCGTTTTAGATGTATTTCTTTTGTTGTTATTGATGAAATTTGGCTTCAAAAAAATTGAAGCCATCGTTACGACTCTTATCTTAACCATATTAGGTATCTTTGCTTATCTAGTGGCTTTATCCAATCCAAGTATTCAGGGGATATTTGGTGGTTATTTACCGACTTCAACTTTATTTGAAAGTCCCCTGCCAGGACATGAGAGTCAGCTGACCTTGGCTCTAGGGATTGTAGGTGCGACAGTCATGCCCCATAATCTCTATCTTCATTCGTCCCTATCCCAAACAAGGAAAATCAACCACAAAGATAAGAAGGACGTTCGAAAAGCTGTGCGTTTTATGACCTGGGACTCAAATCTTCAGTTGTCCCTAGCATTTATTGTCAATTCCTTACTTCTCATTTTAGGAGCATCTCTCTTTTTTGGTCATGCGTCTGAAATTTCGGCATTCTCTCAAATGTACAATGCTTTACAAGATTCGACAATAGCAGGAGCGATAGCCAGCTCAACTCTGTCAACTTTGTTTGCTCTGGCCCTCTTAGCAAGTGGGCAAAATTCAACTATTACAGGTACATTGACTGGACAGATTGTCATGGAAGGTTTCTTGCATCTGAGATTACCTCAGTGGATTATCCGTATCGGTACACGGATTTTTGCCTTGCTCCCTGTGATTATAGTCGCCGTCTTGTTTGGGCATCAAGAAAAAACCTTGGATCAGTTATTGGTCTATTCACAGGTCTTTCTTTCAATCGCTCTTCCGTTTTCAATCTTCCCCTTGATTTATCTGACCTCTAAGAAGTCACTGATGGGAGAATTTACCAATGCCAAGTGGAATACAATCCTAGGCTACGCAGTTTCAATTATCTTAACAATTCTCAATATCAAGCTTCTTTTCGATATTTTTTAAGAGTGGTTTTGAAGTCAAGTCTCGGTATCGGCGTGAAGATTGGTAAAGAGAAAGTAGTCGTAGTTGATTCATAAAAAGAAACAAAAGAGAACAGTTGAAACTGTTCTTTCAGATTGAAGACAAAGCCCTTAGCAACTTCTGTTCTAAGAACTTTGTCTTCAGTCTGAAACAAGTGTGATAACAAAGTCACACTCGTTTTGAAATCTCAATTTTAACTGCTTGATTAAGCTGTCCAAGAAAAATATTTTCAGTAAACATTTATAGATACGGCTGCAGAGCTTTTGACAGCATCGCATAACCGGCAATAGTCAAGTGCAAGCCATCCGTAGTAAAATCCTCCCGCAGCTGACCGCCCTCGTCCAAGAAGTTATCATAAAGATCGATAAAATGGACATTGGTATAGATGCTTGCCAGGGCTTGGTAGGCACGATTAAGGGCTTGGATTTTCTCGTTCGTCCGAATATACACCGTTCCTTTGTACTGCTCCTGCTCATTCACAGGCAGGACGGACAGCAACTGGATCTGAGCCAGAGGATAGTCACGGGAAATCTCCTGAACAACTGCTTCCAGATTGGCCAGCGTTTCAGTCTGAGACATCTCCTTGCCAATGTCGTTGGTTCCAATCAGGAGAAAAACCTTGTCCAGAGCCTGCCCAAAGAGATGGGCATCCAAGTTTTCTAAAAGCAAATCAGTCTTGTAGCCACGAATGCCACGATTGATCAAGGTTTTAGGGCTTTGCAATAGTTCATGCAGTGGAAAATATTCCACAATCGAATCACCGATAAAAATAATCGCTGGCTCCTTTACCGCAAGCTGATTCAAATCCCGATAATTTTTCTGAATCTTTGCCTGCTCATTTAAAAGCCACTGTTCTA
The DNA here is from genome assembly GCF_965112035.1 of Streptococcus sp. Marseille-Q8145. NCBI lineage: Bacteria > Bacillati > Bacillota > Bacilli > Lactobacillales > Streptococcaceae > Streptococcus > Streptococcus sp. Marseille-Q8145. The sequence goes on along the minus strand of NZ_CBCOPQ010000002.1, from coordinate 394,523 downwards.
ATAGTTGAACTGCCATTTAGACTCCTTTTTCTAAGTATTGCTCAATCACCTGCAAAACACCGGCCTCTGCATTGGCTGGTGCCAAGAGACTGGCAATGCGCTTAATCTTCTCGTCCCCATTTTCCATAGCATAGGAGAAATCCGCTAGTTCCAGCATTTCTAAGTCATTTTCGCTGTCGCCAAAAGCCATGATTTCCTTGCTTTTGATTTGCCACCGATCCATGAGCTGACGAAGCCCCCAAGCCTTGTGAAGGCCTTCTTGGATAATGTCAATCGCACCATAGCCGCTGGTCACAGCACTCAATCTTCCAGCAAATGCTGTATTGATCTGCCGCGTAATCTCTGCCGCTTGCGCTTCATCTACCATAACACTCATCTTTAGCACTTCTTCAAACGGATGATTTTGCAGATTGGGCACAAAATTCATTCGTTTGTAGAAATGGGCCGCCATTTCCTCTGTCATAATCTTGCTAATCATCGGAAAATCAGTGCCGTCCTGAACAAAGCCACCTTTAGTGGAAGTAACCACCAGATGCACCTCTCGTTCTTGACCCTGAAAATAAGCCAGCGTATCCGCAATCAAATCAGGCTGCCAGAAGGTACCCAGCAACATTTCATTCTTTTCAAAGATTCTAGCGCCGTTGGCGACAATCAGAGTCATACGCTCTGTCAAATCGCCCAACAATAAGCGCATTCGTTGGATTTCATTGCCCGTCGCAATGACAAACTTGATGTCCCGCTCTTCCAGCTGGTCTAAAACTGCTGTCAAACGTGGCAAATCCAGCTCTCCTCGCGGATCCAAAAGGGTGCCGTCCATATCCGTAGCAATCATTTTAATTGGCATCTTCCCACCTCATTTCTATAGCCTCAGATATTTATTTTTCACTTTATTCCATAAATATTTGAGATAATCTTTCCCCTTTAACTTTTTGACTAATAATTTTTCAAAATCTTTTACTCGGGCATCTACTTGATTTTTAGCACTTTTCCCCGCAATTGCATAGCAACTTCTAGCCGTATGGTAACCAGCCGAGCCTCGATTGTTTTGAGGTGCTTTGAAGGCTTGCCCGCCATTCCGAATCGCCAGCCTGCGAAACTGGGGATCCCACTGGGCTGGACTTTTGACATCGTAGTAATAATGGGAACCATGATTGAAAAGCGAGGGTTTCTCCCCATAATTAAAACTAGCTCCATTGACTAGCCCATTTTGACTGCTCTTTTCTGGATCTAGGATATTGAGAAACTGCCCTTTCCTATCTAGAATAAACTCGGTATGGAAACGATGTAGAATCTTGATATTGGCCTGATAGGGCTGCTGGTCTGGGTAGGTCACTTTGCCCTTATCGACAAAGGCTTTATTGTGCAGCCGCGAAGACTCCCAGAGCTGGCAGTCCAGATCAGGATGCGCCTGAAAATAGGCTAGGAGAGCCTGGCCATCTGTCATCCCCGGCTTACGAAAATGCTCTCTAACCCACTGGGCCTGCTGACTGGAAATAAGGTACCGAAACTGGTGCAACTGACCTTTTAACCTTTGATTGCCACTGTCTGCAATAAAGTCTGCTGGAGAAAAAGCCTGCCGAACCGTTTGAGAAAACTGGCGCCAAAGGGGAGCGTGCGGCGATAAGTTCGGATGCATGCGCGAGAGCAGTTTGGTGATTTCTGCTGCTTCTCCACTCAATTCGTCAGGCATGTCCATATAGATCATAGCTAGCTCTAACAATTTCTCAGCTTGCTGGGGCTGGGCTGCTCGGCATTCAAAAGCCCACAACTTCTGAAAGAGGGGACTGCCAAATATAAGGGCCTCCTCAAAAAGACCTTGGCGAGCTGATTCATGTGGCAATGACGCCATTTCTGCTAGAAAAACTTTATCAAGAGCAGCTTGAGACCAGCCGAGCGCTTGTAATTCTGTATAGCATTGCTCTATTTCTACTTTCATCACCATCCACATCCATCATATGAAATTTCTTTAGCTCCGTTTAGGGCTCCGCTAGCAGGCTCATGCAGCCTTGAGACCTCTCCTATTTATCTCTAAATATGCCAAAATTTCATGTAAAAGTCAACGTACAAAGGAACTTTCGGCCTCAAATTGTATTCTTTCAGCATTTTTTGCTATACTAGTCTTAGGAAAACAACGAGGACAAAAGATGACGCCAAATAAAGAAGACTATTTAAAATGTATTTACGAGATTGGCACGCGCCAGGGAAAAATCACCAATAAAGAAATCGCCCAGCACATGCAGGTTTCTCCGCCAGCCGTGACGGAGATGATGAAGAAAATGCTGGCTGAAGAACTCCTAATCAAGGACAAAAAAGCGGGCTATCTGCTGACTGACCTAGGCCTGCAGCTGGTCTCTGACCTCTACCGCAAGCATCGATTGATTGAAGTATTTCTGGTCCAAAAGCTGGGCTACACCACGGACGAAATCCATCAGGAAGCCGAAATTCTGGAACATACCGTTTCTGAACGCTTTGTCGCAGGCTTGGAAAAAATGCTAGATTTCCCTGAGACCTGCCCTCATGGTGGTACAATCCCAGCCAAACACCAGCTGCTGAAAGAAAAATACCATCAAACTTTAGCCTCCGCTCAAGAGCCCGGTAGCTACCTCATCCGCCGTGTCCACGACGACTTTGAGCTTTTGGCTTATCTGGAGAAGCACAATCTAAACATAAACCAAGAAATCAATTTCCTCCAGTATGACGACTACAGCCAGCTCTATCAACTAGAAGTAGACGGCCAAGAAATTCAAATCAGCCCTATGATCGCCCAGCAGATTTATGTAGAAAAACTATAGACAGAACCCAGTTCGGACTTTTTAGTCTAAACTGGGTTTTTATTGACAAAAATAAGATGTTGGAATATAATAAGTGTACTTACAAAATATCTAGAGGGAAAGCTAATGGAAACATCACAGTTTAACTCCATCTACAAGGATGAATATAAAAAATCAACCGGTCTGCTCTTTATCCGCGCCTACCACAAGTGGCATGGGCTGATAAAAAATGAGCTGAAAACCATTGATTTAACCCATCCTCAGTTTGTCGTTCTGACCTCTCTTGCAGCGCTTCTGCGTCAGCAAGAATGGGTGAGTCAGACCGATATTGCCCGATTTTCTGATATGGATGTCATGACCGTATCCCAAATCATCCGCCTCTTGGTCAAGAAAGATTTGATCATGCGGGAAGTCCATCCCAAAGACAGCCGCGCCAACATCATACTTCTAACAGATATGGGGCTGCAAAAGGTCAACCAAGCTCTTCCTCTGGTAGAAAGCATTGATCAGGCATTTTTTGGAAAATTAGGAAATAAAACAGAAATATTGAATCAACTCTTAATGAAACTGGAGGCAGAAAATGACTAGATTTTGGATTGGTGTCGTATCAAAAGAACATGTACTAAGAGGGGTAGAGGGAGGCTTTTGCCAAGTCTGCCATGGAAAGAAAGCACCGCTGAACCGAATGAAAAAAGGAGATTACCTTTTGTACTACAGCCCCAAGTATCAGCTGAATGGTCAGGAAAAATTGCAGGCCTTTACAGCAGTTGGCAAGATTCTAGATGACACAGCCTATCAAGTAGAAATGTTTGAAGGTTTCTTCCCTTTTCGACGTGATGTCAGCTACTACCAGCCTGTCAAAGACTGCCCCATTGAGCAAGTCCGGCAGCATCCTCAGTGGCACCAATACGCTTCTCAGATAAGATACGGACATTTCGAAGTTTCAAAAGAATTTTTTCTCTATATCTTTGAACAGATGAAGGGAGAATAGGAGGCTGGGACATCCCGACCTCCTATTCTTCGTATCCGATATCATATGCTCTATAATCGTTTTAGCAGGAATTATGGAGTTTTTTAGGAAAAATCCTATCTACCTGTACTAAGAAGCATAAATTAGATCAATAGAAAGATGTATAGAAAACAACCAAATCACATCACAAACCTCCTAGAAAGACCAAGGCTTTTCTGATCAAAATAATACTCTAGACACTTCCACTTCATCAAGTTTTTTAAAAGAAAGAAAAGATCCTATTTCCCCCCTTGCAAACCTTTTCACTTTTTGCTAGAATGATGTCAAAAAATTAAGAAGGACAAATTATGCCACAAAATCTCTTTAAAGAATTGGCTCAACTGGAGCAAGTGGAAGCTCTGGCTCTAGGAGGCTCACGGGCCGGCCAACATTTTGACCAAGACTCAGACTATGATGTCTATGTCTACCTGAGCGCTCCTCTCGAGCCAGCCATCCGTCAGAAAATCCTCAGCAAGTACTGTTCCTATATGGAAATCGGCAATCAATTTTGGGAACTGGAAGACGACTGCGTCCTCAATAATGGTATCGATATTGAGCTGATTTACCGCTCGCTGGACGACTTTGACCAAGACTTGCAGACCGTCGTTTTAGAGCATCAAGCCCAGAATTCTTACACTACCTGTATGTGGTACAATCTGGTTCACAGCAAGATTCTCTACGATCGAGACGGCCGCTACGCTGCCCTCCAACATAAGTACAGCCTGCCCTATCCAGCTGAGCTGAAAAAGAATATCATCAGCAAGCAGCTCCTGCTCCTCGACCAGGCTATGCCAGCTTTTTCAAGACAGATCAAAAAAGCTCTCAAGCGCCAGGACCTGCTCAGCATCAATCACCGCAGCAGCGAGTTTTTCGCCTCCTACTTTGATGCCCTCTTTGCCCTCAATGAGCAGCTCCATCCAGGCGAAAAGCGCATGCTCCAGTATGCCAAAGAAAATTGCTCCCGCCTGCCTCAAGATTTTGAAGCCAATATCCAAGACTACTTCCAACATCTCTACCAGCCAGACCAGCAACAGAAAGCGGTCCTAGCCTTGGATAGCCTCCTAGACAATCTTAAGCACTTGATTGAAGCATCCATCTAGAATTTCAACAGATAAAAAGCTCATGAAGCCAGTTTTTCAGCTGATTCATGAGCTTTTTTCTATTTTCGACAAGCCACCTAAGGCTTATTTATTAAAGATTGACTGCCTGAAGTCGTCTGTCTCACGAAGATAGGCATTGTAAATCTTCTTCTTGAGCAGGTTGACCCAGCTAGCTTCAACACGATTTGTCGCATTGGTAATGTTGCGCACATCCTCTGCGACTGCTTCATCCATCAGCTTCTGCATCTCTGCATACGAGCGAATGGTTACTTGCTTGGTACTGTTAGGATTTCTGAGTTCGTACTCGATGGTGATTGGTTTGAGCTTGGTTAGCTGGTCTATCCGCTCTTGGTACATAGCCTTCTTGAAGGCTGCCCATGAAGCATACTCACCCTTGAATACATTTTCCAAAACCTTCTGGTCTGTCACCAGACCAACATCTCTCCTGAGCCAGCCATCCCAGGTCGTCTTGCCTTCTGCAGCAGCCTCTTCAGAGAATTTCCCTGAGACATAAGGGACAAAACCTTCATGGTAGCCCTTGGCTGCTAGCAATTCATAGGCTGTGCGACGGAACATGACGTCTCCCGGCGCCCCATTTGGATTGCTCAAGGCTGAGTAGATTGGCGAGAAGAGGCTGAGACTGAGGTAGCCATTGCGTGGATACTGTCCGCTATCCTTATTCTCCCGACGGGTGATGACATCATTGTCAATCAGGGATTCAAAGCTGGTTAACTTCTTGATTTCTTCTGCGGTGAAGCTGCGTGTCTGGTTACCAGCATGGGTCTGCTTGCCATATTTATCAGTGATATAGTAATTCTCCATCTTTCTAAACCACTGGAGCTTGGCTGTATCGCTCTGCTTGACCATCGAAGTACCCTCTATGTAATCCAGCGTGTAAATCATGTCAAACATGCCATGGACATAGTGCTGCAAATCAGCCGCATTTTGGACACGTTCCTTAAAGTTGTAGGTATGCATCCGTGTCTTAGAATCCTTGTCCGTCTTGAAGAGGGTATTGAGGGTAATGGTAGGTTCATTTGGACTTGGAGTGGACTGCAAGAGACCACGCGCATAGAGCTCAGCCCCCAGTCCTTCGCGGCGACCATAACCTTCAAAGTAGATAGAACCATCGGAATTATGGGTCATCTCATGGGTGTAGACGGAGTTACCATAGTCTTCTAACAAACGAGCAGCATCAAAGTGGGTGACACTTCCCGTAGCATAAGCATTGTATCCCTTGCTTGGATACCACTTGCCGGCTGGTCCAAAGAATTCCTGCATAGCTAGTGATTTCTTGTCATTAGCTGGAGCCCAATATCTTTTACCATCCTTGTCAACCAATGAGAACCCATCGTAAACCAGAACAGAACGGAAGAGCTTGTCCTTGCTTTCAGGGCTTAGGATCTTATACCAGAAATCATAGTGGTCACGCTGCCATTCAGCTGACTTTCTAACTCGGTCTTCGACATACTCAACCAATTCTGCATCTGTTCGCACCCTGTTATTGGCATCAAGGCGGTAGCGATCATAAGCTCCCATGGAGACAGTGGACATATTGGAGATGACATAGACACCTTTCTCAGTCATGGTCAAGAGTGGCAGGAGCATGCCCTTATGTTCCCAATTATCCGCAGTAATCTTGTCGTAAACGCCGACAGAATACTTGCTCTTGGCCTTAGCTGTATCTTGAAGCTGTCTAGCTTCTGCCACATCCGACTTGGACTCAACGATATAGGCTTTTGTATTGGTCTTGAGCCACTCGTTATTGGTCTTGTCTGGCAGGAAGAGTTGGCGATAGCTTTCCAGATAGTTGAAAAGGCCGCGCTTGCCAGTCGCTTCAGAGAGCGAGTTATCGTAAGCCAGATGGTTATTCTTGGCCTTGAGATTTTCAAAACCAGACTGACCAAGTGCAATGATGGTGTCTAGCGTCGAAGCCTTATTATTTCCAAAGAAGTCAAATTTATAGGCCGACAAATCCTTGACATTGGTCTTGTCATAGTTGATATTATACCAACGGTTGAGATAGGTCAGACCCAGCAGGAAGGCTTCCTTATTGGTTCTAATCTTCTGAGCTACATAGTCAGCCACAACATCGCCTTCAGTATTGATGGACTTGTCCATAGCCAGAACTTTGCGTAACTCTTCTGCCAACTTGGTCTTGACTTGCTCAAAGGCTGTATCCAGATAGAGCTCATCCAGAGAAGTGTCCTCATTCACGCCTAAAATAGTTCGCATGGCTGGTGAGTCAAGGACAACCTTGTTCAACTCTGGCAGCACTTGATTGAGAATTCTGCTATAGTCTGATAGGAAGGCTTCTGGAGTATAAAGGAGGTCTAAGCCATTCACAGTGTATTCTGCGATAGCTTGATGTTTAAAGTCTCCCTTATAGGTCAGATTTAGATAATCAACCGTCTTATCCTCAAAGTGCAACATCAGGCGGTTAATCGTAGTCTTGTTACTATGGATATCGGTGATCATCTGGTCGCCCTTCATCGGAACCACATCCAGCAAGTACTCTGTAGTGAGCTTGTGATTTTCTGGAAGTTTATTGCCGTAGGCAACGATGGTTTCCTTATTATAGAATGGCAGGAGTTTTTCTATGTTAGCATAAGCTATCAGACGGTCTGCACGAGCATTCTTTTCCTTGCTGTAGTCAACCGTATGGAGATTGAGATTGCTGTCTTCTAGCGCGGTCGTAATGTCTAGGCTCGCCAGCTTCTCTTCAGCCTCGTCCAAAGTCAGAGTAGACGTGACAAACTGATCATTGCCTAGAGTTTCGTTTCCTTCAACGGCATAGGCTTCTCTGATGCGATCATTCTTGTAATCTTGGTCGCCAGAAATGCTGTAAACATTTGTACCGCTGACATTGCTGATAACATTGTCAATCAAGCCATTGAAATAATTAGAACCAACTACTCCGCCGATTTGACCGTTCTTCGTAGAATTTTGGATCTTTCCAGTCACATAAGAACGGCTGATACGGGCATTGTCTTCCAAGCGACCGACCAAACCTCCGAAGCGCTGTTCGTTTGTTCGAGCACCTGCTAGAATGGTCACATCCGCCCTGCTCTGACTCAGCAAGGAATTTCCTCCCTTGAGGTTGGCAACCAAACCGCCGACATTATAAGCCTTGTACTGCTTGTCATTGGCTTGGATAGCTCCCGTAAAGGAGCTGTTGGTGATTTGGCTATTGCTTGCAACAACGACCAAACCAGCTACCTGGGACGCATTGCCCACTACCGACACTCTACCTTGGGCAGAAACATCCGTGATTCGCGCATTATCTGCACTGCGAGCCAAGGCTGCTGAGTCATAGGTCCCGACAATATTGACCTCTTTCAGGTCCAGATTAGAAATAGAGGAACCACTCTTGAGGTTTTCAAACAAAGGCTTGGCTAGATTATAAATCGCGTACTGCTTGCCATTATGGCTACCAGTCAGACTCCCTGTGAAGTTTCCTCGGAGATAGACATAATCCGCAGGTGCCAGACTGACCTCGCTCGCATCCAAATCGGCTCCTAGAACAAAGTTGCCAGCCATATTTTTCTTCATGGCGTCTACCAAACCAGCAAAGCTTGTGTAGACATTTTGCTGACTAGGCACTGCCCTGCTGATATAGAAGTCATAGCCAGACTTGTAGCCTGTGTCACCCTCTTGCACCAGCTCAGGCAGAGAGACCCTAACCTTGTAGACAGCCTTGCCATCCTTCTGGCCTTCTGCCATGCTGTGAACCGGCAGGAGCATGTCCTTGGATTCACTCGATTTGACTTTAACAAAGTAGGTAGACAGATCCGTAGGTATAGCGGTCATGGAAACGACACGCTTGAACTGATCCTTTTCTTTTCTGTAAAACTCTGCCGAATCAATATCACGGAAGGAAATCTTCTTGTATTGCAACTCAAAGTTGCGGCTATCTTTTTCAAGGTCAGTCAGGCTGCCAGCATCAAGCTCATAAGTCAGCTTGGTTTTCAGGGTATAGCCTGTATAGTAGTCCAAGTCGTCAATCTTCAGACTTCCTGCCACATTGTCAATCGGAAGCGAGCGGACAAGCTGGTCTCCCTTGTACAATTCAGCTGTCGCTGAGCGCAAGGATTTTGTCTTGTCTTCCAAGCTGTATTGAACCGTGACCGACTTGTCCTCTGGATTTTCTGTCAGACTTAAGATCGAAACTGTCGGCTTGACCTTAGGCACACCATTTAGAGCCGTCTTGCTTGCTGTTAGATTAGCAAAGGCTTGATTGACCTGCACTTGTGTGGCGGTTTGATTATTCAGAACTCCTTCTGCCTTGGCCAATTCGTTTGTATAGGCTGCTTTCTTATCTTCATCAGCATTCTTATATTGGACGGTCGTCTGCACAGTGCTGCCCAAATCATGTTCATTCCGCAAGCGTGTTTTGTCTACTTCAAGACCCTGTAACTGAGCCTTGGCTTGATTGATTTGGTTCACCAACTGGTCGACTTCCGCTTGGCTGGCTTGTGACTGATTGAGAAGCGCTTGACCTGCCACCAAAGCAGTATCATAGGCTGCTTGGCGACTTTGACTATCGTTGAAATAACGAGCCTGAGCCTTGATTTGCTCCGCTTCTGTCAGTAGATCATGAAGCGGAATCAAATCGAACTCTTTCAAGGCTTCCACTTGCGGTGCATCACTTGGTACCATGTGCGGTTTTATTGTGCCGACTTTGACAAGCTGAGCAACTGCTGCCCGCGTTTCCTCATTGGACAACTCTTGACGGGCAAGTTCTTGGCCATTAGAAGTATAAACTCTAGTCTTGATGGTCCGTTCGCCCTGAACACCTGGAGTGACGATACGGCGAGCGCCTTGGACAAGTTCATCCGTCTCCTCTTCACGTGTGGTGAAGTCGATTTTCTCTACTTGCGTTTCATCCTTATAGGTCAGCGGATACTCTGGGAGGGCAGATGCTTGCGGCGCAGTGCCCGGTACCATATGTGGCTTGCCCGTGCCAATTTTGACAACTTGTGTGACTGGAGCTAGCGTTTCCTCGTTGGACAACTCTTGGCGGGCAATTTCCTGACCATTGGAAGTATAAACTCTAGTCTTGATGGTACGTTCGCCCTGCACACCTGGAATGACGATGTGGCGGGCACCTTGGACAAGCTCATCCGTCTCTTCTTCACGTGTAGTGAAATCGATTTTCTCTACTCGCGTTTCATCCCTATAGACCAGCGGATACTCTGGGAGGGCAGATGCTTGCGGTGCAGTGCTCGGTACCATATGTGGCTTGGCCGTGCCGACTTTGACAACTTGTGTGACTGGAGCTAAAGTTTCCTCGTTGGACACTTCTTGGCGGGCAAGTTCTTGACCATTGGAAGTATAAACTCTAGTCTTGATCGTACGTTCACCCTGAACACCTGGAGTGACGATTTGACGAGCGCTTTGGACAAGTTCATCTGTTTCTTCTTCTCGCGTAGTGAAATCGATTTTCTCTACTCGCGTTTCATCCTTATAGGTCAGCGGATATTCTGGTAAAGCAGACTCTTGCGGAGCGGTGCTCGGTACCATGTGTGGCTTGGCTGTGCCAATTTTGACAACCTGCGTGACGGGGGCTAGCGTCTCCTCGTTGGACAACTCTTGGCGGGCAAGTTCTTGACCATTGGAAGTATAAACTCGAGTCTTGATTGTACGCTCGCCTTGAACACCTGGAGTGACGATTTGACGAGCGCCACGAACTAGTTCATCCGTTTCTTCTTCACGTGTGGTGAAGGCGATTTTCTCTACTCGCGTTTCATCCTTATAAGTCAGCGGATATTCTGGTAAAGCGGACTCTTGCGGAGCGGTGCTTGGTACCATATAGGACTTGGCGGTACCAATTTTGATAACTTGTGTGACTGGAGCTAGAGTTTCTTCGTTGGACAACTCTTGGCGGGCAATCTCTTGGCCGTTAGAAGTATAAACTCGAGTCTTGATGGTTCGCTTGCCCTGCACTCCTGGAGTGACGATTTGACGAGCCCCTTGGACAAGTTCGTCCGTCTTCTCTTCTCGCGTGGTGAAATCGATTTTCTCTACGCGCGTTTCATCCGTATAGGTCAGCGGATACTCTGGTAAAGCGGACTCTTGCGGTGCGATGCTCGGCACCATATGTGGCTTAGCGGTGCCTATTTTGACAACTTGTGTGACTGGAGTTAAAGTTTCCTCGTTGGACAACTCTTGGCGGGCAATCTCTTGGCCGTTGGAGCTGTAAATACGAGTCTTGATGGTACGTTCGCCCTGTACACCTGGAGTGACGATTTGACGAGCGCCTTGGACAAATTCATCCGTCTTCTCTTCTCGCGTGATGAAATCGATTTTCTCTACGCGCGTTTCATCCTTATAAGTCAGCAGATATTCTGGTAAAGCAGGCTCTTGCGGGGCAGTGCTCGGTACCATATGTGGCTTGGCAGTGCCAATTTTGACAACTTGTGTGACTGGAGCTAAAGTTTCATCGTTGGACAACTCTTGACGAGCAAGTTCTTGGCCGTTGGAGCTGTAAACACGAGTCTTGATGGTACGTTCGCCCTGTACACCTGGAGTGACGATTTGGCGAGCGTCCTGAGGTAACTCATCAGTATATTGTTCCTCGATGTTAAAAGCAGTCTTCTCCACCCGAGTTTCATCCTTTGTAACCAACTCTAACTCAAGAACCTCATGAACTGGAGCAGTATCTGGGACTATGCCATAGGCAGACAACTCGGGTTTCTCGTGCACCGGAGCGGTATCGGGTGCCGTGCCATAACCAGTTAACTCGGGTTTCTCGTGTACGGGAGCGCTATCGGGTACCGTACCATAATCAGCTAACTCAGGTTTCTCGTGTACGGGAGCGCTAGCAGGTACCGTGCCATAACTAGACAACTCGGGTTTCGCTTGCACGGGAGCACTATCTGGAACGGTGCCATAGGCAGTTAACTCAGGAAGTTCATGTACTGGAGCGGTATCTGGGACCGTGCCATAATTAGTGAGCTCGGGAACCTCGTGCACGGGAGCACTATCTGGAACGGTGCCATAGGCAGTTAACTCAGACTTCTCGTGTACGGGAGCGGTATCTGGAACGATGCCATAGTCAGACAACTCGGGTTTCTCGTACACGGGAGTGGTATCCGGAACAACGCCATAGCGAGTTAACTCAGGTTTCTCGTGCACCGGAGCGGTATCGGGTACCGTGCCATATCCAGTTAACTCAGGGACTTCGTGCACAGGAGCGCTAGCGAGGACCGTACCATAACTAGTGAGCTCTGGAACCTCGTGTACGGGAGCGCTATCCGGAACCGTGCCATAACTAGTGAGCTCTGGAACTTTATGGATTGGAGCACTAGCAGGAACGGTGCCATAGCCTGTTAACTCAAGCTTCTCGTGCACGGGGGCACTATCTGGAACTGTACCATAGACAGACAGCTCTGGTTTCTCGTGCACGGGAGCGGTATCTGGAACGGTGCCATAGGTAGTTAACTCAGGATTTTCATGCACGGGAGCGCTATCTGGAACGGTGCCATAACCAGTTAACTCGGGAACCTCTTGTACCGGAGCGCTATCCGGAACTGTACCATAGTCAGACAACTCTGGAACCTCTTGTACCGGGGCATTAGCAGGGACCGTGCCATAACTAGTGAGCTCGGGGACTTCATGAACCGGAGCAGTATCTGGAACGGTGCCATAGGCAGACAACTCGGGTTTCTCGTGCACAGGAGCGATATCTGGGACTGTACCATAACTAGTTAACTCAGGTTTCTCGTGCACGGGAGCGCTATCGAGTACCGTACCATAGCCTGACAACTCTGATTTCTCATGCACGGGAGCGCTATCTGGAACGGTACCATAACTAGTGAGCTCTGAAACTTCATGGATTGGAGCTTCTTTAGGAACAGCCTTATTTGCTGCAGTCCCGACTAAAACAACTTCTGAAACAGGCTCAGTGGTTACTTGATCGGAAACCTGCTTGCTCTCTACGACTTTTCCCTCAACACTATAATGACGTGTAACAATCTTGCGAGTTCCTGGAATGCCCGCGCGAATCACTCGGGATTGTCCTTCGGCTAAGTCGTCTGAATACTGATACTCCGTTTTATAGGGAATTTCTTGGGTCTGGGTCGTTGTTTGACTTGTAAATTGCAGTTCTGGTCGCTCATGAACAGGCGTTTGACGAGCAAATTGCCCTTCTTTAGCAGCAATTTCCTCCCTCTCCTTCTCGGAGAGATGGTCTCCGACAACAGGCTGCGCCTCTTTCAGAACTTCAGTGTTCCGCTGAGCAGGCTGACTCTCTGGAGTCTCCTTTTGCGGAGCTGGAAGCTGAGCATTTCCCGTTTGATCCAGTTGATGCTGCGCTTCTTTTTTAAGGTAACCGATATACTGGTAGCCAGCAATCTTCAAAGGTTCTGGCAACTGATCGCCAACGGCCAAAGTCAGACTTTGATTATAGGCAGCCAAATCCATACTGCTGATTGCCAAAACAGAAGCTGGCAGAAGCACAGAACCCAAGCCTGTCACAAGCAAAATAGAAGACAGATATCTCTTGCCATTTTTCCCTCGCGCCAGCACTAAAACGACCAAGGCCAGTCCTGTAGCTGCAAAAACCGCTCCCAAAAGGCCTGACTCGCCTGTCTTAGGGAGCCTTCCTAACAAGCTTTCCTGCTTTGTCGGACGGTAAACCAAATAATAAGTGTCCGAATTTTCTTCCGCAAATTTGGGTAGTTCCTTCACCATAGCAGCTTTTTCAGCCTCAGTCAGATCGCTCTCCACCACATAGTGATACTGAACGAGGGTAGACTGATTGGCAGATACTTCCGCTGCATCAACAGAGCTGACAGCTCCTCCCATTGTAGTACACAAAAAGAAGCTTCCGATAGTAGCGGAAACTAGACCTACAGACAGCTTTCTAAAAGAATAGCGCTGGTATATATCACCAGTGACTCTTTTTTTCATAAAATTCCCTTTTCTTCATATAATAAACTAATAAAAATTTTACTGGATTTTACTCAAAATTGCAATCCCTTAGCCTCATAAAATACTTTTCTTTCAGCTGTCGACAGGGAGAGGAAGGCTTTTATTTTTAGCGAAAAGCAAAAAGCAGATTCCCTGTGAGAGAACCTACTGTGTTACAGATCATCTAAGCCCCAAATCCAACTCAAAGAGACCATACTCATGCTTGTCCCCTTGCAATTTTGCCGCATAGTGACGCGTGACGGTATTTTGATGAATCAGGGCACCAATAGCTGAGGCTTGACGTTTCTGCGCTTCTTTAAAAATCGGATAGGCCAAGGCAGAGCCCAAGCCCAAGAATTCTTCATCCACTCCCAGATACATAATCGTATAACGTTTGGCAAAATGCTTGGTCCAAAAAAGCTTGGCCAGATTAAGAGGAGTGAGTTTTTGATAAACCAGAGAGCCATAGTCCGGCATGGCAATTAGAAAACCTGCTAGCCTGCCCTCCTTATAAGCCAGCTTAACCATGGAAAAATCAAGAATATACTGGTATTTTTGAAAAATCTGACTGAACTGCTGACTGGAAATAGACCGATAAATTGGGAAATCTTGATAGAGGCGATTTAGGAGTTCAAAAACCTGCAGCGAGGCTTGTTCCCAGTCCTCCTTTTTGGGAGAACAAATGATGAAACCTGCTTTTTCAAAAGACTCAAAGCGATGAGCTAGCTTGTTCTGATGAGTTTGATTGCTGACCTTGGGATAAAAATTGGACAGATAGCGCTCCTTGAGCTCAAAACCAGCAGCCTGCCACAGCTCAGGATAATAGTCTGGATTATGAGGTTCTCCAGTAAAAGGGAGCTCCTCTGTTCCAGTCAGCTGCATTCGATAGCCCAGCCAAAAGCTTGCCTGTACCGGACCAATTATCTTAATCGCCCCGAGACTGCGGGCAAATCCTGCTAAATGCTCGATAAAAGCAGATGCAAGTTGTTGGTCATTGATCGACTCGAAAAATCCCAAGTAAGCAGCCTCATCATCTGAATAAAAGGTCAGGAGGCCTCGAATACAAGGCTGACCATCCGTATAGCCAACAAAGGCATAGGTATCTAAGTCAGAACTCAGCGGGTGACTGCCTTCAATCAAAGCCAGTTCTTCCTCTTCCGACTGCATAAGGTACTCAGGCTGGTAAATCTTCTTGGGCAGGGCTAGAAAATCATCCAGCTCTGTCGTATTGGGTTTGACTGGTTTAATTTCCAGCATGGTCTTCCTCCTTGATTAGTCGAATCTTGCCAGTCAGGCCATCCATCTCAATCCAATCACCGTTTTGCAGCTGGCTGCAGACACCTCTGACATTGACAATGGAAGGAATACCTAACTCGCGGGAAATAATGGCCGTGTGCGAGAGCAAGGACCCCTGCTCGGCAATGACACCCTTGGCTTGGGTCAGAAGATAAACCCATCCCGGATCGGTCATCTTGGTCACGATAATACGGTCCTGAGCAGACTCAATCTCCTGCACATCTTCCACGACCAGAACCTGGGCCTTGACGCAGCCAGGTGAGCAACCAATACCTTGTAAGGATTGATTACGCGTATTATGACTGCTGGTGTGGTTTTGTGGTTTCAGGTATTTCTCAAAGACCTGTCCTGCAAAAACATAGCGACTAAAGGTTGGCAGTTCCTTATCAGCCTCCAACTTCTCC
Organism: Streptococcus sp. Marseille-Q8145; assembly: GCF_965112035.1. Classification (NCBI taxonomy): domain Bacteria; kingdom Bacillati; phylum Bacillota; class Bacilli; order Lactobacillales; family Streptococcaceae; genus Streptococcus; species Streptococcus sp. Marseille-Q8145. The sequence continues at coordinate 379,030 of NZ_CBCOPQ010000002.1, read as the reverse complement.
CGACGCTCGGCTATCAAGCCACTAACATCTCTGGGCTTTCTGGTCAATTCAAACAGCTCTTCCTTTGTCAGGTAAAAAACATCGTCGGGCGTAGCCAGCAGCCCTTGATCGGCTAATTGCTGGCCAAGCGTTCGGAAAATCTGTCGCATCATGCCGTAGATTCGTGTGCGGTTTAAGCGGGAGCCCTCCCGATATTTAACACCAGTCATGGCTCGCTGGCGAAGAAAATTCGTCCACCAGTCTGATTTTTGCACCTCTTCTTCAAGTTTCTGAGGTGCCAACTTCTTCTCCTCTTGCTGGCACATTTGCAGCAGGAGCTTGAGCAGACGCTCTGGATGCGTTCGGAAGGTGGGAGTTTCTAACTTCAACTCTTCCGGAGCTCGATCGCCAAATTCATGGATAAAATGAACTATTTCTTGAACCAAAGGATGCTGGCGATTTAGAAAGACTGCTGGACTTTCACTTACCATGGCCTGTCTAATCTCTGCATTTTCTTCTGCTTTCAGCTGAGCTGTTAAAGCTTGCAGAGCCAAGGCTGGTCTCATGCTTTCAATCTGTTCAATTCCCGCAATCTCAGCCTGAACTGCTCCGCCGCGACGCGACTTCTTCAGGAGTCCAGTATAGACAAAAGCATAGAGGTCATTAACCAGCGTAATGTCCCAGTGAGCCAGAATATCCTCTTTTAGCTTGCTGACCAAGGCAATCAAGGTCTCCGCATCTGCGTCGGGAGAAAAGCTCGCTTCGTATTCGCGCTGAATCTGGGCGAACTGCTCTTCCAATTGTCTCATTTGCTTGGGAGCTGTCCAAAACTCTCGGACGATACGAAGCATGATTTGCAGCCGTTTAAAAGCAGATAGGTGCACCGGCATCTGAGGCACCTCTGTCTCTCGCACTCCCAGCATATCCTGCCAGATAGGAATGATTTTCTTCGAAAAAGGCAGAAGCTGCAGCAGTTGATACCAGCCCTGAATCTGGTAATAGACTCGGCTATTGACCGGCTGCAGCATATTTTGAAAAGTGGCTTCATAGGCAGCCAACTCAGGGGCATCCTTGCCAACCAAGCGCTGGGCCAGACTGCGAAAAATGCTGGCATAAGCCTCTTGGATAAAGCTAATAGTCAGAGGACTGGAAACGCCTGGATAACTCTCGACAATGTTGCTGTTATCCAGAATAATCTGCTGTCCCTCTGGCAAGGTGGTAATAGGTCGCGCCTGCAAGAGATAGAGTTGATCATTTGCGAAGGTGAACTCCATATCCATATAGGGTCCGAAAAGCTGACTCACCTGACCAGCCAAGGCTTGTAACTCCTCGAGTTGTTCCTGTGATAATTCTGGTGAATCCTCCGTCTGCTCTGTATAAAAGAGCTGATCCTTAGGATGGAGCGTCACCATGGTTGTAGGAATCTTATCCTCGACAACCTTATTGCCCAAGCCCCGACCGATAACAATGATATGCTCGTTCAGAATGCCCTTGGGATTAGCTGTGAAGTAAATCCCAGACAAGTCTCCCTCCTGCATGACCTGCACAAGGCAAATCATCTGAGCCTGCTTCAAAGACAGGCCTTGCTCAAATAGATAGCTAAGAGCCGACTCCTGATAAAGAGAGAGCAAGGTCGCTTGAATAGCTTCTTTAAGCCCCTCTGGCTTCACATTGAGCTGGCTCTCAAACTGACCGGCAAAGGATGAAGCCTTCCCATCCTCAATGGTTGCAGATGAGCGGACTGCAAAGCGACAGTCTGTCTGGAAAAATTCCTTACGAACCCAACTTTCTGCTGCCGTCAGATCTTCTTGACTAAACTGATCTCTGGCCCAGTCCTGCAGCTGCTGACTGAGCTGGGACAAGTCCAACTCTCCAGACCGATAGGCTACTTCCATCCGCTCTAAGTCAGCAGAGCTGGCAGATTCTTGAAAAAAGTCAAAAGCAAACACTGCAAAGTCAGGCACTGGCAAACCAGCAGCCTGCATTTTCAGCAAATGATAGGCCTTGCCTCCGACCTGGTCAAGCCCTGTCTGCTTGATTCTTTTCATCAAAGTACCCCCATCAAGAGATAAACAGCAACGGACAGAACCATGGTCGTCTCCGTGATATAGGTATAGCGCTCCACCCGCTCACGTATATTAAAGCGAGTCGGATCCTTGATAAACTGCTCAAACTGGACGGTCATCCAGATGACATTCAGCACCAAGACCACCACTCCGACATGGGAAATATTCCAGAGAAGGGCGAAATTGGTCAAGATATCCAGCAGAGTCACCACCTCGATAAAACGAGTGGCTTTTTTGTAGCCAAAAAGCTTAGAATAGGTCACATACTCTGTCTCGTCTTTTGGTGCTCGAATCTTGCGGCAGACTTCCCAGATCAGACTTGGGAAATACATGGTAAAGGCCAGCAGGATAGTCGGCAGGGACAAGAGAGGCAGATTGTACTTGTAACAGACAAAAGAGATGGTATAGAGATTCAAAATCATCATGACCGGATTATGGGTCACTAGAGCCAGTGGCAGGGAATTTTGAATCTTGTCACGCTTGAAGAACCAGAAGGACATGAGAGTTCCGTAGATATAGAGAAAGAGGAACCAACCAACATTGTTCATAAAGAGGATATTGAGAAGCACAGACACCGCTACGATAAAGCTGAGGGCAACGGCCAAGTCCTTCTTTTTCACCCGGCCAGATGGCAGAGCCCGATGAGGAAAGAGCCGTCTGTCGGTCTCGTAGTCCTTGAAATCATCTGCGATCCGCAGAATCATCAGAAAGACAAAAATCGTAAAAATCCCAATCAACTCCTGATGGTCAAAGTGAAAGGTGGTTACTCCATCATTGAGCAGAAGGACAAAATAAATCTCAAAAAACATGATGGCAGCCACAAAAAAGCGCGGCAGCAAAGGAAACATTTCCTTATAATAAACAGCTAATCGTTTAAACATAGCTTTTCTCCAATCTTTTCACCCATTTGAATCTGGGTTTCTATTCCGAGGTCTGAGTAAGTCAGGATATCCTGATCCAAGCGAATCGTGCCTGCTGGATAGAGGACAAGAATGGTTGAGCCACCCAGACCAAAGCAACCCTTCTCCTGCCCCCTGACCAAATGGTCCTGACTGTGATTGTATATTCTTCCGACCAAAAGAGCCCCTACTTCCATCTGCAGGACAGGTCCTAGGTCGGTATCTAAAAGACAGTATTCTCTTTTATTTTCCTTGTAAATCAGGCGCCGCTTCTGGGCTACCTGTCTGACCGTATGCAGGCGGCCTTTGATTTTTCGTCTTCGGATAATGCTGCCGGATTCAGCAGCCAGATAGCGGTGCAGGTCTTCCACTCCCAAGCGATAGACAAGCGCTGTTCCGCCTCTAAACAGCTGAGCTAAGTCATCATCCAACAGTAAGTCTGCTAGCTCGTATGTCTGCCCCTTAATTGTCAGCCGCAAGTCCTGAATGATGGTAAAAGCCTCTAGCTTGGCATCCGCCACAGCCAGTACTTGACTGTCAGGACAGACTGGACGCAGAGCGGACTTGATCTTTCTCTGGAAGAAAGCCGCGAAGCTAGAATAGGGACCATCTTCATAGTCAGCCAGATCCAGCTTATAATTTTCTACAAAAGCTGCTATTTTCTTACGAGAAAAAGAAGTGTAGTCTATCAAAGTCAGAAGATAAGACAGGCTAGGTCGGGTCAAGATAGGCAATAGGAATCGACCCCAGGCAGTACCATAAAGCTTGTCTAACAGACCCGCCTTGTATTCAATCGGTTCCACTACTTGGCCAGTCTTTCTCTGATAGACCTTAACCATGCGGGAGAACCCCCAGACCAATCAGACTTACAACAGCTAAAATCGCAAAGACCAGATAGGCCAGCTTATTTGGCTTGGGAATGCGGCAGTTGTAGACAAATAGGAAGGTCAGCAAAAGAGACAAACCTAGCCACACCCAAGCAAAGAGACCAGGCGCCAGCCATTGACAGACCAGATAGGTCAGAGGGAAAAAGAGGGCGCTGTAGGTCACGGGCAAGCCGATAAAATAAGAGCCAGATCCTTCATCATGCTTGGCCAAGCGGTTAAAATGCGCCAAACGCGTAACCGCAGCCAAGACATAGAGGACAGTCAAGATAATATTTGCCGCTCCCAAGGGCAGCTGAGTCATGAGGAGCACAGCCGGGAGAGCCGCAAAGCTAATCATGTCGCAGAGCGAATCAATCTCAATGCCGAAGCGCTTCTGACTTTCAGTCCGCTTCATCCGCCGCGCCACCACACCATCAAAGAGGTCACAGATACCACTAACGATAAAGGCCATCATGGCCAGCCGCAGCTGGGACTGAATGATGGCATAGACTGCCAACAGTGCAAAAGCAGCGCCCATATAAGTCAGGATAACAGATTTGTCGTATTCACCGATAAACAAAGGTTCATTCTTCTTCATGAATTCTTATTTCTCCTCTTCTTCCATCTAAAGTTACCAGCATGCCAGTTTCTAGCAGCTGAGTTGCATTCTTAGCGCAGACCAGAGCTGGAATTCCGCATTCCCGAGCGACGATGGAGGCATGGCAGAGAACCCCGCCGTACTCTGTCACAAGACCGCCCAGAATACCGAAAACATAGCTCCAGCCCGTATCTGTATAGCGGGTGACAAGAATTTCTCCTGGCTCAATCGTCTCAATATCCGCCAAATCCAAGAGGACTCGAACCCGACCGGTTACCTGACCGCTGCTGGCTGGCATTCCCGTCAGCAGAGCCTGACTCTCATGGGCCTCTTCTTCCAGACTCATCTCTTTATCAGTCAAATCACCAACTGGCTCAAAATTCCGATAGGCCTGGCAATAATGCTGATTATCAGCAGCCTCTTCTTGAAGCTGGTCTGCAGTCTTTTGACCTTCCATAAAGGCAGTCAGACTTTCTTTCTTAATGTAAAAAATATCTTGTTTATTTTTCAGAAAGCCTCGCTTTTCATAGGCTCGGCCAAGTTTAAGGCTAATCTGTCGAATGAGGTGGTAATAGCGCGTGGAAATATCCTTGAACTCCTCCCGCCACCAGAGCAAGTTCCGCAGGTCTTGACTGATTTTTTCTATCTTTTTCTGCTTGGTTCGAGATAGATGAGCAAGATCTAGCTCAGACTCTGAGACAGGACTGAGCGAAGCTTTGGCCGCTTGGTAATACGCTGAATCAGCAACCAATTGCTGAACTGCTGTCAGCACCTGATGAGCATCTTCTTCATAACTAGCTTCTCGTAAGTCCAGCTCCCGTGCCGAGTGATAGCCAAAATCCTTTTGGAAATCCTGAATCTTGATGAAATCTGCTCGCTCAGGATATTGTGCAGCCAGTTGCTGCAACTCTTCCACCGATAACTTCAGCCAGTCGTTTGTCAACTTCTCATCTGCCAAAACAAGATCTGCAGCTTCCAGCATTTTAGCTAAAGGCTTGGTATGCGAAACGTTTCCTAGTTTAGCTATTAGTTGGAAAAATTCATCAACCGTCAGCCATTTGAGTAGACTGGTCTTTTTCATAGACAGCTGGACCGTATTGATGTAGGCCTGCCAGAAATAAGTTCCCTCACTGTCTAAATAAGCCTGATTTAGCACCAACTGCCAAAGACTCTCGACTTGATGTAGTGGGCTTTGATCGTCTAGTTCTCGTATTTCTTGATTCAGGCGATTAAATTGCTGGCGCAACTCTTGCAGCTTGTCTGGCGCCTGATGCAGAAAGGTTTTAGTTACTTTTTGTGTTTTTAAAGCTACCCGCAGGAAATTCAAGAGCAAGGCTGGACTTAATTTGCTGGTAAAACCTTGACCTTGGTAGTCTTTATTAACTCCCAGCTCATCATCAAAGTCTCGTTCAATATACCCCGGAATCTGCTCCATACCTTGCTTGACCACGCCTAAGTTCCAGAAAGGCCGTGCATAGTGCAGGCGCATCAGCGGTGGCATCACACCTTCAGGCTCTAGGCCAATTGCCAGCAAAAAGCTGGAGAGTGCCTCTTGCCAAGAATGGCGGTAAAGGCTCCACATCAGGTTGGGACAGGGCTGAGCCGCAACGCCTCCATCCCGAAAATTCGCCGTTGTCCAGCGGCCACTGTCGATTTTAGTTGGTACTGTCGTGATGGGCCGAGCCTGCAGCAAATAGACTTGCTCTTGTACGGCACACCACTCAATATCCATCGGCCGACCAAAATACGCTACAATCTCCAAAACCTGCGAGTGCAGCTTCTGCAAGACTGCCAGAGGCATTTCAACTTTCTCAAACTGGCTCCAGTCCGGCTTGTACCAAGAAAGAGTCAGTTGCTTAGGATTGACTTGACCGCTAACCAAGCTCTCAGCCGATCCTTTTACATACTCAAGCAGCATAGACTGGTCCTGATTGGTTGCTACGTCCAGGGAAAAGCAGACGCCGCTGAAGTCGGGCTCTATCTGCTCCTGGATCAGCACTGCCATGGCAAAATCCTGCTCAAGCAGACCCAGACGCTGCCAATAGGCCAAGGCTTCTGGATTAAAGAGGGAAAGCAGACAAGAACGAATGCCCTGCTCGATTTCTGACAGTGTCCGGCAGTCGCCAATCGAGTCATATTGGCCGGCAAATGACATGGCCTGTCCGTCTTCTAAGAGGGCACTGCTGCGAACGATATAGGCTTGATTTTCTTGACAAAAGTCGGATAAGTTCTGCAACCAAGCTGGCTCCAAGGGATAGTGCTGCAAACGCTCCGCAATTTCCTCCTTGCCCAAATGAATTAATTCTTTAAGTCCCTCTTTTGAGTATTCTGGCAGAGCCGCTCTTAGCCAAGCCATTACTTGGTCCGCTGGCAAAATCAACCCCTTAGGAACCGAAAGCCCTTGCTGACAGAGGCTGATTAACTGATTGATTTTACCGCCATAGACGGCCGAAGACTCTTTTTCCAGCCATAGTTCTTTCATCAAAAACTCCCATCTCACATACGATTTTTTCTAAGCTTGGCCCAGTAGAGCAGGCGGTTGACTCCTAGATGCGTGCCCGCCCCTAGGATTAGAATGCCCAGCATCTGCTGCCAAGACAGAGGGATATAGAAAAGCAAGAAAATGATACAGCCAATCAAGGAATCAATCTGGTCTATCCAGATAAAGATCCATTTCCAGCCATTCTCCGCCGTCTTGCCCTCTCTGATTTCCAAACGACGCTTGATGAAGCTATTGGGCAGCTCAAACAAAACATAAGCCAGCCCCAAAAAAGCCCCAAGCACTAGATTAAAGAGCACGGTATTTTCGTAAAAGGCATAAACTAAATGCAGCTTCTCTAGACTAGGAAGACTCTTCAAGAGCAAGCCCCAAAGGATCTGAGCCAAAGCTCCCCAGACAATCATACCCAAGAAACCTTTCCAGGTCTTGTTAGCCCCAAAAAGCCTCTTCCCATCCTTTAAAACCAGCCCAACATCCATGGGCCGATAAGCTGCCTGCAGCAGTGAAGACTTGCAAAAGATCATATTCAGTACTCCAGCCAGAATGACCGGCATCAGGGTGATATATAAAGCAAGAATCGAGCGCATCTTATTTCCTATTCTTTTTATGAAGATCAGTCTGAAAAAATCAAGAGACTCCTCAAACTTATATATATCATTATACCATAAGTCACAAAAGCCCTTTTCCAATAAGCCCTAGACATCTGTCGCATCTGACAAGGAGCAACCCATGTCTGCCATTCCGCTTTATCAACTCCAAAGCTGCCTGCTAGAATAATATCGCCTTTAAACCACACAAAAAGCCTCATAAGAACTTCTAAGGAAACCAGCATGGGCCATTAAAAGTTACTTATGAAGCCTATAAATATCCGTTTTCTCTAGAAAAGAAACAAACTATTTTTGCTTGGTCTTAAACCACTAACCTTCAAAAGGCGCGCAATTCTTTCACCGATTTTTGGTGTCAAGTAAAATAGTCACCGGTCCATCATTTACCAATTCCACCTGCATATCTGCTCCGAACACGCCCGTCTTGACTGGCACTTGCTCAGCTAACAGCTGGTTAAACTTGTCATAAAAGGGACTAGCCATGTCCGGCTTGGCTGCACCTGTAAAGGCTGGCCGATTTCCCTTTTTGGTATCTGCATGGAGCGTAAATTGGGAAATGGAAAGAATCTCTCCGCCAATATCCTTGATAGACAGATTCATCTTATCCTCCGCATCGGAAAAAATCCGCATATTGACAATCTTCCTGACCGCGTAGTCCATATCTTCCTGACTGTCGTCAGGACCCACTCCGACTAAGAGCAGGAGACCTTGTTCAATGCTGCTATGCAGCTGCTGGTCAATACTGACCTGAGCACGTTTGACACGCTGAATGACAATTTTCATATCTTTTCCTTTATTTCTGACTACTATCTACTCTGACAGGATCGCACTTAGCCATTGGTTCGTTTGACCGAATACACCTCTGGCACACTCTTGATCTTATCCACCACCGTCGTCAGCATGGACAGATTAGCAATGCCAAAAGAAACATGGATATTAGCAAATTTCATATCCTTAGTTGGCTGGGCATTAACCGTTGAGATGTTTTTGGTGGTATTAGACAGCACCTGCAACACATCGTTAAGGAGGCCAGACCGATTGAGACCATAAATGTCAATGTGAGCCGTGTACTCTTTAGTCGAATTATTTTCTTCCCATTCCACATCAAGCAAGCGCTGCTCGTAATTTTCCTGAGCCTTGAGATTCATACAATCTTGCCGGTGAATAGCTACGCCGCGTCCTTTGGTAATGTAACCAACAATGTCATCACCAGGAACAGGATTACAGCACTTGGCAATCCGAATGAGGAGACCAGACGCCCCCTGAATAACCACACCGCCTTCGTGCTTGACCTTAAGGGTGTCTTTTTTATTTTCGACCTTAACTTCACCGCCCTTGACCAATTCCTCTGCCTCTGCTTTAGCCTTGGCCCGCTCTTCCTCACGGCGCTCTTTTTCTGTCAAACGATTGAAAATACTAATGGCACCGATCTCACCGAAACCAATTGCCGCAAAAAGCGCTTCTTCGGTCTTATAGCTGGTCTTTTGCAGCACATCTTCCATGTGCTTCTTGTCCATGTACTTATTGGCTACATAACCATTCTCCTGAAATTGAGCCTGCAAAAGCTCCCGCCCTTTAGAAATAGACAACTCCTTGTCTTGATTTTTAAAGAACTGACGGATTTTATTTCTAGCCTTGCTGGTCTTGACAAGATTAAGCCAGTCACGACTAGGTCCAAAGGAATTGGCATTGGTGATGATTTCCACCTGATCCCCAGTCTTCAGCTTGGTATTGAGCGGCACCATGCGGCCATTAACCTTGGCTCCTGTCGCCTTCTCCCCAACCTTAGTATGGATCTCATAGGCAAAATCAATGGGTCCTGAGTCCTTAGGCAAAGAACGTACTGCTCCATCCGGTGTGAAGACATAGATTTCCTCAGCCAGGTAGCTTTCCTTAACCGAATCAACAAATTCCTTTGCATCACCTGACTGGTTCTGCAATTCCATCAATTCCTTGATCCAATTCATCCCGATGGCAGATTCCTTGCCGTCAACCTGACCCTTAATTCCTTTTTTATAGGCCCAGTGAGCAGCGACCCCGTATTCTGCGACTTCGTGCATTTCCTTGGTTCGAATCTGGAACTCAATCGGACCTTTAGGTCCATAAACGGTCGTATGGATGGACTGGTAGCCGTTGGCCTTGCGGTTGGCGATATAATCTTTGAAACGCCCCGGCATGGGTTTCCAAAGCTCATGGATGTAGCCCAGCATGGCATAGACATCACTGTGGGTGCTCAAAATGCAACGAATGGCAATCAGATCGTAGATCTCATCAAACCGCTTCTTCTTGTCCTGCATTTTGCGGTAGATGGAGTAAATATGCTTGGGACGACCATAAATCTTACCGTGTAGATTGCGCTCGCCTGCGTAGGTTTCAATCTTGTGGACAACTTCCTCCACCAGAGCTTCCCGCTCTCGACGCTTCTCCTTCATCATGTGGGAAATTTTATAAAATTCCGTCGGATTGAGGTAACGGAAAGACAAGTCTTCCAATTCCCATTTGACACTGGAAATCCCCAAACGGTGGGCCAGAGGAGCATAGATTTCCATCGTTTCCTGCGAGATTCGCTCTTGCTTGTCTGGCCGTAAATGATTTAGAGTACGCATATTATGCAGACGGTCAGCCAGCTTGACCAAGATCACTCGAAGGTCTTCAGACATGGCCATGAGCATCTTGCGATGATTTTCCGCCAACTGTTCTTCGTGAGACTTGTATTTGACTTTCCCAAGCTTGGTCACACCATCCACAATCACGCGCACATCATGACCAAATTCTCGCTCCAGATCGTCCAAGGTCGCCGCCGTATCCTCTACGACATCATGCAAAAAACCACAGGCTACTGAAACAGCATCCAGCTTGAGCTTGGCTAAAATTCCCGCCACCTGAATCGGATGGACAATATAGGGCTCTCCCGACTTACGAGTTTGCCCGCTATGGCATTCCATCGCATAAATCAACGCCTTTTGAACAAAAGCTACATCCTCTGCAGCTAAATATTTTTTTGTTAGGGCTACAACCTGATTCCCCGTTAAATTTTCTTCTTTTGGCATGCATTCTCTCCGCTTTCTTGCCTACTATTTTAACATTTTTAAATCAATATGAAAACCAAGAGGACTAGAATAAAAGTAAGGTGGCAGAATAGCACTACCTTTTCAAAGATTTAGCTTGCCTCCCTTGTTTCTGAGCCAAAACTTAAAAAACTTTCCTAGAGCTATAAACAGTCCCAGCCCCGCGAAGCTGCACAACAACTGAGGGCTATTGAGCAAGCAGCTGCAACCTCAAGGATCTCTTTCTAATAAAAAGCGAGGTCGAGACACTTTTGTCTCAACCTCCGTGATGAAAATGATGTACTTTCTCCATATGAGCTATATCTTTTAGAAACTCATAATAGGCATAGATGAGGTAACCAGCAGAGGCCACACCCAAAATAGCTATTGATACTTCAAATAAGGTAGACAAAGACATGATAAACCTCCTCTCCTTATTTCAAACTGCAATGTGCAAAACGACCATCAGCGGCTGTTTCGTTTCCGATTTTTTCCTTTCTAGCCTGCCTCTGGATTCACCTTTATTATACCAAATTTAAGATAGGAAAACAATAAAAATTCCTTTATAAAAGCACTTTTTCCTGATAATTTTGTAAGACTTGATGAGAAAATAATTCTTATCTATTCGAAGTGCTCTTCTTCCTTTTCAACTATTTTCTCTTTCTTTCTATGAGCATACTCTCTAATTGTTAGCCCAGTCGCAATATTGGTTAAAAGTAAGATTACAAGTAGATAAACCCAGATCGGTGTATTTGATAAAACACCAGATTGATTGGTTTTTTCAGTTACAACTGGGTTGGATAAGAAGTTTAAAACAGCTTGGTTATCCGTTCCGTTCGAACGAGCATTTGATAGTACTCCTTGGAAGTTCTTATTAAATTCAGTACTATCTTCAACATTCTTAGCCTGATTCTTAATAAGTGATTCCGTTTGCTGATGAACTTCCTTCACTTCTCCTTGAACTCTTTTAGCTTGCTCTGCTAAAGTATTAAATTGTGTATCCATAGATCCAATTGTGTTCCCATTAGAGATGATTGTATCAGAAGTGCTTCGAGTATTAGAGGCAAGTTTTGTAACAATATCCAATAGACTATTACTACTATCATCTGTTGTATAAAGTCTACTATTTGACAAACCGTCACCTGAACTTGTTGGAGAAATCTCTAAAAGCTCTGGGCCATTTTTTTTCCACTTCTCATACTCCTCATTCAACTTATTAGATGCCTCTTGGTGCCAATCGTCTAAGTCTTTAACAATTGTTTCAAAATAATCGCTAGGTAATTCTTCTTTTGCCAGTTGAGGAAGAGAGGCTATATTTGCCTGAAGTCTATTTATCTCTACACTTAATTTAACATATAGGTCAATTCCTGACTGTCTATATTGATCCACATCTTTCTGTTGCAACTTATCCGCTACAGATGATGGTGAAATGTTCCCATACATCTTCGCAACTGAGTCACTCGCTGGATTAGCTATGTCAACATTGTTATACGATGATGTTGGGCTACCATATAAATTCTTAACCATAGTCGACGCTATATCAATTCGAGATAGTTGGTCAAAAATATGGGATAAATCTTTCTTTACTAACGCAACATTTCCTTTATTATCATCATAAAAGAAACTATACTCCAAAGGAATTCTTTCACTACCAATTTCAAGTTCAAACATAATAGTATTCAGTCCATAATTAGGAGAAAGTTGAATTTGAAGTTGGAGGGTAGTCGGTGCTGAAATCTTATCAACGCTTGGGACTACTGTGGCTCCCTTGGCACCCTTAACACGTACATTTGTCACACGAATAGGAGTTTCAATATATTTCTTAGCTCCAGTTCCTGCAGAAGAGAGCTCAGGATAAACATGAGTCATTGTAACCGTTTGAGTCTCTGTAGGTGGCAACACATCATTAGCTACTGTTATAAACGTATAGCCTGGCATCGAACCAGTAGTCCTACCTTTAATGCTCGCATATTTCGACAATAGGCTTAATTTTGCGTAATATGAATTGATTTGTCCATCTGTTAAAGCTCCAAACTCTTTTAGTTTATTAAATAAGATTCCATAATCACTAGGATTAACACTAATAGAAGCAATCGTGCTATCTACTTGATTAGTATAATCTATGGGCAATTCATCTGAATCTGATAAAGTATTAACAACCTGCTTAGCTAAAGCTTGTCTTACACTATTTTGATCTGCTTCATCACTGACTGCTTTTAAAATCGCTGCCTCATCACTTCCTAAGGTCGATGTATCAATTTCTTTACCGTCAAAATAGTTCTGAGATATTTGTCTACGAGACTCCTCAAGAGAGCTCCGAATGGAGCCTAGTTCTTTTCGAGACTGCTCTATCTGCGCTTGATATTGCTTCATCTTCTCATTATAACTATTTATACGCTGAGCTAAACGTTTAAAATAAGGTTCTGAATTATCTGGATCAGTAGAGGAGTCTGTATTTTTGAAAAGATGCAAATAATTCATTGAATTTCTATAAAGGGTTAGATACAATTCATTATCTTTATCATATTGATTCTTAATAGAATTTCCTGCGACTCGAGCATTGTGATTAGCAACCTGTGATTGAACTTGTTTGTACTTTAAAATTGGATCTGCTTGACCGAGTAAGGACTCCGAATTTTTTTTCAACAAATCAGAGGTTGAGGTTTTGAAACTTGACGTTGATTGTTCAAATGCTCTATTAGAAGACTGAACACTCTGTGCGATCGAAGGAATGGAATCTATTGATTTAATACTCCTATCAGCAGGTTGAAAGATTGAAGTAGATAAGGAACTATACACATCTGATTCATCATCAACAATTGTTTTCATCCGAAGCTTGGCATCATCAAGATTATTAATGACACTTGTAAAATATAGACGAATGGTTTTCTGATTCAAGCTATTAACATAATCCCCGACTTGTTGAGCCATTTCAAGAGACTGCTCTTTTTTTACAGAATCTTTTACCTTATACGTTATTTTAGCTTTTTCAGGATTAAAACTTGACAATTGCAATATATTGTGCGAGAAATCTTTAGGTATGTAAATGATAGCTTCAAGTGAATCATCCTTGTACTGGCTTTCTGCTTGATTCCTAGATAGGACTTTCCAACTCGCCTCTTTTTTCTCATCCTTCGCTAATAATTTTGTAAAATCATCTCCAAAATTATATTGGACACTATTTAATTGTTCACCCTCATCTTGATTGACAATTCCAATTCGAAGATGTGTTTTTTCCTTAGTTCCTAAAATAAAAGAAAAACTATCTGATTTACTTACATAGATAAGAACTCCCACAGTAAGCATCAAGCATAAAATAATTAACACTTTTCCAAACAAATGTTTTTTTTCTTTTTTTAGACTCATTATAATTCTTTCTCCTAAATTGATTTTAGCCGCATCATCGTTACTTGTTAACAGGAATCTCTCTGTCTATTATAGCACATTCAAGACTTATTATGAAAACTTTTTGTAACTACTTATCTTGCGCTATTCTCAGGCGATGAACACTTCTACCAACGAAGAACTGTGTTTCATTAAGTTCCACCAAAGGTTCATTGTATTGAGTACGACCTGGTACGACCTTTTGTTCATTAAAGGTAGTACCAAACGTTCCCATCGGAACATTTTGTCGAAGTCGCTTAAAGAATGGTGTAAATTTACTAACTATGCTACTTTGATAACCATGGAAAATTAAATGGATGTTAACTACCGAAGATTTGGTGAACAAAGTATTTACATCTTTATCCGTCAACACAATCTTATCTCCAGTTAAGTGTATATCTGGAAGATAAACAAACATTGGTTGCTCTCTACGCTTACCAGATTGGATGATTCCTAAGAGTTCACCAAGGAATTGGCTAATATTCGCCTCATCAATTCTAGTGTCAAAATATTCATTCATACCAGCAAAACGTCCATCCGTATCAACCACTACACGGTCCATTTTCCCAGAAAACTCTGAAAAAGCTGACAATATTGCTCGTTCAATACTATATGTTTGAGAAGGAGTGTCATCCATGAGAAGAATAAAGTCATAATTCATTGGTTCAATAGAGCGAATCATTGTTGTTTCTTTATCATAACCAATTGGAATATTGAATCTCTCCCGTTCTTCTTGAACAGCTACATCATTTTCAAATTCCTCAAATGTAATCTCATTAGCCAGCATCGGGATAGCTTCGGGTCTAGAGCCATTCCATGACTTGTCCATTGATTCAATAGCGTTTTCTAAACTCTGCAGTCTCTCAAGATTTGAACCTCCTTCCGTTGCAAGGTATACTTGAAAACGAATTGGTTCCTCAAATCTAATCTGACCGCGACCAGGAACAACTTGATCAGCCAGAGCATCAAAACCAATAAGATCTTTTTTGGAGTCCTTATCTACCAAATATAGAACAAACTGTGTAGCAAAATTACTTCGCATACTTAATTTCATACTAGTATTTCGGAGAACTGTTGCTATCAAATAAATACCTAGGCTCGCTCCCTCACGCAGTACCTGATGAAAAGCAGATTCAACAGAACTTTCAAGCGGATGATCACGCACAGTATCATAAGAGTCAACAATATTCAAAATAAATGGTAAAGATTGCCCTGTCTTCTGCTCATACTGTTCAATAGAAGTGACTCCATATTCAGCCAATAAATCCCGTCGTTTTTGTATTTCCTTTTGTAAACTTTTAAGGAACTTTATTAGTTTTTCTGCATCATCTAATGTAGCAATATCTGCCACATGTGGTAATCCTTTCAGAGGGAATAATCCATTCGTTCCAAAATCAAATAAATTAAAATGTATTTGATCTGGTTTATTAAGTCTAGCAAAATTCATGACTAATGTCTGAAGCGCTTGTGACTTTCCAAATCCTGGAGAAGCATAAATGATACTGTGACTAAATTCTTCTAAATCGAACTCTAGCATCCGCTGATCCTGTTCCGAAGGAATATCCATTAAAGCAAAAGGAGCTTTGTGAAGTTTTTTATCCCCCCAATTTGCAGTTAAAATCGGAGAAGGAATATCCTCATTAAGTGGAGGTAGCCATGGTTTAGTTGGCATACAGAGATTCACACTTTTTGCATACTGTGCAATATAATCTACAACAGCATCCAATTCAGTCTCATCATTATCAGTATCCCTACTAACCATCTCTTCGTCTAGATAAGACAAATCTGTAGTCGCAAGCTCATATTGTCCTAGCTCATTAATTACCCAAAGTCTATTATCAACTTCTTCAGTACTTGCTTTCGCTTTCGGTGCATAACGTGCCCCACTCCATGCCGATTGGAATAGTTCATATATCTCATTATTCCCAACTTGCAAATAAGCTCGACCTGGCTGTGTAATGCTTGCAGCATCTGGTGTCTTTATGATTTCATTCGAATCTGCTTTTTCCGCTACTTTTAGCGCCAGCTTAAATCGTGAATTAGACCAAATTTGATCATTAACAACACCTGAAGGCTTCTGAGTAGCTAGAATCAAATGAATCCCTAGGGAACGACCAATACGAGCCGCTGTCACAAGTTCTGTCATAAACTCTGGTTCATTTTGCTTTAACTCAGCAAATTCATCTGAAATTAAAAATAGATGTGGGAGTGGCTCTGTAGGAAAATCTCCTTCTATCCCTGTACGACCTTCCTTGTATAATTTTGTATATCCATTAATATGGTTGACTCCAAATCTACCAAATAGACGCTGACGCTTTTGTAATTCTGCTTTAATGGAAGCCAGAGCACGCTGGATCCCTGCCCCATCTAAGTTGGTGATAACACCCATCAAATGTGGCAAATCTTTGAATAAATTTGCCATACCACCACCTTTAAAGTCTATTGGGAGAAAACCGATATCTTCTGGGCTAAAGTTTAATGCTAACGATAAAATGTAAGATTGTAATATTTCTGACTTCCCAGATCCCGTTGTTCCAGCAACGAGACCGTGAGGGCCGTGAGCGCGTTCGTGTAAGTTCAGGTAGACAATATCATCTTTTCCTCGAACCCCAAGTGGAACTGCAAGACTCTTAGATGTATCTCCTCGTGCCCATCGGCTGGAAATATTTAAGTCCTCAACTTGCTCTGCATTATATAACTCTAAAAATGTAATCGCATCTGGAAGAGCATTTTTCTGAGTCTCCTCATGAATTAGGTTACTTAATCTACGTACAGCACCTTCATAATTATCTACCAACGGATACGGAGTAAAAGCTTGGTTTACATATATTCCTCTATTATTGATTAAAGTTGCTGTATCTCTACTCCTCAAATCGATAAGCGTCGTTACCGTCTCAGGTAATTGACGGCGACTTTCTTTCACCCAAATAACAGTTACGCCAAAAGAAGCCAAATCTGCTCGTGAAAGACTTTCATTGATAGCATGACCAGACAACAAGCGATCATCTGAAATAACAATGACAATCTGAGGTAAATAAGTTCTTTCCTTCTGATCCTTTTCTTGAAAACGAGACTGCAAAACCTGATAAAGACTGGTAAGTACTGCATCTTTCGTACGATCATCATGTACAAAACCACGAACATTAATCATTGGTAACAGAAAATGAGGTAGAAATCTCCATTTCTTCCAAATTTGATCATAATCTTCCTGCGAAGTCAAATTAACAAATATTACATCATGATAAGAATGAAAAGCCGCAATCTGCAATAAAAGTTGCTGGAGAAATAGCTGACCTATATCATGTTGAGCGACGAGTCCAATGATATTTTGGGTAAGCGTTGTTGTAACAGGAACACTCTTTTGTTTCTCATAAGTCTTTAGCAAATCTTGAGAAAAAATTGTTAGCTTGTCCTTAGTTAAAAAGTCTGTTTGGTAATCAATTTGAAGCTGACTATCAATATCTCCCAAACCAAGCGAGACAGTCATAAAATCTTCATTAAAAGGCAGACGCTCATAAAGACGTTCATCATAACGCATAATCATTTCAATCAGAGTTTCAATATTGGGTTGCTGATAGAAAAGAATGTTCCTTTCCTCTATGTAGTGCTTATGTAAGGTAGATACTTGCTGTAATAGATACGCCTCGTAATCTTCGAGCCTTGTTATCTTCTTTTGTTTATACTCTTTTTTATCAGTAAAATAGCTAGTGATTGAAAATGCAGCAGTGAGAACACTCATCCCCCCCATGCTCAACATCATAATCGCATTTCGTCCCATTAAAACTACTACTAGCCCAGAAAGAGCGAACATACCTAGAGGAGGAACAATTGCACGCCAAATAGCATTCTTTGGTTTCGTTGGAGGATTTTTTGGCTTTTCTATCCTCTGACGTTTATCATATATCGTAGGAAGTACTCGAGGACTACGCCGATAGACTGGGAAATTAGATTGATAAATTGATTTTCTTTCTTGTAACAGGACAGTTTGACTATTGAAAATTGCTTTTTCAAAGAAAGACGAAATCTGCCATTGATTGTCCAAAAACTCTATAAAGTAATTTTCTATAAAAATACTATCTCCCTGTTTAAACTCAGAAATAATATCAGAAGAAATCAAGCGCTCATTCAAATAACATACACTGTCATTTGGATAGAGATAAACCTTTCCGTTGGAAAACAGAATATAAGCTTTCGAGCAAATGAGGAGATTTGCTTCTTGATCTTTTGAAATAATAAAATCTTCGTTTGGAGGAGAAATGTAACTGACAAATATGTTTCTTTCTTCTTCAATAACAAAAACAGTCTTATTTTCAATGGTATTTTTTCCCATTATCAACTCTTTTTCGTCAGCGTATATATTGCCATCCTTCATGTAGAAAGAGAACCCCTGCTCCTCAGCATTCGTTCCTTCCATAAACGTGAGTATCGATAGGCGTTCAGAAAAAATGACTACTTTGAGTTGACCTAACATTTTACCAGAAA
Source organism: Streptococcus sp. Marseille-Q8145 (assembly GCF_965112035.1). NCBI lineage: Bacteria > Bacillati > Bacillota > Bacilli > Lactobacillales > Streptococcaceae > Streptococcus > Streptococcus sp. Marseille-Q8145. Next base: position 360,604 of record NZ_CBCOPQ010000002.1, on the reverse strand, counting down.
CTAGATTCTTTTCTGTGTTGTGAAAAAAACTTTTATCATCTCTACTCATCTTTTTCTTCACCTACTTTTACCCCAAGTTTTTTCGAGAGTTTCTCAATCTCTTTACGATACTCGCTTAATTTCTTTTGTTTATCAGCACCCTTCATATTTTTATCTTCACGAACTTGCTCATATAGATTTGTATAAGCATGCAGAGTCAACTGATCATCTCCAATATTTTGAGCCAAATCTAAAGATTTTTTATAGTTTCCCCTTCCAAGATAAATCCAATACTCCAAGAGGTTATCCTCACTGGAGGGTGTAATTGTATTTAAAACACTTGCTTTCTGATTTTCAGATAGATCATCTAAATGAACATAGGAAGATGCTAAGACATACTTTGCTTCTTTACCTAAACGACCTACTTGAAACTTTTGTAAATCATCTGCCACATCGTCATAGTGTTTAGAAATAAAATGGCTTTGAGCATTTATTGTCGCTCGCTGAACAGGGACAGACCAAAAATAAAAGTAGGCTGCAAAAGTCCCCAAAGCAATGCTTGCTACGCAAAAAATTCCCATTCCAATAGAAAAAATATGCCAGCTACGTTTCGAAACAACTATCTTTGTTTTCTTTTCTTCTTGGTAAGCTTTGTCATAAGCTTCGTTAACGTATTTTACTACCTCATCATATGTCTCACATGCGGCTATATCCTGTATTAACGAATCTCCTATTGCGGCTACACCATTTATCAGTAAGTCAAAATCAAGTTTCGGTCGCAATATAGAAACAATCAAAGCCTTATAACTCATTAGAAAAGTTTCTAAGGTATACGGAATCGGACTCATAATTCCTTCTAAACCATAATGAAGGATCTTAACAACACTTCCTTGTAAAAATATATTTTTCGGATGTATATAAGGAATTTTAAAATGATGCTCAGAGAATGTTAAAGATTCCATCTTTTGAGCCAATTCCAAACGTTTCACTTCTGACATCTCTTCTGTGATACAATCTTTAAGACTATAAGAATATTTTGGTTTGTCATAAATCAGTGATAAAGAACCACTATCTTCTAATGTCACAGTGGCATCCATATAATTTTCTATAGTAGATAATTTTTGACGAGAAAAGTGACTTGCTGGTAAAATAACCTTGACCTTTTCTTTACTGTATTTAATTTCGATTTTATCACTCATTTATGATTACCTCCAATACATCGCCATCTCCTAGCGGATATTCTTTTAAAGCTCGATGTTGCTCTATTCTCAGAAGTTTTCCCTGAATCTCTAAATGCCAATTTGAGGGAATAATAGACAACGCTTTATCTAGATTATTTAGGCAAATTAACATCTTAACTTTCTGTAGAGATAATAATTTGGAAAAGCGAATATCTATTTCCTTATCTTTGTATCTAATGGTTGCGTTTAAATATTCTTCCTCCATGAAAATTCCTTCCTAAATAAATTCCAATTAAAAGCATGATTGTAACAAATGATATTGCCCCAAAGACTGTCCATATCATCATGTCGCCCGATTCCTCTTTATCTACGATGATACTGTCAGAGACTTGATAATTCTTAAAAAGAGCTTGGCGATACGCCTTAAAATCTAGTCCATCGCCACTCAAAATTTCTGCTTTGCTGAAATTAGCTCGATTTGCAGTTTGGAGCATTTCCTGAGCATCCGTTTTAGATTTTATTGCTTCTTGTTCTATCCTATCCATGAATAGATTTGGTGCATACATATGCTCGATCTCATTTCCTTGAGAACGCTGTTTCTTTTGCGTCATCGAATCTGTTTTTAAGTCTAGTTCGCCATCTTTAGCATACACAGTACCACCTGTAAATAAAAATAATAAAAATAATGCTATAATTTGGTATAATCGCTTCAAGATACAAGCCCTACTTTCTAACTTAAGAAACTAAGAGAGACAGCTGTCTTCTGCAAATAAATACGTTACAAATATTCATTAATAGCATTGACCTATCGCAAATATCTTTAATGTATTTCCTATTTAGTCTCACTCAAAGACTAGTTTTATTTTAGCATGAATCGGATCAATATTCAAACCCTCAAACAGATGTGTAAGGATCTCATTATTTCGTTCTAATAGATAATATATCGTACCCAAATTTATTTAGACGCCATTCAAACAGGTGATTTTTACTTTATCTTTTTTGGCACCTCCCTGCTATTTTTATCAAATATCTAAACAAGCTACCTTAGTTTCTTTAGATATACCATACCCAATGGTCAAAATTCTTTACTTTTCCTTGTGCCCAATCACTCCAGATCCACTTCTTATAATATTATTTACTATAGTACTCTTGACTTGAAATATTTATATAGGTCTTATACTCTTCTAACTATCCGAAAATTATAGTAAGTTTTAAAACTGAACACATTGTTCATATCTTATACTGTCAATACTAGAAAAAGAACCGCTACATTCCCTACTATAGCTAAAAATCTAATCTCGATATAATCACTATTAAAAGACTGTATTATTAACTTGACTGGTCTCCAGTATTATCAAGAGTTTCTTAATACTAAACAAAGCCTCGTGTGCATTCTATATATTATTGCCCCATTTTATTATCAAAAAACTGGCTACATCTAACATCTTTCTAGCCACTTAACAAAAGAGATAGAAAAAGAGAAGAAGCGCTTTAATATAGCGATTCTTCTCATATCATTATTTAAATAGATCCTTTTGGAACTTCTGCTGACTTCATCCAAGTATCGTAATGCTCTTCAAAAGCCTTCTCATCTTCGTTTCTATATCCCTCAAATAGAACTTCTTTGACATTTTCTCTGTTGAAAAAGAACAGATTATCTGGTGTTTGCATCCCGTTCGGAATAACTACTGATCCGTAGTCAAAATAGACACTCTTAGTTCCTCCTTGACCATCTTCCACTTCGATGACACTAGCTCGTGAAACAATCATCACTTCTGTATCATCACCATTTTTTAGAGTTACTACGGAACCCAAAGGTAAAATTTTATCTGTCATTTTCTTCTCCTTCTTCCTTAAAACGTACTTTCCCTTGACTGTATAGCTTCATAATCTTCACAAAACGAACCGGGTTGTTTTGGTTATAAAGCAATATCATTGTACACCAGATTATCCCAGTCCCCCAAAAGTCAGAGTTAGTCTCAATAGGCTGACCAAATAACCGGATGTAACTATAAATAACATATATAGAATATAAATTCATAAGCACAAGAATCCATCGAACAATTCGGTAGACTGTGGCAGATGCCTTAGCTGGGTCAAAATGTTCATCCCTTACCATCAAATTATGTGACACTGCATAGTAAAACACCTTCTCTGTTGTCGGAACAGCCTTGCGAACATTTTTATAAAATCCTCGCTCAAAAATAGCAACCAAAAGCAAAAATTCAGCCAACCAAAATAGTAGGATATAGGTCAAACTGGTCCAGTTATAGACACCAATGGACATAGCTGAAAAGAATCCAAAAACCCCTGGCCCACCTGCCATCAGAAAAATAACCATTTCAGGAATGTAAGCATTGGTCTTATAAGCACCTTCCGTATTGAGCAGAAAACTTTTGGGAGCTGCTAAAGCCTCTCCAGTCTGCTGGTCATAATAGACTGCCTGACCATCGCACTCGCCAATAAACACTCGACGACGTCTAAGAAAAAACATTCTAACCTCTTTCTAATTACTTATCCAAGTTCTATCACCCTAGCTTAGGCAACTTCCACTCTCCATGGGAGAACTTGTCCCATACATGGTTAATTCCTTCTGAGATCTTACCTCCAATCTTACTACCAACATACGCTCCAACAAGATTACCCACAACTGGAAATGGAATAAAGGAACCAACGATTGCTCCGATTTGTGCTCCGAGAACCTGACCAGTCACACTACTAGCTGTGTGAGCTGCTGCATCTCGAATAGCTGTAGCTTGTCCATATTTTTTCAGACTCTTGTCATACGTTTCCTTACCTTCCCATAGGGCTTCAACCGTCCCGATAATACCAATAGATTTTACGACACCCTTTGGTGTTTTTAAGTTTTTATAACTATCTTTAACATCCTGCAGTGCAGTCCTAATCCCTTTATCCGTTCTTAAATCAGATAAAGTACCCAAAGCTTGAGTAGCGCCTCTTTTGAGTTGAGAGCCTTTTTTGATATTTCCTAAAATAGTTCTCTTCGTACGAGAGCCAAAACGATCCAAACCTTCTTTAGTCAAACGTTTCCAAGAATCACCTTTCATTTTGATTCCGTATTTCTTAACTTGTTTTGCAAATTGTCTAGATAACCAAAAAGGATCTGTCAGCTTTTCTTTAACATTGGCCTTCGCCTTATTTACACCTTTCTGAACATAATTATTACTCCATACCTTATTGACTGCTTTGGCAACATTTATTAGAAGTTTTAAAGGTGTCGAACTTGACACAGCACTAGCAACTTCCTCTACCCCACCCAAAAATTCATTGTTATTATAAAACGCTTTTGCTTCTTTCGACGTAAAGGAACTCTTGCCTGCTGCCTCCAATCCTTTCAAAGCACTTGTTTGGACTTGCAAGAGCTTGCTATACTCATCTCCTCGCTTCCAACCATTGAAGCTAGCCATATTCGTCTTGGTATCTGTTAAAATCTTCTTACCTTCTGACAAAGGGGTCGTAATTGTACTAGCATCTGGATTTGTCAGACTGATAATGTCAGAGATAGAGCTATAAATCCTTTCTGTCTCGCGATTCACAACACTAATGTTCATAGACAAACCAGAAAAACCATCCAAAAGCCCCTGCAGATATTCCGTATCAATAATCGCATCTACCGCATTCTCTGATACCGTTGATTGAAATTGCTTAATAGTCTTCTCGTACTGAGCTAAGAGAACCGCTAAGGCATTCGTAAAATTTGTCAATAGCGGAACTTGGTGATTAGTAATTTTTGCATTGATTGCTCCCTTAACATCTCCTTTGAGACTTTCCGAATGTACCAAATTCACAAAAGAGGTCTTAGCCGTCTTGAGCTGAGCATCAATCGAGGTTTTTGAATTAGACAAGGCTGTCTTTTGTTCATAAACCTCTTTCAATCTACTTTTCCTATGTGGCATAGAAAAACAAAGCTATCCACTCTTAATTATACCATGAATCTAGAAACCGATAACTAAAAAATCGCTATATTATAGCGATTCTTCTCAAACTATATTTAAATAGATCCTTTTGGAACTTCTGCTGACTTCATCCAAGTATCGTAATGCTCTTCAAAAGCCTTCTCATCTTCGTTTCTATATCCCTCAAATAGAACTTCTTTGACATTTTCTCTATTGAAAAAGAATAAATTATCTGGTGTCTGCATCCCGTTCGGAATAACCACTGATCCGTAGTCAAAATAGACACTCTTAGTCCCTCCTTGACCATCTTCCACTTCGATGACACTAGCTCGTGAAACAATCATCACTTCTGTATCATCACCATTTTTGAGGGTTACAACTGAACCCAAAGGTAAAATTTTATCTGTCATTTTATTCTCCTTGTTTTTCCAATTTTTCTACATTGCTTAGCGCAATAAAGTTCAACAATATTCACTAGAAGTCAAAAAGTCACTATTGCATCTCTTGACTTTAAAACAAAAATTAATCTCTATATTTTATATCTTAAAGCATCTCAAAACTTTCTTCTTTACTTATCTAATTCTTTTGTCAAAATAGCTCCATCTGGTCCAACGCTCACTTCTAGATAGACATCTGGATCGTCGTCGGCTCTACATATCACACTAAGTTTTCCAGACTCAAATTTTTCCGTTATGTCCAAAATACCAGAAATATTATTCTGATTATATATAACAAAAGCAACTCCCAACAAAAGACCTGCAAAAACAATCTTAAAAATCTCTCCTCCAATCGGTTGTCCCAAAAAATCTTTGAAGTGAAAAATAAAATCATAGACATAGTAAAAACCTACTGCAGGAATAGTGAACAACAAAGCGTTAAATAAATAAGTATTATTGCGCTTCTCTTTTTCGCTCAAGTTCTTTTCTTTTAAGTCCTCTGAAGCACAAATAGTAAAAAGGCTGACCGTTTGAGTAGTCACTTGAGCCCTGTTAATATTTCGATACAAGGCTCGTTCTACAAGGATAGTAATAAAAGCAAACTCTCCTATCCAAATAAGAATAACACTCCAAAAAGTAGTCATACTATAAATTCCTTGTAAAAATAGACTAAAGAAGGAAATAAGTCCGCCACCGCTAAACATAAAGAAAACAACTAATAGAGGAATATGCCGATTCATTCTGCTTGATTTCTCTGTATCTAATAGTTTACTCTTTGGAGCTTCTAAAACTTCGTGGGTCTTACGATCATAATAAATGGCTTTGTCATAATATTGATTCAAATACATACGTCGTCTTCTAAAAAACATTCTAGCCTCTTTCTAATATTTATCGGATTCCCGTTACCACAGCTTGGGCAGTTTCCACTCTCCATGTGAAAACTTATCCCATACATGGTTGATCCCTTTTCCTACTGCATCTCCAATAATCGTTCCCGCTACTGTTCCTAGTACCGTTCCTACTACAGGGATTGGAATGGCCGAACCAATAACCGCCCCAACCTGAGCCCCGACTACCGCACCACTAAAAGTACCTGCCGCATGGGCGATTCCATCAGCTGCTGCATGAGCATCCCCATATTTCCCACGATTCTCCTGAAAAGTATCCCAACCATCTTTCAATGCTAATACTGTACCAATAGCGCCTACATTTTTTACTGCTCCGAATCCCTTTTGAGACACAGATGATTTCATATTTCTAATGACATCCTCTTTAACAAAGTCCCATTTAATTTTTCCAGCATTTTTTATAAAACGAACATCGTCTACATGGCCACCTATGAATTTACCAAATTTGGTAGCCATACTAGCAATCTTTTCTCCTCTTGCAAGAGATTTAGCTGCTCTTGCAAGAGCTCGAGTCCCAGTCCGAGTGCTAGAATTAATCATAACAAAACCAGCTCCTCTAACACCGTATTGAAGTAGTTTACGACCCGTCATTTTTCTAATTAATGCATTTGCTATCGCGCCACTCTTAGTTGAAGCTCCTTTAAGAGCTTCTATCTCTAAAGATTCCACAATAGACTTTACCTCTTCTGCAATAACGTTTAACAACATTAAAGGTGTCGAACTTGACACAGCACTAGTAACTTCCTCTACCCCACCCAAAAATTCATTGTTATTATAAAACGCTTTTGCTTCTTTCGACGTAAAGGAACTCTTGCCTGCTGTCTCCAAGCCTTTCAAAGCACTTGTTTGGACTTGCAAGAGCTTGCTATACTCATCTCCTCGCTTCCAACCATTGAAGCTCGCCATATTCGTCTTGGTATCTGTTAAGATCTTCTTACCTTCTGACAAAGGGGTCGTAATTGTACTAGCATCTGGATTCGTCAGACTGATAATGTCAGAGATAGAGCTATAAATAGTTGCAGTTGCTTTATCCACTGTACTAATATTGGTCTCCAAATTTGAAAAACCATCCAAAAGCCCCTGTAGATATTCTGTATCAATAATCGCATCCACTGCATTCTCTGATACCGTTGATTGAAATTGCTTAATAGTCTTCTCGTACTGAGCTAAGAGAACCGCTAAGGCATTCGTAAAATTTGTCAATAGTGGGACTTGGTGATTCGTGATTTTTGCATTGATTGCTCCCTTAACATCTCCTTTGAGGCTTTCTGAATGTACCAAATTCACAAAAGAGGTCTTAGCCGTCTTGAGCTGAGCATCAATCGAGGTTTTTGAATTAGACAAGGCTGTCTTTTGTTCATAAACCTCTTTCATATCGATTTTCATCTGTCTCCTCCTTCGATACTATGGGTCATAGAAAGGATATTATGCTGAAAGTAATCTCTACGATACTGCTGGTCCACATAGGTTTGATCTAGACTATCACTGTAACCTTCTTGAATAACCCGTGAAATCAAATAACTCGGTATAAACAAAGGGTCTACATCTAACCTTAGACCATAGGGATAGATGCTGGCTAAATAATCAATATATTCCCTATCATCTGGATCAGAAAGCAGTCTGCGTCCCATAATCATCGCCATAAAAGGAACTTTAGCTTTCTCCATCTCAGACACCAGCTCTTCTGGAAGCAACTCGCGATCTAACTCTACCAAGGTACCTAAAGGAAGAATGGGAGACAAGAGTAAATCGGTGTAGGCTAGCCAAATCCGAAAGTCTTCCATTGACAAAATGAGCTCTGAATCTAAGTAAGTTAGAGTCACTTCCTCTTTTTCCCAATCAAGCTTCATCGTCACAGATGTACCAAGCAGACTATTGTAACTATAAAAAGACTCGTTCTTGAGAAGCACCAACTGAAGTCTACGGAAAGCATCACCTTGACTGACCAAGGAATGACCAACTTGCTCTAAGATAGATCGTTTTTCCTCTTCTACTCCCACTCGAGCTAAAGAAGTTTGGTATAAAGCACTTATTTCATTCATTTACATAGCTCCTTTCTAACACTTTATTTGGCATTCGCCTGATTTCGGTCATCCGTCACCTTGTTCTCAGCTGCCTGATTCATACGCGTTACATCGGTTGTCGTGAAAGTCTTGAGACTGCTAATTGCTGTATTAAATGACTTAATATCATTATTGAAGGATGTAAAAGGTGTCATTGTCGTTGCTGAAAAAGTTAACTCTGCCATATCTGAAATGCCAGAGATGCTTGTACTAACTGTAGAAGTAAGTCCTGTCCAAACTCCATAATCCGTTCCTGTATTCGCCATTATCTTCCCACCCTCTATTCTGAACTAGCTGAATTTGCCATAGACTGATAATAATTCATATTTTCATAAGCCGTTTTTACATCTATTGCTAAACGATCCGATTCAGCTTGAAGATTAGCAATTTCAGTATTTATACTATCTAAATTTGCTTCATGGCTTGCTTTATTGGTTGTAGCAGCAGTATTAGCAGAATCATACTTTTCTACGTACTTAGTTTTTCGATCCCCTTTAAACTGGGATTCATCTTCTACTTTAACTTTCTCTAAAGCATCTATAATACCTGTTTGAAAATTATTTATCTGTGTTGACAAGGATGTTTTGGCTTCCTCTAGCCTATCAATCTTTTTATCTACGGCTGCTTTTTGAGAAATTGTATTGTTGTAATTTTGAGATTCCTGATTAGCTAGTTCTTGGTAATAAGATGCATCTGACATGTTCATTCTCCTCTATTTACTTTCGACTAAAATAAAAGAAGGATAGGAAGCAATCCTATCCCTCCATTTCAGAGCGCCCTTATCCTTTGAAACCAAAACTATTTGCATCCGCTGTATCACGTTCTGATACAGTGTTTGCATAACTAACCAATTGTTGATTAATAGAAGTCAACAACTCTTGGAACTTAACCACATCTCCGTGCAATTGTTGATATTGCTCAAGATAAGAATTAAAGGCACTACCTTGCCAGTGTGCTTGCATTTCGCCATTAGCGCTATTTACCGCTTGAATAGCTGCTTCAATTTGATCGCGAGCATTAGAATAAACCGAAGCTTGCGAGGTGAGTTCTTCTGGGGATAATGAAATTTCTGCCATAATTGGACTCCTTTTTACATTTTTTGTTCCTAATAGAACAGTGTACAAGGGTATTTTACTTCTTTTATTAATAATTGTCAAGTTTTTCCTAATCAAATTTACTTTCCGTATGTATAATGATAATGCTTCAATCTTCAAAATTAAAAACAACTAGCGTTCCTCTCAGAAGAATCGCTAGTTGCCGTATTAGCTTATTTACCTAATTCTTTATTTGTTACTTTCTCTTTTATCATGAACACTCGAGACCAGAAAAATCACTTTTAAAAAGGAAGTTCCTCTTCTTCCAGTACCAAATCTGCTAAGTCTGCTCCAGTATTATTTTCACGGAGTGCTCTCTGAGCTCGGCTTTCTAAAAGCTGAAAACCACTGCAAAGAACTTCTGTCACATAATGAGTAGTTCCATCCTTTTCATAGCGGCGGCTCCGCAATTCTCCGTCCATAGAAATCAGACTTCCCTTACTAGCGTAACTTGCCAAGGTTTCAGCCAAGCGCCCCCAGACAACAAGATTGATAAAATCCGCTTCACGCTCTCCATTTTGGCTCTTATACCGGCGATTCACCGCCACTGTCGCACGCGCGACCGACTTGTCATTTGCTGTCTTGTGTAACTCTGGTGTAGCCGTCAACCGGCCAATGATAATGACTTTATTATACATATTCTTTCCTCCTATCTATTTATTCGCGAGAAAAGACAAAAAAATCGTGAAAATCACGATTTCCTTTTCTATAGTAAGTCTTAAGACTGCCAGTGTTTAGCTGGGTCAAAGGCCGTGCCGACCTTTTCGCTATCCGCCAATTCAATGATACCACGTTTTTGCGGCGCATTTGGCAACTGGAGCTCCCGTGGGCTGCACATCATACCAAAACTCTTTTCGCCACGGAGTTCTCCTGGGAAGATGAGATTGCCCTTCGGCATCATAGCACCAGGCAAAGCCACGATCGTCTTGAGACCAACACGAGCATTCGGAGCGCCAGCCACGATTTGAACGGTCTGATCAGCTGCCACCTGCACTTGGCAGATATTGAGGTGGTCACTGTCAGGGTGAGCTACCATTTCAAGGATTTCCCCCACAACAAACTTAGGATCACGGTCGTTAACCAGCTCAGCTTGGAAGCCTTCTTTGATCAATTCTTGATTGAGAATCGCAACTTGCTCATCTGTCAGCTGAACCTGTCCGCGCCCTGCAATTTCAAAAAGGTTTGACAATTCAAAAATGTTCCAAGCTACTGTCTGTCCATTATCTTCACGGTAAACACGCGCTACATTTCCTTTGCGCTCAGCAGCCAACTTAGCTCCCTGATCATCAGCAGCGATGACCATCAGAACATCTCCAACATGCTCTTTGTTGTATGTAAAAATCATTTCTTCCTCCAAAAATACTTTAAATCTTCTTACAAATTTGCTAAAAAATCATTGATTTGACTCTTGGTCTTGCGGTCGCGATTGACATAGCGACCAATCTCTCGACCATTTTCCACGACAACCAGACTAGGAATTCCGTAAACGTCCCATTTTTGGGCCACAGCCATATACTGATCCCGATCCACCTCGACAAAGGTAAAGTCAGGATTCTCCGCTTCTATCTCTGGCAGAAAAGGCTTGATGAAGCGACAGTCTCCGCACCAATCTGCTGTGAAAAAGAAGACAGTCTTCCCCTTATGATCCACATAAGAAGCTAGCTCTTCCATACTTTGTGGCCGAATCATCACTCTTCCTCGTAGGTCAGCTGACCATTCTCATAGACGAAGGTGAAATGACGGTCGTCTTCTAGGACAACTCCTCCAACAGTGCGGCTGTCGCTTGATTCATAAAGTTCTACATAGACCGTTGCAATCGGTCCTCGGCTGGCAAAAAATTCCCGCACGACCTGAACAATTTCTTCTCTATTACGCAGTCTTTTCTGCTCCTGCACAAGCTTGGCAGCTCCAAAGGCCACGGCTCCCGCTCCCAAGAGAGCGGTTGTCGTTAAAATGATTTTTTTAGCTTTCATGTAGAATATTTTAACACAAAAGCGCAGAGGCGACAAACAATATTACAGATTTCTCAGCTTCTTTTAGTTCATCCTGTTCTTCCCTTTAAAAAAGTGATAAAATAGAATCAGAAAGAAGGTAAACTTATGTCTGATTTATTTTCAAAAATCAAGGAAGTGACTGAGCTCTCAGCAATCTCCGGTCACGAGGCACCCGTCCGCAGCTATCTGCGCGAAAAAATCACTCCTCACGTTGATGAGGTTGTTACCGACGGTTTAGGCGGCATCTTCGGGGTTCGGCATTCTCAAGCTGAAAATGCTCCCCGAATTCTGGTTGCGGCTCACATGGACGAGGTTGGCTTCATGGTCAGCGAGATCAAGCCCGACGGGACTTTCCGTGTAGTAGAAATCGGTGGCTGGAATCCGCTAGTCGTGAGCAGTCAACGCTTCAAACTCTTCACCCGCGAAGGACGAGAAATCCCTGTCATCTCAGGCTCTGTCCCTCCTCATCTGACACGCGGTTCTGGCGGACCAGTTATGCCACAGGTTGCGGACATTGTCTTTGACGGCGGCTTTGCGGACAAGGCAGAAGCTGAAAGCTACGGCATCCGTCCAGGAGACACGATCGTGCCAGACAGCTCTGCCATTCTCACAGCTAACGGTAAAAATGTCATCTCTAAAGCCTGGGACAACCGCTACGGCGTCCTTATGGTCAGCGAATTGGCTCAAGCCTTGTCTGGTCAACCACTAGGCAACCAACTCTATGTCGGCGCCAATGTTCAAGAAGAGGTTGGCCTGCGTGGTGCCCATGCTTCAACGACAAAATTTGCCCCTGAGGTCTTCCTGGCTGTGGACTGCTCCCCAGCGGGCGACATCTACGGCGGTCAAGGAGCCATTGGCGACGGAACGTTGATTCGCTTCTTTGATCCTGGTCATCTCATGCTGCCAGCTATGAAGGACTTCCTCTTGACAACCGCAGAAGAAGCTGGCATCAAGTATCAATACTACTGCGGCAAGGGCGGAACGGATGCTGGTGCTGCCCATCTCCAAAGCGGCGGCGTACCATCTACCACAATCGGTGTCTGCGCCCGCTACATTCATTCTCATCAAACCCTCTATGCCATGGACGATTTCCTGCAGGCCCAAGCCTTCCTGCAAGCGCTGGTCAAAAAGCTGGATCGCTCAACCGTGGACACGATTACCAACTACTAATTTCGAGAAGCAGCCCGTTCTTCATTCGGGCTGCTATCTATTTTATCTAATATAATCTCTTTTAATTTTCCAATTTGAAGAAAATTTTGTTATAATGCTTAGCAGAGGTGAAACTATACATGAAAAAAATTGCTTTTGATTCAGAAAAATACTTAAACCTGCAGCGCGACCATATCTTGGAGCGCATTAATCAATTTGAGGGCAAATTGTACATGGAATTCGGCGGAAAAATGCTGGAAGACTTCCATGCTGCCCGCGTCTTACCAGGATATGAGCCGGACAATAAAATCAGACTGCTCAAAGAGCTCAAGGACCAAGTAGAGATTGTCATTGCTATCAATGCCAATAATATTGAGCACTCTAAAGCACGTGGGGACTTGGGTATTTCCTATGACCAAGAAGTTCTGCGCCTGATCGATACCTTTAATGAACTGGATATTTATGTAGGCTCAGTGGTCATTACCCAGTATTCCGGCCAGCCAGCAGCTGATCTCTTCCGCGCTCAGCTAGAAAAGAATGGGATCGACTCCTACATCCACTATCCAATCAAGGGCTATCCTACTGATATGGACCATATCATCTCACCTGAGGGAATGGGGAAAAACGACTACATCAAGACCAGTCGAAATCTGGTCGTAGTGACTGCGCCTGGTCCTGGTTCTGGTAAGTTAGCTACTTGCTTGTCCAATATGTACCACGACCAAATCAATGGCATCAAGTCAGGCTATGCCAAGTTTGAGACCTTCCCAGTTTGGAATCTGCCCCTGCACCATCCGGTCAATTTAGCTTACGAGGCAGCAACGGCAGACCTGGACGATGTCAACATGATTGACCCTTTCCACCTGCAAACCTACGGCGAAACCACTGTCAACTACAACCGTGATATCGAAATTTTCCCAGTCCTCAAGCGTATGCTGGAGCGCATCCTAGGCAAATCACCTTATGCTTCTCCAACAGACATGGGCGTCAACATGGTCGGCTTTGCCATTGTAGATAATGATGCGGCTATCGAGGCCTCTCAGCAGGAAATCATCCGCCGCTACTACCAGACGATTCTAGACTTCAAGGCAGAGCGCGTTTCAGAATCAGCTATCAAGAAAATCGAACTCTTGATGAACGACTTGGGCATCACACCGCTGGATCGTAAAGTAACCGTTGCTGCGCGTGCCAAGGCTGAAAGCACTGGTGAGCCAGCTCTAGCTCTGGAATTGCCAAATGGCGAAATCGTAACCGGTAAAACCTCTGAACTCTTTGGCCCTACGGCTGCTGTATTGATTAATGCCATTAAGAAGTTAGCCAACATTGCCAAAGAGACCAAGCTGATCGAGCCTGAGTATGTCAAACCAATCCAAGGTCTGAAAATCAATCATTTGGGCAGCCGTAATCCGCGCCTTCATTCAAATGAAATCTTGATGGCTCTGGCAATCACAGCCATGGAAAATCAAGACGCTGCACAAGCCATGCAAGAGCTTGGAAATCTCAAGGGCAGCGAAGCTCATTCAACCGTAATGCTGACAGATGAAGACAAAAATGTCCTGCGCAAACTAGGCATCCATGTAACCATGGATCCTGTTCATCAGTATGATCGACTTTATAGAAAATAAAAACAAGCTCTGTTAAAAGCTTGTTGAGAAAGCTGGCTCTGCCAGCTTTTTTTGTTAATAGCGCTTGGACAGGAGAAAACGCAAGAGATAGTAAAGTCCCAAGACCAGGATAGTGGTCAAGGTCAGAAACTGATTGAGATTCAAAATGATAGGAAAAATCATAGACAGAAGGCTCAGTCCTGCTGCCAACAGCAAAAGGATATCAAACAGCAGAGTGCGAGTCTTTTCGTCAATCATCCGATTACGCTCATCCGTCACCTGAATGTAGAGCCTATTAAAAGCTTCCTCCCGTTTCAAGGCAAGGTTATAACGTAAAACCATCAAAGAAAGCCCTAGAAGCAGACCAACCATAACCCCTTCCTGTAAATCATCCAGAGAATGAATGTAGCTCCATCCAAGTCCCAGCCAGAGGGCTAGAATTAGGATGCGACCGATGATCACTTTCTTTTGTAGTTTTTTCCGAAATTCTTGTTTAGTTATTATTTCCATGTCAGCCTCCTATTTTTCATACGCTTGAAAAGTTTTCAAGATCACCACAATCAGGAACATTCCCACAAAAGGCAAGATTTCCTTAGAGATAAAATCGGCTTGCAAATGGAGGTAAGACAAGCCAACCACCACCAAAATCGCCAATAGCCATTTACACAAATAAGTCCATTTCATGGTTCATCCTCCTCAAAGAGAAACACTTCTTCAATCCTTAAATTGAAAAAGGATGCAATTTTATGAGCCAAAAGCAGCGAGGCATTGTAGCGGCCCTTTTCCAAAGAAATAATCGTTTGTCTCGTGACCTCTAGCTTCTCAGCCAGCTCCTCCTGGCTGAGCTTTTTTCTTTTTCGTAATTCTTGAATTCGATTTTCCAAGGCTGCCTCCTTTTGCTATGTAAAACAAACTTTACTTTTTAAATATAGTATAGCTCCCTTTACATCTTTTGTCAAGAAGAAAACGGCAAAAAAGAGGCTGGGACAAAAGTCCTAGCCTCTCAATTGTCTTTGGATTGTCGAGCAAGACGCAGTGGTTGATTTCCTTTGTTATTTGCCTTTTAAAGCCACAGTCAATTCAACACAGGCTCCTCCTTGGTCTGGATTGAGCAGGGTCAGACGACCACCGTGCAAGAGAGCTACCTGCTTAGAAAAGGCTAAGCCGATACCATGATGGGGATTTTCAGAATTGCGGCTTTGGTCACTCTGGTAAAAGAGCTGTTCCGCTCCCAGCAGCATCTCCTCAGAAAATGCTGGGCCATTGTTCCAGATAGCAAAAACCAACTGGTCCTGCTGCACTGATACCGTCAGCTTCACTTCCTTTTGGTCCTGATTAGCATGTTCAAGCGCATTCAGTAAAATATTGAGCAAAGCTCGCTTGAGATAGTCTAAATGAATTGACAAAATCAGACTAAGATCACAATCTTCTTGGAGATAGAAACGATAGCTTTCCTGTTTGCTGAACAGTGCCCAGTCGTCCTGTAGATCAGCCAAAAAGTCCCCTAAGGAAAGCTGACTGAACTGATTAGAATCAATCTGAAAAGTCTTAGCGTAATCAATCAAAGAGCCACAATACTCTTCCATCTTGTGACTGGCCTGCAAAATCTCAGCAGCATAGTCTGCCTGTGGCTGACTCAACTGCGCCAACTCCAAGAGCTCAGCATTCCCCTTAATCACAGTTAGGGGCGTCTTCAAATCATGCGATGTCGCTGATAGCTGTAAAATCAGCTCCTGATTATGCTGCTGCTCTTTTTCTAGAAGACGAGCATTTTCTTGGTGGCTACTCCGTAAATCGCTGTAGACTTCTAGCATTTCCTCAATCCGAAAAAGCTGGCTTTGATTTTCTTCTAAAAGCTTCTCGCTCGTTAGCATTTTTATTTCCCTGTCGATTTTTCGGAGCAATTTCAAAATATGATAAAAAGTAATCAGCAGCAAGCTTCCTGCCCAAAAAAACAAGGTAAAAAGAACGTGATTACTTCCTTGCGTAAATTCATAGCCTATAAGCACAAAAATCAAAACATGAAAAAAGACGATTTTTAAACTGGTTGTCCAGACTAGGCTTTTGAAATTTCGGGTTCTAATTGCCATCTATAGCCTACTCCTCTCACTGTTGCGATTGCTTGCAGCCCTTCTTGTTTGCATTTTTGGCGAATCTGATATACATATTCTGAGATGGAGCGAAGCTGTGTTTCTGAGCTTTCTGGGTAAAGCAAGGTATGCAGGCGTTCAGCTGAAAAGGTCTGCTTGGGATTGCTAGCTAGTAAATGTAGCAACTTAAACTCTCGCTCTGAAAATTTCAAGACTTTACCAAAACAGGCAACTTCATAGCGCTCTGGATAAAATTGACAAGAAGCAATCTCAGAATAGCGCTCCTCCCGTCTTTCCTCCCGCCGAAGATGAGCCCTGACACGCGCCAGCAATTCTTTGGTCCCAAAAGGCTTGACAATATAGTCATCTGCTCCGCGGAAGAGCCCTTCCACCTTGTCCGACTCCAACTCCTTAGCCGTCAGAAAGATGATCGGACACGAAAGATGAGGACGAATGTAGGAACACAGCTCAAAACCATTTACAGGCTCCATCATCACATCCAGTAGAATCAAGTTATATCCGACAAAATGCGTCAGCTCTAGCTCTTCTATCCGATCAAGCGTCGTCACATCATAAGCATCAAGCTCTAGGACGTTTTTCACCAGCTTCAAAATGCTCTGGTCGTCATCAACCACCAAAATACGATACTGTCTCATGATTTCCATTATAGCATACCTCTAGCGAACATCTCGTTTCAAGGTTAAGAATATAGCAGAGCTCCAAACCAAAGCTAACCATAATAGCTGTATTCCCAGCCCTGATAGATCTATTGAATGCTGAAGTCCTTCATACTCAAAAAGATTTAGCGTAGCCAGATCAGGCAAATATTTTGCTTCCTTGATGAAAGTTGCTAATAAACGGCTGAGACCAATCAAGAGAGGAAAGAGCACCGACACCGGCACAACCCAAGATTGAAAGAGCAAAGCGAGGCCAGCAGCTAAAAAAGCCAGAAAAAGATTGCTGAGAAGACCAAAAGAGCTGTAATAGAGGAATTTCCCCAGTAAGGACCAGCTAAAGTATAGGTCAAAACGAGCCAGCATAACAAGAAAACAGCTACCTATCATGATACTGTAGAGGATCAAGAGCAGCACGGCCAGAAAAAGGATTTTCCCAGCCAACCAAGCCTTTCTATTTGATACGGTTAGAAAATTCGTTCGCATCCCAGACTTGACAAACTCCTGGGCAAAATAGAGGGAAGTAAAGATGACGATGACAGGCTGCGCTAAATAGAGGGCATGCAAAGCCTCACTCAGAGCCTTTGTCTGGCCAGCTGCTGTCTGACTGTAGTCAAGATTCATCAGAAAAAATGGAACGACTACCAGAGCCGCCAAGGCGGCACCAAGAGCGAGATAATAAGAATGAAACTTAATCCATTCGCTTCTAAGCAGAGCTATTACCATCAGTAGCGTCCTCCTAAATCCGTCTTCAAAAAGCGCAGAGAAGTCATGCCGCCGATGACTAGTAACCATACTCCTAGTATCAACAGCCCTTGCAAGGGATTGTTGGCATATTGGGAAGTTGGCGTTGCAGCAAACAATTCTCCTGCTGGCTGTGGCAAATAAGCTCCCCAACTCGTGTGAGCTGCCAGGTAGTTTCCCAGATTATAGATTTGGGGCACGAGAAAAAGCAGAGGAACCAGCATGGTCCGAGCCAATAAACCTAACAAAAATGAAAGGATCCCCAAGAGGGTTAGAGATAAGGTTTTCCACAAAATCAAACTCCAAGCTGCCTGATTGAGCAAAATCGGATCAAGCCCTTCCTTTCCTAAAGCCAGATGCATGACCATATAACTAAAGTAAATCGATAAAAAGCTACTGGCAAGAGAAAAGCAAGCAAAGGTCATGAGTTTCCCCACAAGCAACTTCAGGCGGTTATTACAGGTCAAAAGACTGGTTCTCAAGCTATGAGACTGAAATTCCATAGCTCCCAAAATTCCAGCTAAGATGACCAAAACCATGCCTGCCATAGAAGCGCCATTGAGACCTAGATATTCCAGCGGGTCAATGGCTTCTGCCAGACCGGGAACCGTCTCAGGTGTGGCATCCAAGCCGACAGATAAATACTGTCGGCCCTCCAGCCAGGATACGGCAGGCACCAAGAGCAGCATGAAGGCCATACTCACTTTAAAAGCCTTGGTTGAGCAAATTTTCAACCATTCTGAATGCAATAAGGACATCGTTTCTTTCATCTTAAACCTCCTCTGTCAAATCAAAGAAGAGATCTTCTAGGCTGTCTGAATCTTGCAACACCTCTTCCAATCGTCCCTGCTCAATAATGCGACCATGATGAATCAAGACTACATCATCTGTCACCATTTGCACCTCTGACAGGATATGAGAAGATAGAAGTACCGTTTTCCCTAAATCAGCCTGCTGACGGATGAACTTTCTAAACCACTTAATCCCGCTTGGATCCAGTCCATTGGTCGGCTCATCTAATATAAGAAACTGAGGATCACCCAGCAAAGCTGCTGCCAAACCCAAGCGTTGACCTTCCCCCAGAGACAGGCTTGACAAGAGGTCCTTTCTCTTATGAGCGATTCCAGTCATCTCCAAAACCTCATCGATCCGAGACTTGGGAATAGCATTACTCGCCGCAATAATTCTCAGGTGGTCATAGACCTTTCGATTGGGCAGACCGCCAATGCCGTCAAAGGCTGCACCTACCGTTCTGAGCGGATAGGTCATTGACTGATAGGTTTGCCCATCAAAAGTCGCAGTTCCTGCTGTCGCCCGATCTAACCCCAAGAGAATCCTCAAGGTCGAACTTTTCCCTGCACCATTTGGGCCCAGAAAAGCTGTAATCCGACTGCTTCTAGCTGTAAAAGAAATATCTTCTAAAATCTGCTTGCTGCCATGCTTCTTGCAGACTCCTTCTATTTTCACTATATGTTCCATACTGAACTCCTTTTGTTTTTTCTTTAGTATACAGGGGCAAGTTCAGAGAAAGTTCAGACAAAAAAAGCTTGCCTCGCGACAAGTTTCTTTTCTCATTTTTCAACCGCATCCCAGAGTTGGCGGATGCTTTTTTTCTGCACGGGATCGACAAAGTGTGGCGCGATTTCCACCAGAGATTGCAAGACAAAAGCTCGCTCAGCCACATAAGGATGAGGAACAATCAAGTCTGGACTGTATATCTCCTCCTGCCCTATGTAAAGGATATCCAGATCAATCACACGCGGTCCCCATTTGATCTCCCGCACGCGCCCTAGATCCGCTTCGATAGCTAGCAGGGTCTGCATTAACTCCTCAGGATTGAGCCAAGTCTCAACTTCAACAACTTGATTGAGAAACGGATCCTGCTCAACGCCACCCCAAGGCTCTGTCTCGATACGGCTTGATGCCTGCAAAACTCTTATATTTTGTTCTGCCATTTTTTCCAGAGCTGCATCCAGATTGGCAGTTAGCCTGCCTTGATTGCTGCCCAGAGCGATAAAGGCTTTCCGCTTTTGGCGCACTAGCTTGACTGAGCAGGTCTCTAAAGGCAGCGGAACCGGTGCCCAAGGCTTCTTGACTTCCAAACTGACCTTCTGTACCAAAGGGTGAATTAGAAAAATCCGATCAATCAGCTTGTAAGCCAGCGTCTCAATCAAGTCTTCCTTGCTTTCCTGACACCAGTGAGTCAAATCCTGAGCTAATTCTCCATAGTGGATAGAAGCTGTCAGGTCGCCTGTTTTGGCAGCACGAGTCATATCATAGTCCAAAATCAGATCCAGCACAAAACGCTGGCCTAACTCCTTCTCTGCTCCAAACAGACCGTGATAGGCATACACTTCCAAATCCTTTATGCGCAGCTGATCCATTTTCTTATCCTTTCTGATTCAAGTTTCTGCATTTCATCCTTAATAAAACTATTTGGCCTTTCCTGACATGCTTCACCACTGATAAAATCAATGTCCCATCAGTTTGTAAGCTTCATTTTTTAGGTCCTTATCCGTCGCTAAAACGCCACGCGCTGCTGTAGTAACCGTTGCAGTGCCAGGCTTTCTGACTCCACGCATATTCATACACATATGCTCAGCTTCCACCCAGACCAAGGCCCCTTGAGCACCCAGATAGTCCATCAAGGCCTCAGCAATCTCTACGGTCAATCGCTCTTGAATCTGCGGTTTCTTGGCATAGACCTCTACTGTTCGGGCCAGCTTGGACAGGCCTGCTACCCGACCATTAGGCACATAGGCGATATGAACCTTCCCGTAAAATGGCAGAAAGTGGTGTTCACACATGGAATGAAAGAAAATATCCTTCTCCACTACCATATTATTGTCAATGATTTCAAAAGACTTGGCCAGATGCTCCTCAGCAGTCTCACCCAGACCAGCAAAAATTTCCTGGTACATTTTAGCAATACGCTGTGGCGTCTCCTGCAAACCTTCGCGGCTTCCGTCTTCTCCAACCGCCTCAATAATCTGGGCAACAGCTGCTTCAATTTTCTTTGTGTCCATATTCACTCCTAGATTCTTTTTCTTTGTCAATGATATAGGCCCTGACCTGAGCCAAAAAATAAAGGGAGCCCGTAATCAGCAAGAGCTCATCGGTCCCATGCTCAGCTTTCAAATAAGCCTCTAAAAATCCCTGCCAATCAGCATAGTTCAAGCCCTGCTCGCAAGCCAGCGCCTCCATTTTCTCTTTGGAAAAGCTCCGTGGATCTGCAAAATTGGTCAAAATTAGCTGACTCTTAGGCACCTGCTTGAGCTGACCCACCATTTCCTCCAGAGACTTGGTCTGGATACAGCTGAAAAGGATTTTCTTATCCAAGTCTGGATAATGCTGGCTCAAGGTCCTCGTCAACCTCTCCATGGCATGTGGATTGTGGGCGCCATCAAGCAAAATACGAGGCTGGTGCGAAATCTGCTCCATCCGCCCAGGCCAGCTTGTCGCCAATAAAGCTGCGCCAACTTGCTCTTTTGTTAACAGCGGTAGCTGTTTGCTCTGACAATAGAGGTCACAGAGCTCAATCGCTAAACCAGCATTATCTACCTGATGCTGCCCCAACAGAAGCGTCAGGTAAGGCTCCGCCTCCCGATAAGCATTGGAAAAGCTAAAATGTTCTCCTGAGTCAGTCCCGCCCAAGCTCTGAACTTGATAAGACTGCCCATAAACATAGTGAGGCGCTTGCTTTTGATGAGCCCTGTCCTCGATAACCGCCAGAGCTTCTGGCTCAATCCATCCAGTCACCAAGGGCACATTTGGCTTGACAATCCCAGCCTTCTGCTCGGCAATCGCTGCCAGAGAATGCCCCAGCAGAGCCACATGATCTAAGCCAATAGTCGTAATGGCTGTCAGATCAGGTCGGCAGACATTGGTACTGTCTAAGAGACCGCCCATGCCGACCTCCATAATGGCCACATCGACCTGCTCCTGAGCCAAATAATCATAGGCCAAAGCCGTCATGATTTCAAACTCAGTCACTCCCTGCAAAACCTCATCGTTCGCTTGCTCCTCAAAGAGAGCTCGATAAGTCTCTAGAAGACGCGACAAATCTTGATTGGGAATAGACCGACCATTGATGGCGATTTGTTCATTGTAGCTGATCAAATAGGGGGAGGTAAAGGTTCCTACACGCAGGCCTTGCATTTCCAATAGTTGACGCAGGTGGGCAATGGTTGAACCCTTCCCGTTGGTCCCCCCTATATGAATCACTGACAGCTGCAAATGGGGATTTCCCCGCAGCGCCAGCATCCGCTCCATCCGCTCCAAGCCAAAATTAGGACTATCCGTCCGATAGGCTTCCAGCCAGCTTAAATCTGGCAATTCTTCTTTTATCATACTCATTTATACTGCTGTAAATTTAGATCTTCCATTTTCTGAGCCAGTCGAATAGCATCGCCAATCTCGGCTGCCATCCGGTGGACTTCCACATCATGCACTCGGACAGCCTCGACACCCTGACTAGCTGCAATGCTGGTCAAATGAGCTGAAGCTAGGTCTCTGTTTTGAAAACCAGCGGCTGTCTCTGGGTCAGTCTCAAAACCATTTTCCTCCAAGATATTGACCAAAAAGCGCTTGCGAGAGACACCCAGAAAAATAGGAAAGCCAGCCTGATGAATGCTATCCAACTCCTGTAAGAGCAAGAGATTTTCCCGCTTTGTCAAACCAAAACCAATCCCTGGATCCAGCATGATTTGCTCCCGCTCCAGCCCAGCTTGCTTAGCTTTCCCCAGTGTTCTTTCAAAAAATGCCCACATGAGCGCCTGAATACCCAGCTGTTCAAAATCCGCTAATTCTGACTCCGTAAAAGCGGCCTCAAAGCCGAAAGTCGGAAAGATTTTCGAACTGGTGTGTTGGGGCCGAGCCATGACTGGATTGAACATGGCGATAACTGGCGCTCCATTCTGAGCAGCCACAGCTGCCATTCTCTCATCACCCAAGAGTCCTGTGATGTCATTGATGATATTAGCTCCAGCGGCCAAAGTTGCTTCTGCAACTGACGCCTTCCAAGTATCTACAGAAATGAGAATATCAGTCTCCCGACGAAGAGCCTCAATAACTGGTACCACACGCCCTATCTCCGCTTCGATGTCCACAAAATGGCTGCCCGGACGAGTCGACTCACCACCGATATCCAGCAGATGAGCTCCCTGAGCTATCATCTTGCGTGCTTGCTCCAGAGCCTTTTCCACCGTATTATATTTGCCCCCATCCGAAAAGGAATCTGGGGTAACATTAAGGATCCCACAAAGAGCTGTCTTGCCCTCTGGAGCAAGTTGTCTTAGATTCATCGTATTTCCTTTCCCCTTGCTACTACTGCCTTTCAACAAAAAAGGCACACCCATCTAGTGTACCGCAAAGCCAACAGCAGATGCAGCATCCAGTCCTATGAACTGCACTCGACTTCACAAGAAGACCTTATCTAGCCCCTTGTTTCATTTACCATTTTACCACAATTCCGCTATTTAAGAAAACACTTTTTACAAACAGAAAGGCAAAAGGAGGATCAGAAGTAAATTCCGAAGAAGATGAGCCAGTAAGGACAATTCCAGAGATCCAACCCAAGCTTTTAAGAGCCGGACAAAAGCCATGCCTAAGCTTAGATAAATTAGAAAACAAGATGATTCTCCGGGATTTCTCAGGAAAGCAAAGAGAGTGATTCCCAAGGCAATACACCAACTCTTTCTGTATTTCATCTGTCTGTTTTGCTTAGCCTGTGATGACATCCCAAATAAATCCATGCCAAGCAACAGCAAGGAGGAGGTGGAAAAACTGTTTGAGATAAGCTGCTGCAAAGATGTTAGCTCCGAACCCGACTGCCCACAAAGGAGAACAAGACTCGCTGCGTTGCTTGCAATCATCAAAAAATAAAGGTAACGTAAGTTCTGAAACCGCTTGGAAGCCCGTAGCTCTATCTTAAAATCCCGCCACTCACGAGAAAAGTAAGAGGCATACCCTAAAAGAATGAGCAAAAACAGAGAGATAAAAAGCAAGTTAGGCCTCGATAAAGCGAAACGATTGGGCATCGGATGAACCAAAAGCAACAAGACCGATTGCATTAGCATAGCTACTAATAAGATTTGGATAGATTTTTGAAATGTGAGCCTCATTTTTTACTCCTTAAAGCTAAGATACAATTCTCATTATAGAACAAAAGATTCGCTTTGCTAGCTCCATGTCCTCAAAAGTCACTTTTTATCCCTGAAATGTCAAAAAAGAGGTCAATCTGACCTCTTCATCCATGAATGATATCTAGTTAACTTTGTGAAATAATCATCACCAAAATAGCAATGGCATTCCGTAACATATGGGCTAAAATTCCCATTTCCAAACGCTTAGTCTGGTGAACCACCAAAGCTAGAACGCCCCCCATACCAGCATAAAGGACAAAACTACCGATGTTGGTCGGACCGTGGAAAAAACCAAAAAGGATAGAACCAACTATCAGACCAATCAACTCATGCTTTGGAAACAGCTTTTGGGGAATCAAACCACGGAAAATAATCTCTTCCAAAATTGGCGCTGAAAAAACAGCTCCCACAATAAGCAAAACAACGGGCGTACTCTGAAACAAGTTTTGCAAAGCAGTTTGATTGGCTGTCGTTCCTGAAAGTTGGCCCTCTAGAACCATAATAATCGCAGCAAAAATACTAACTCCGAAAGTTATCAGATAGGATAATACTAGCCAGATCACTGATTTTAAATTAAAAAAACTAAAATCAAGGGTCAGTAAGCCTTCTTTTTTAGCCATTCGCAGGGCATAAAAAATGATCACAAAATAAATCATCAGGACAAGCAAGGTGTATCCCATTGAAAAACTTTGATCTCGACCTTTGTAAAACTGGATCAGTACAAAAGGAACTTGAGTCTGTACGGCTAAAAACAAAGCCAGTAAACTATATTCCACTTTTTGCAAAAAAATTTTCATTTCTTCCTCCTTTTACTTAGTATATCGAATTTTTCCCTTCCTGTACAGCTAAGAGCCATATAAAATCAAAAAATGTGCCATCATGCTTACTAGGAAGCTCCTTCCCTAAGCTTTTGATTCAATCTGGCAGCAAAATAGAGCGTTAAAATTTCAATTTTTATTATACCTTCACCAATGCAGTGCACCTAGCAAAAAGAGGATTTTGGGACAAAAAGATTTCAATTTTTAAAAATCTTAATTATTAAGCCCTTCAAATATATAATTAAATGCGAAAAGCGAACAAAGCAGAATTCTGATTACCAGAAAACTAGTTTTGTTCGCTTTTTATATTTGAGGTCGGACTTTTGTCCCAGACTCCTATCAATTGTCTTTGTATTGTCGAGCAAGACGCAGTGGTTGAGTGGGCTCTACTACGCTGATTTCATCAGCTTTTACAGCCCTACTCAACTGTGCGGAGGTGAGACGACGAAATCGAATTCTAACGAATTACCGATTTCTGTCCCACTCTCGATAGACTTTTATATTGTAAACTCAAGCAAGTTTTTATGATTCTACGCTTGTTTCAACTTCTTCAGTCTCTGCTGTTTCCACAACTTCGTCAATAATTTCAACTTCATTGATTGCTTGTGGTTCCAAGTTACGGTAACGAGCCATACCAGTACCGGCTGGGATAATTTTACCGATGATAACATTTTCCTTAAGTCCGAGCAGGTGATCCTTCTTACCACGGATAGCCGCATCTGTCAGGACACGAGTTGTTTCTTGGAAGGAAGCTGCAGAAAGGAAGCTGTTAGTTTCAAGGGAAGCTTTGGTGATTCCCATGAGGACTGGACGAGCTGTCGCAGGCACTCCGCCTGAGATAACCACATCACGGTTAGCATCTGTAAAGTCAGTGATATCCATGAGAGTTCCCATGAGGAGATCTGTATCACCTGGATCCATGACGCGCACCTTGCGAATCATTTGACGAACCATTACCTCAATGTGTTTGTCGCCGATTTCTACCCCTTGGCTACGGTAAACTTTTTGTACCTCCGCAAGCAGATAGGTTTCAACAGACAAGACATCACGGACAGCCAGCAAGTGCTTAGGCTGAATAGAACCTTCAGTCAAGGCAGCACCACGGGAAACTTGGTCACCCACTTCTACCTTCATGCGGGCTGTAAATGGCACCACGTATTCACCTTCGCCAGTTGCACCTTTTACAAAGACTTTCTTAGTACGAGTAGATGCATCTTCTTCGATAGCAGTAACTTCACCCTTGACTTCAGTGATGACCGCTTCCCCTTTCGGATTGCGGGCTTCAAAGATTTCTTGGACACGAGGAAGACCCTGAGTGATATCGGTATTTGAGGCAACCCCACCCGTGTGGAAGGTACGCATTGTAAGCTGTGTACCAGGTTCCCCGATAGATTGGGCAGCGATGGTTCCGACTGCTTCACCGACTTCAACCGCATCACCAGTCGCCAAGTTGATACCGTAACAGTGACGGCAGACACCGTGGCGAGTGTTACATGTAAAGACGGAACGAATCGTCACTTCTTCAACACCAGCATTGACAATCTCTCGCGCCTTATCTTCGGTAATCAATTCATTTGGACCAATGATAACTGCGCCAGTTTCTGGGTGTTTAACCGTCTTCTTAGTATAACGACCATTGAGACGCTCTTCCAGAGACTCGATCATTTCCTTGCCTTCGGTGATAGAAGTGATGAGCAAGCCGCGGTCTGTACCACAGTCGTCCTCACGGATAATCACATCTTGGGCAACGTCAACTAGACGACGAGTCAAGTAACCTGAGTCGGCTGTCTTGAGGGCCGTATCGGTCATACCTTTACGGGCACCGTGAGTTGAGAAGAACATTTCCAATACAGACAAACCTTCGCGGAAGTTTGAAAGAATTGGCAATTCCATGATACGTCCGTTTGGCGCTGCCATCAGACCACGCATACCGGCAAGCTGTGAGAAGTTCGAGATATTACCACGGGCTCCAGAGTCCATCATCATAACGATTGGGTTCTTCGGATCTTGGTTGGCAACCAAGCGTTTCTCCAATTTTTCACGGGCAGCACGCCACTCAGCAGTAACTGCGTTGTAGCGCTCATCGTCAGTAATCATACCACGACGGAATTGCTTGGTGATTTGTTCTACACGCTTGTGAGATTCTTCAATAATCTCTGCCTTGTCTTCCACGACTGGAATGTCAGCAATACCCACTGTCAAACCAGCCAGCGTAGAATGGTGGTAACCTAGGTCTTTCAAGCGGTCGAGCAGGGCAGATGTTTCTGTAGTGCGGAAGCGTTTGAAGATTTCAGCGATGATATTTCCTAGATTTTTCTTCTTGAACGGAATATTCAACTCTAGGGCTTCAATGGCAGACTTGATGTCTTTACCTGGCTCCAAGAAGTATTTAGCTGGAACACCTTCTGTCAAGTTAGCATTCGTTGGCTCTTGCAGGTAAGGCAGCTCTTCTGGCATGATATCGTTGAAGAGAATCTTACCTACTGTAGTCATGAGGATCTTGTGTTTTTGATCTTCTGTCCATGGCTTATTGAGACTATCTGTCGCAATACCTACACGAGTGTGCAAGTGGACATAGCCATTACGCAAGGCCATCACGGCTTCATCACGGTCTTTAAAGACCATGCCTTCGCCTTCACGACCTGCTTCTTCCATGGTCAGGTAGTAGTTACCCAAGACCATATCCTGAGACGGTGTTACAACCGGTTTTCCGTCTTTCGGATTCAAGATGTGCTCAGCAGCCAGCATGAGGATACGAGCTTCAGCTTGCGCCTCTTCAGACAATGGGACGTGGATGGCCATTTGGTCACCGTCAAAGTCGGCATTGTAGGCTTCACAGACCAGTGGGTGCAAGCGAAGAGCTTTACCATCGATTAGAACTGGCTCAAAGGCTTGGATACCCAAACGGTGAAGGGTCGGTGCGCGGTTAAGGAGCACTGGGTGTTCTTTGATAACATCTTCCAAGACATCCCAGATGCGCTCATCGCCACGCTCTACCATGCGTTTAGCAGCTTTCACATTCTGTGCATAATCACGGGCAACAATTTCCCGCATAACAAACGGTTTGAAGAGTTCGATCGCCATTTCACGTGGCACACCACATTGATACATTTTCAATGTCGGACCAACAGCGATAACGGAACGACCTGAGAAGTCAACCCGTTTACCCAGCAAGTTTTGACGGAAACGTCCTTGTTTCCCTTTGAGCATGTGACTCAAAGACTTAAGTGGACGGCTACCTGGACCTGTGATCGGACGACCACGACGACCATTGTCAATCAAAGCATCAACTGCTTCTTGCAGCATTCGCTTCTCATTTTGAACGATGATACCTGGTGCATTCAACTCAAGCAAACGAGCCAAACGGTTGTTCCGGTTGATAACGCGGCGGTAAAGGTCATTCAAGTCAGATGAGGCAAAGCGGCCACCGTCCAACTGCAACATTGGACGTAGATCTGGCGGAATGACTGGCAGGATGTTAAGAATCATCCATTCTGGCTTATTGCCAGAGCGGTAGAAGGCATCCAAAACGTCCAATCGACGAATAGCCTTGATTCGTTTTTGACCAGAAGCTGTTTTCAATTCTTCTTTAAGAGCCGCAATTTCTGTTTCCAAATCCACTTGTTTCAGCAAGTCTTGGATCGCTTCTGCTCCCATCTTGGCAACGAATGAACCTGCACCATATTCACGGAGGCGCTCACGATACTCGCGCTCAGTCATGATAGACTTGTGCTCCAGTGGTGTTTCCTTAGGATCAATCACCACATAAGCCGCAAAATAAATGACTTCTTCTAGGGCGCGCGGACTCATATCCAGAGTCAAGCCCATACGGCTTGGGATTCCCTTGAAATACCAAATGTGAGAAACCGGTGCTTTGAGCTCAATGTGGCCCATACGCTCACGGCGAACCTTGGTCCGTGTTACTTCGACACCACAGCGGTCACAAATAATCCCTTTGTAACGAATCCGTTTGTACTTACCGCAGGCACACTCCCAATCCTTGGTTGGACCGAAGATCACCTCGTCAAAGAGGCCTTCACGTTCTGGCTTCAAGGTCCGGTAATTGATTGTCTCAGGCTTCTTCACTTCTCCGTAAGACCATGAACGGACCTTACTTGGAGAAGCTAGGGTGATTTGCATACTTTTAAATCGATTTACATCAACCACTATTTCTTACCTTTCTTATTTATCTAATCAGCGACGAATTATTTTTCTTCATTTCCTTCAGCATCAAAAGCTGCTTTAGCTTCTTGAGCCTGTTTTTGACGTGCTTTTTCCAGATCGTCCACATGGATCACATCTTCATCCATGTCTTCATCCAAGTCACGAAGTTCCACTTCTTGGTCATCTTCGTCAAGGACACGCATGTCAAGACCAAGAGATTGCAATTCTTTCACAAGAACTCGGAAGGATTCTGGCACACCTGGTTTTGGAATTGGTTTCCCTTTGGTAATCGCTTCATAAGCTTTCAAACGTCCGTTGATATCGTCAGACTTGTAAGTCAAGATTTCTTGAAGTACGTTTGACGCACCGTAAGCCTCTAGGGCCCAAACTTCCATTTCCCCGAAACGTTGTCCACCAAACTGAGCTTTACCTCCGAGTGGCTGTTGGGTAACGGTTGAGTATGGACCAACTGAACGGGCATGGAGCTTATCGTCAACCATGTGGTGGAGCTTGATCATGTACATGACACCGACAGAAACGCGGTTATCAAATGGCTCACCAGTACGTCCATCATAAAGAATTGTCTTAGCATCGCTATCCATACCAGCTTCACGAACTGTAGACCAGAGGTCTTCTGAGCTTGCTCCGTCAAAGACCGGTGTCGCAATGTGGATGCCCAAGTTACGAGCTGCCATACCAAGGTGGAGTTCCATAACCTGACCGATATTCATACGTGATGGCACCCCAAGTGGGTTCAACATGATATCAACTGGGGTTCCGTCTGGCAAGTATGGCATGTCTTCCACAGGAACGATACGGGATACAACCCCTTTGTTTCCGTGACGTCCGGCCATCTTGTCTCCGACTTTAATCTTCCGTTTTTGAGCGATGTAGACGCGAACCAGCATATTAACACCTGATTGCAATTCATCTCCATTTGCACGAGTAAAGATCTTCACATCGCGAACGACACCATCGGCACCGTGAGGTACACGAAGAGAAGTGTCACGTACTTCACGAGACTTATCACCAAAGATAGCGTGCAAGAGACGTTCTTCAGCTGAAAGGTCTTTTTCACCTTTAGGTGTGACTTTACCTACAAGGATGTCGCCTTCCTTAACTTCCGCACCGATACGGATAATACCCATTTCGTCAAGGTCTTTAAGGGCATCTTCACCGACGTTCGGAATTTCACGAGTGATTTCTTCAGGCCCAAGCTTTGTATCACGTGTTTCTGATTCGTATTCTTCGAGGTGGACAGATGTATAAACATCATCTTTCACCAAGCGTTCGCTCATGATAACGGCATCCTCGAAGTTGTAACCTTCCCATGTCATGTAGGCAACGATTGGGTTTTGTCCCAGAGCCATTTCTCCATTTTCCATAGAAGGTCCGTCAGCGATAAAGTCGCCTTTTTCAACGACATCGCCAACTTTAACGAGAGTGCGTTGGTTGTAGGCAGTACCTGAGTTAGAACGACGGAATTTTTGGATGTGGTAGACATCCAATGAACCATCTTCGCGACGAACTTCTACCTTATCCGCATCCGCATAGGTAACCTTACCATCATACTGAGCAATAACCGCTGCACCAGAATCGTGGGCTGCTTGGTATTCCATACCAGTACCGACATAAGGCGCTTTTGGATCGATCAAAGGCACAGCCTGACGCTGCATGTTGGCACCCATGAGGGCACGGTTGGAGTCATCGTTTTCCAAGAAAGGAATACATGCAGTCGCAACGGCAACTACCTGCTTAGGTGATACATCCATGTAGTCTACTTGGTCTGAAGGGAATTCTTGGTTATTACCTTGGTGGCGTCCCATAACGATAGGCTCTGCAAAGCCACCTTTTTCATTCAGCTTAGAGTTAGCCTGCGCTACGATAAATTCATCTTCCTCATCAGCTGTTAGCCAAACGATTTCGTTGGTTACAACACCAGCTTCACGATCTACCTTACGGTAAGGCGTTTGAATAAAGCCATATTTGTTAAGGTGCCCGTAAGAAGACAGGTTATTGATCAAACCGATGTTTGGTCCTTCAGGCGTTTCAATCGGACACATACGACCATAGTGAGTATAGTGCACGTCCCGCACTTCATAACCAGCGCGGTCACGTGTCAAACCACCAGGTCCTAAGGCAGACAGACGACGCTTGTGAGAAAGCTCAGACAGCGGATTGTGTTGGTCCATGAACTGAGACAACTGTGAAGAACCAAAGAATTCTTTAATAGCTGCAGTCACTGGACGAATGTTGATGATTTGTTGTGGAGTCAGCACTTCATTGTCCTGAACGCTCATCCGTTCGCGAACATTACGCTCCATCCGAGAAAGTCCGAGACGAACTTGGTTAGCCAAAAGCTCACCAACCGCACGAATACGACGGTTCCCCAAGTGGTCAATATCATCCACGCGACCGATACCTTCTGCCAAGTTAAGGAAATAGCTCATTTCAGCCAAAATATCAGCTGGTGTTACAGTCCGAACCTTGTCAGATGGATTGGCATTACCGATGATCGTCACAACACGATCTGGATCGCTTGGTGCGACAACCTTGAACTTCTGCAATTCTACAGGCTCTGTCAAGACAGCTGAGTCGTTTGGAATATAAGTGATCTTGTTCAAACCATTGTCCAATTGCTCTGCAATGCTGTCAATCACACTGCGAGTCATGACTGTACCAGCTTCGACTAGAATTTCACCTGTTTCAGCATCTACTAAGTGCTCTGCCAATGTTTGATTGAGCAGGCGGTTCTTGATGTTGAGCTTCTTGTTAATCTTGTAACGACCAACGGCAGCCAAGTCATAGCGATGTGGATCAAAGAAACGAGCCACAAGCAAGCTACGTGAGCTTTCAGCCGTTTTAGGCTCACCTGGACGAAGGCGCTCGTAGATTTCTTTCAGAGCTTCATCTGTACGAGAGTCCATTGGATTCTTGTGAATATCTTTTTCGATGGTGTTGCGCACCAAGTCGCTGTCACCAAAGATGTCTAAGATCTCATCATCACCTGAGAAACCAAGCGCACGAACCAAAGTAGTAAATGGAATTTTACGCGTCCGGTCAATACGAGTATAGGCAATGTCTTTTGAGTCTGTTTCTAGCTCCAACCAAGCTCCGCGGTTAGGAATAACGGTTGAGCCGTAGCCAACTTTACCGTTTTTGTCAACCTTATCGTTGAAGTAAACACCTGGTGAACGCACCAACTGGGATACGATAATCCGTTCACCACCGTTGATGATGAAGGTTCCCATTTCAGTCATGATTGGGAAGTCACCAAAGAAGACTTCCTGTGTCTTGATTTCACCAGTTTCCTTGTTAATCAAACGGAAAGTCACAAAGATTGGCGCTGAGTAGCTAGCATCGTGGATACGAGCTTCTTCCAGCGTGTATTTAGGCTCACGGATTTCATATCCGACAAATTCCAGTTCCATGGTGTCGGTAAAGTTTGAAATAGGAAGCACATCCTCGAAGACTTCTTTCAAACCATGGTCCAAGAAATCTTTAAACGAGTCTGTTTGAATTTCAATCAAGTTTGGTAAATCAAGAACTTCTTTAATTCTTGAAAAACTACGACGGGTCCGATGTTTCCCGTATTGAACGTCATGTCCTGCCAAGTTTCTAACTCCTTTTTTATAAAGTACAGAGGGAGGAATCGGAGAGAATTGAGATTTTCTGATTATTAAAATAATAACCATTTGCCTCTCATATCATACTCTTCTTCACTCTTACCAAGGGGAAACCCCTTCTACGCCATTGACTCTCGTCAAAATAGCTACAATCAGTCCTTTTTGCTAAGTTTTTAGAATCTTTAAGTTTGCGTTACAAATCTTAGAATTCTGAAAAATAGACACAAAAAGAGCAGCTAAATCTGACTTATAAAAAGTTTGATTTAACTGCTGCAAGCTTTAATCGGACAATATTTCAATTAAAGCACACGACAAATTATTGATACTATTATACCATATTTATGTAAAAATTCAAGTAGTTTTATCTAATTTCCAGGACACTTTCATCTTTAATCTTGAAATAGAAGCATGTTTATTTTAAGTCGCTCTCATCCACTTCCTCGTCGTCATGAACATGTTAACCCTGGATTTTGATGTATCCTTCATGTTTCCTATCCAATTCTTCCCAGAGTGGCTCATCATCAGCCTTCCGAATCTTTATTTATGATTCTTTTATTATATTTCCTATTTAGAAGCTAGCTGCTGTTCCATTTTTTCAAAGAACTGATTCAATTCTGTTTGAACCTGATGTAGTAGCTCTTTTTCTTGAGTCTTATCTATTTCAATTTTTTTCCTAATAGCATCCTTATCTATATAAGTATATCTTGAATAAGTCAATTTTAATTCTTTATCCACGAAAAAACCTGCATCTATTTCTTTACCATCAATTGTAGTAGAAAAATGAATCAGAAGCTCACTGTCTTCCAAACTAGTCGGTGGGCGTACATCCAAGTTTAATTTACCAGGTATTTTAAGTTCATTTATTCCCCATCGGCGAATCACCGGGTCATCCGGAATTCCATAGCCAGCATCTCGGATAATATCCTCGTTATTACCTGCGAGAATACTTGCCAGTAGTTCAATTTTATTGGCAGAAGAAAAATCTGGTTCAGGTTTATCATCAGGGCCAAAGAGCAACCAAATGACAAAAGCAGTTATTATCAAAAGTAGGATGCTTATTATTTTTTTACGTACCGACATTTTTATCTTCTCCTTGCTTCAAATAATCATAAAAATCTTCTTTTGATTTTTTATGCTCATCCGTATCTGGTTTCCATAAGAAATCCCATCTTTTCCCGTGCTTGATAAATTGTTCACCTGCTGTACAGGCTTCTTACATGAGTTCTCCAGAGGCTAGAGTAGCTATCAGGTAGTCACGTTCTTTTGGCAGGCGATCTGTTACTTGATTGCTAATTTATAAGTTGTCGCTAATATTTTATCTTACTTGTCTGCCACCTGAGCTTCAAACTGAACTGGTTTATCATCTACATTGGTGATGGTGATGGTGTAAAGTTTGTTATTCGTGACATCAAAAACTTTTTCTCCCTGATAATTAACAACAATCCCATCTTTTACTAAATGAATACCTTTTTGATTGTTGGGTAACTCTTCATTATCATTTTCTGAATAGTTTCGTTTAAAGAGTTTTTGCTCTTCAACCCCATAAAAAATGTCCCCATTTACCTCAAACCAAACTCCTGAACCTGATAATTTAAGCTTATTATTATCATTTTTCTTCAAAATTAACACTGAATAGTATTCAACATCTTGTGTCCGAGGTTTAACTTTCAGGCTAATAGACTGACCAGATTGAAGGGTATACTTCCCAAGATTTTGTGCCCATAAATAAAAGAGAAAAGCAGATACCAGAACTCCAACAAGTAATAAACTACAACCTAAATTCCAATCCCATTGTTTTTTCAAGGTCATTTGTGAATCTCCTTATAGACCCCATATCGTATTAGGAGTCTATCCATTCTGCA
This sequence comes from Streptococcus sp. Marseille-Q8145, assembly GCF_965112035.1. Classification (NCBI taxonomy): domain Bacteria; kingdom Bacillati; phylum Bacillota; class Bacilli; order Lactobacillales; family Streptococcaceae; genus Streptococcus; species Streptococcus sp. Marseille-Q8145. Next base: position 326,157 of record NZ_CBCOPQ010000002.1, on the reverse strand, counting down.
ATATTTCATCTTCTTTCCGTTTTCTCCGCTGACCCGACCACCTGATACATAGCAACAATACTATCAGACGAAGAAGCAAATAGACCAAACGAAGGATTCTCATCTTACCAAGAGCAGATAAGAAGGCCTCCCTTGCATGCCCTATCTCATGAGTTAATTCCTCAACAGTCTTACCTGTCTTTTGTTCTACAATAGCTGCATTCTTTGATATTAGATAGTATCTAGTGTCTAATGTCGAAAAATTTGATTTGGACAATGCCCCGTCTAAAGGAAATGAAATCGCATAATTTTCCTTATTAGGAATCTGATTGTATTCAGCGGAGACCTGATCATCATATTTATTAGGGTAACAGGTCATTTTTATATTTTCATAGTCTAGATGCATAATGCCATCCAAAATGTTACTAGTCCATTCTTCCGCATAGTGGTATAGCTTCGCCTTTCTATCTACTATTGGCCAAACCATAACGTACCGACTATGCATGAATTCCTTGGTCAGAGCCGAGTTGCTAGCCAGACTAGTCGCACCAATCTCATATAAAGACCAAACAAGCACAATGAGCATCAAGAAAGCTTGAGTAGGTTTGTTTTTAAAATAGTTTTTCTTTTTTTTTTTAACATTTTACTCTCCGATAGAGGGATTGGGTTTGTCTAAATCCTTTTGGAAATGTTGGATAGCATTCATGAAATTTTCGAAGGTTGATGATTGTTCACTAGAATGAGAAGAAACGTATAATTTATAAGTTTCTTCTCATTTCTTCATTCTCTTTAATTTGTGATTCAATTTGCGACTCTACACTAGAAAGAATCACCAGAGACTCCATGTGAGAAACGATATTAAATGTAGCAATAGACTTCACCCGCTCTAAGAATGATTCCTTAGCTTCAATAGCCTTTTTGATAGAGGCTAGAGTAGCTATTAGGTAGTCACGCTCTTTTAGGCAGGCGGTCTGTAACTTGATTGCTAATTCTAAGTTGTTGCCAATGTTCTACCTTACTTATCCACCACTTGAGCTTCAAATTTAGCCGGTTTATTGTCTACATTGGTGATGGTGATAGTGTAGGGTTTGTTATTCGTGACATCAAAAACTTTTTCTCCTTGATACTGAATAATTAAATTTGATTTTTCTATATAAATATCAGCTAAATCACTATTTTCCACATAAGATTCAGTCAATTCTCCCGACTCATCTCTGACCCATTTGAACACATTTTGCTTACTTAAATCATAATGCAACTCACTACCACTTACAGACCAATACTCTCTGCCATTTAACTCTAGTTTATTTTTATCAGTTTTCTTTAGAATTAACTCTGAATAATATTCCACATCCTGTATCCGAGGTTTGACCGTTAGGCTGATCGACTGTCCAGGTTGTAGGGTATATTTACCGTAATTTAAAATTGCCTGAACGTACCAGACAACAAACAGACTATACAGCAGGCCAATAATAATCCTTGAACGCCTACTTTTAAAACGGCGCAAAAGGAATAATAGAGAAGCAATAAAAATTACTGAAGTTATCATTCTTTATTTTCCTTATAGATTCCGTATCGTTTCAAGACTCTATCCATTCTGTAGGATTTCATCTTCTTTCCGTTTTCTGTGCTGACCAGACCACCTGATACATAGTAACAGTACTATCATACGAAGAAGCAAATAGACCAAACGAAGGATTCTCATCTTACCAAGAGCAGATAAGAAGTTTTTCCTTGCATGTCTCACTTCTTGACCTAACTGTTCAATCGTTTTGCCTGTTTCCTCTTTAATAACAGCTGCATTCTTTGAAATCAAATAATAATTTTGCTCTAAACTAGTAGTATAGGCTCTGGATATTGGTTCATCTAAGAAAAAATATACTCTATCAGCATACTTATCTTCAGACAGAGCATAGTATATTTCAACTTCACTATCCCATTTTCTAGGAAAACTAGTTATTCTAATATTTTCATAGTCTAGATGCATAATGCCATCCAAAATGTTACTAGTCCATTCTTCCGCATAGTGGTATAGATTTGCCTTTCTATCTACCATTGGCCAAACCATAACGTACCGACTATGCATAAATTCCTTGGTCAAGACCGAGTTACTAGCCAGACTGGTCGCACCAATCTCATATACTGACCAAACAAGCACAATGAGCATTAAATACGATTGGGCAGGTTTTGTTTTGAAATATTTCTGAAGTAACCTAACCTTGGTATCAGTTTCCCTATTCTGTTTTCCAAACATCTTTAAATTTTACTTCTCCCCAATTCTGTACACTAAAGCGAAACGAATAATCGTTTTTTCTTCATCCAATCACCTCATTTCTTCCAATTCTTGATTGACTGCTTCAATATTTAGAATGAAATTATAGCTACTTGGCGAATCTTTTGTAGATATTCTACACTCCGATTTTCAGTAGGTTATTCAAAATGAGATTGCATTCCCACCTCCTCAACTTATTTTATCTAGTAGTAATTTTGTAAAAATTTTTGTTTAGTCTCTTCTATCGATTTATAGTCTACAATTTTTCTTGCGCGAGTGCACTCGCCTCGTTCCGTATCTGAATAATACTCATTAACGCATCAATATACGATAGATTTTTATTTTTCATTTGGGTACATGGATTGGTAAATATCTTTGAGCATAGCTTTTGCCTCTGCTCTCACCTCATCTGCTATCTTATTTGTAGTCTCATCATCAACTTCAATTCTTTCTTGTGACGTGCTATCTATTTTCATATAGCCCACGTATTCCAATTCTAGTTCATTATTAAATTGAAAAGTTGATGTCACATTAGGAGTGGTACCTATCTTTTTAACTGTAATCATAGTTACTCCATCGTCTGGAGATATAATGGTTACTGGTTGACCTCCTTTGGTCTCTATGCTGGAAATACGTTCCATCATTTTTACATTGTAGTCATCTATGGAATAACCGGCTTTTCTGACTGCATTCACATAGCGAGTGGAATTCATCAAGATATCTAGTTGTTCATAAATTGTTTTTTGTTCATAAGCACGCTTAAAAGCGTCATATTGATAACGCTCATAAGCAAAATAGGAAGGAATAAGGATCAGAAGTAAGGACAAAACAATAGTCAGGTATTTATAGCGTTTGAATTTAACGAACATTTGTAGCAGCCCCTCTTTCTAAATAGTCAAAAAAGGCCTCCTGATTCTTCTTTTGTTCCTCCTCTGACTGACCACGAGTTATAAACATATGGCCTCCTGTACTACCATCTGTTACAATGTAATGAACAATATCTTTACCGACTTTGATATCTCCACACCCCATATTTTTATAAAACTCTTCAACACGGTTAATCTTATTAGATCCAATTCCCTGATTATAGTCTGCTTGTATTTTAAAAATATCTTTTTGATTCGCGGTTTTCATTAGCTCATAGCTATTGATTGAATCCAAATCTGAGTTAAAGTCAGTATCACCATAACGGCCAGAGTCCACATCTCCCTTGAAGGAAATTTCATATTTTTCCATGGGATAAGGCAGTGAGGCTGTGCTACCTGGGATATTGATTCTGGCAGTATTTCCCACCTCACTTATAGCATGAGCAATTGAGTAAAGATTCAAGTCACAGCTTTGTTCAGTAAATGCTGCAAACTGAATTGCTTCATGGGCATAATCTTTAACTGCATGTGAGAAACGATATTAAATGTAGCAATAGACTTCATCCGCTCTAAGAATGATTCTTTAGCTTCAATAGCCTTTTTGATAGAGGCTAGAGTAGCTATTTAATAGTCACAGTCTTTGGGCGGTCGGTCTGTTACTTGATTGCTAATTCTAAGTTGTTGTCAATGTTCTACTTTACCTATCCACCACTTGAGCTTCAAAGCGCGCTGGTTTGTCGTCCACATTGGTAATGGTAATCGTGTAGGGGGTTTCTTCCGTCACCCCAAATACTTCCTTTATTTCCCCTTGAGCCACTATTCCATCACTCTCTAAATAGATACTTTTACTCTTATCATTCGGTAAGTCTTTGCGCTCTGTTCCATCTTTAGAAATAATAATCTCAGTTATTGACTGCTTCTCAACATTATAAACCGTATTACTTCCTTTCATCCCCCAGCCTTTTCGGCCCGATAATTTTAATTTAGCATCATCTTTTTTTTTCTAAAATCAATTCCGAATTATATTCAACCTGATCCGTATTTGGAGACACTCTTAATTCAACGCTTTGACCTGGTTGCAGAGTGTACTTACCAATATTTTTTGCCCATAAATATAGTCCAAAAATGCTAGTTGCTAGGATTAATATTAGCAAGCCACAACCTAATTTCCAGATTTTTTTCTTCCTATAGGTCATTTGTAATTCTCCCTATAATCATTAATACCATCTTGAATTGTCTTAGCATCTCCTGGATTATCTCCATAATTTCCATTAATAACGTTCTCTAAATATTTCAAAGGATTCTTATCTGACCATCCCTGAGCCATTCCTGCACCAACTTTCAAATATGTATCACTAGATTCTAAATAACCTTTACCAACATAGCCAAAAAGATAATTTCCCAAATAATCAGGCTTCTTCCCTTCTTTCCACTAGCGGCCCCAAATTGAGAAAGGATAGTCTTCTCTGTATGCTCGGTTTTTTAAGTATAGGGGGTTATTGGTATTTAACTCTTCTACAAAACTAACCATACAAGATTTGATACATCTTTTTAATGAAGCTATTAATCTCACTTTGAACAATTTTCAACAAGCGGGCTTCTTCAGATTGTGAGATAGAAACTATTTCTCTTTTCCCGTTACCATTTTCCTGAGAATAGCTAGAATAAAGTAAATTCAGATTTTCATCTAAAACGAAAGCTACATGTGTTTGTTTTTCATTAACCTGTGTGATGAAAAATAACTGAAAATCCTTAGCTTGCTTTTGAGGAGGACTAATTTTCAAATGTATATCTCCTTCTATTTCCAGTGGATAAATAACCCCTTCTAACCGAATGGCTCCATCTGGCGGAATGGTAAAGCCTGCTTTGCGAATATCAGGTGCGTACTTCTCTGATTCTAGCAAACGATGAAGAACTTCAATTCTTTCATTTTTTTCAAAAGCTTCTTTTAAAGCACTAGATTGTTGGAAATGATTGTAAGTAAAATATAAAGGAATCGCTAATAGGAACAAGGACAATACAATCAACCACTTAAACTGTTTTACTTTATCTGACATTCGCCTTTCCTCTATCAACACTCTCTTTCAAATAGGTGGGATTATAAATTCTCACTCATCTTCCTCATCATCATAAACTGGTTCACCATGGATTTTTATGTATTCTTCATTCCTGCGGTCGTCTTCTTCCCAAACCGGGTCTCTTACATCGTCCATAAACGGAATTTCTTCCAAACTCAGCTCATTAGCCTCTTCATAACTCATCGAAAGGATATCCTCATGCCGTTTTTTAAATTCCTCCACACTTAACCAGCTCTCTTTATCATCTTCGCTAATCTGACCATCAATAGCAGTCGCAATTTCAATGGCCATAATATACATAGCTCGTTTATCAACAGTGAGAAGGTCAAAGTGGGTAGAAGCTAAACGTAGACAGTCTCCTTTTTCTCGATAGTCTGTTGCTGGATTGTCTTCAAAATCTAATTCAAGATTTTCATATACATGACTCCCAAATTTATTGATAATCCCTTCTTTCAACTGAACATTATTCCATCTATTATCATGCATCCACTTATTCAATTTCAAGTGAATAGTTGGGTCTGTTTTAAATGGGCGAGTATTCCCAAAATAAGAAATATCTACTGTCTTCCCATCTTTAGTATCAAACCACATTCTCTTCGCTAGTTCTAAATAATCAAACGGAATTTCTTTGGTGTAATCACCTTTAATATATAATTTCATATTTTACTCCTACGTTCTCAAGAATTCAGCAGCTCTCAAGATAAATCTAACTAATTGATTTTTCTCATAATTTGACAATTTTTTCAATTTGGATATTGAATCAAGCCAATTTCTAGCGCTTTGAGCATCCGTTATTTGGGTATAAGGAATATCCTCATTCAATGTATATCCAGCTTTCCCACTTCCAGATTGAACCTGAATTTTACCACTGTTTGGTTCTGCATCCACACGAATATTCCCTTTTCTACTTCCAATCTTTCCTTCAACAGTCCCAAAAGTCTTACTCGTCGGTTTATTTGCCTGCCAGCTATCGTAGTTGCTAGAATAATCAACTTGAATTTCGCCATTTTGTAAGGCTGTCTTTGTGATAGCTGATAAGCTAGTTACTGCTCCACTAGCTATCAGTACATTCCCATATTGTACCCCTGATACAGATGCTGCGGTACCAGCTACGATGCTTGTCCCTGCTGTTGGCGGACCAGCTATGATACTCAAGGCTTCAAGGGCGCCACTTGCAAAGTAAACTCCCAATCCAGAGAATATTTGAGCTACTCCACTCCAAAATTCGGCTGAATTTGCTTCAAAGTTTTGTGCTTTTAGTTCATCAAACTTTTTGTTAACCAAATGAGTATAATCATCATCATATTTCCCATTTTTTGAAACGACATAGCCTTGTTCCAAGGGATGAATGTCAATGATATTCCCTGTCTCGTCAATCTTAAGAGTGTGATTGTAGTCGTCGATTATTTTATCCCATTCGGACTTGTCGTGACCTTTTAAGCGCTTCTTTAATTCGGCACGATAGTAGACATCTCCATCGTCCGATAGCATCATATCCCTAGAAGCTTTATTGAAGTTCAGAACCCCTGCGAATTTCAATACCTCCTTAAATGATAATATATTTTCCACCCTAAAAGAAAGAGAATGACAGCTAACGAACAGAACACTATTTGCTGGAACAAATGCTCTAGAACAGTTTTTTTCATTTGTTCTACAACCGCATATAATCGCTTTTTAGCTTTCTCCGAACGTTGTTCCCAAACGGTCACTGAAGAACCTGTGTTACTTTCAATCACAGCTTGATTTTCACTTGCTAATTTCAAATATCTCCCAGCATGATACAACCGCTTTTCCCCATTTAACCAACTAATTTCAACACTCTTGTCTCCTTGTAATCGATTATTGTAACTGATGGATACCGCTTGATTCTCAGAAGAAATCTTACTTTCAATTTGATTATAGTCATCCACCACATAGATAAGGCCGATGTTCTTTCCATTTTCTTTTGAGGACACTAGATGAATATGCTTATCAAGAGCATGCCAATCCTGATCATTTTTATCTTGAATCAATTGAACCATACTACTATTCACATCCATCTTAGAAAATGAATAATATTGATAGATTGGCTTAACGATGAACAATACAATATAAAAAAAGAAAAATAGGGAAAAAAGGATATACTTACTTTTATTTCTCATTTACTTCTCCAAAGTGACTTCTTTTTTTACAAAATGTTCTTAAGAACTCTGTCATAGCAAGCTGCCTTTATAAAACTATTACCTCGTCGTTCCGTTTGTTATTCGGTTCTCCATATATCCTTAACTGTCACTTCTCCCCAATTATCTGGGCTAAAACGACTAGAGTAGATAGTGGTCCAGTCTTTAAGGACTTTATTACGGAGTACATTATCTGCTTCCTTGCGAATCTCATCGACAGTCTTTCCATGCTCCACTAGAAAGGCTTCTATTTGAGATTGCTGAAAATATCCTGTACTCTCATCATCATAGTACCACATAAACCGTTCTAATTGCTGATTGTTTACATCGTACTGGTAATCTACATTTATGGTTGTCTCTGTATCTGGCAGTCTCAAACGCATTTCTATCCCAACTTTCGTCATCTCCTGAAATCCAAAATAAAAATAATAACCTAGAGAATGAATAGTGTTTGGTAAATTTACACTTTTATAATCAATAGAATGTTTATATAAATCTTGAGATCCATTATCGATAATTTTTAACCCTTTTAACTTATAAAAAGCTCGTCCTTTCCAGAGAAATGTATAATTGTGATAATCACTTTCTTCGTAGTATATTTCATCAAAAATATTATGAACTCTCTGATATTTATAATACTGAAAACCAGAGAAAGATAATAATAGAACCATTAACAATGAAAAAATTACAAATTTTTTCTTCCTCATCTAATCACCTCATCTCTGTCAATTCTTGATTACCTGTTTCAATATTTCGAATGAAATTATAAGTACTTGGGTAATTTTTTTGTAGGTAGGCCATACACTGTTCTTCATTAGGTAATTCAAAATGCGATTGCATTCCCGATTCTTCCACATATTTCATATTATCTGGTAGTAATTTTGTGAAAATTTTTTGTTTAATTTCTTCTACCGATTTATACTCTACAAATTTTTCTGCACGAGTGTATTCGCCTCGTTTCATTTCTGAGTAATACTCATTTGAAGCTTCAATATATGATATTTTTTTTCGTTTCATTTTTTGAGTGATATTTACCGCATCTAAGTCTGCTTTATAATCGTCATTTCCAAAACTAATATCATTACTATCAGTAAGTGTCGCATCACCTAACCAACCTGCAAAATCGTTAACATTCTCGTGTCCAAATTTTGTTAAATCACTTCCTCTAAGTCTATTATTTAAGTTCGATGCTGTAGTAATAGAGAAATGAGCAAAATCTCCTTTTCCATAAAAGGAAGAGTACTTTTCATTCCATTTTTCCTCGAACATCTCGTCGGTCAATTGAACACCATAGACTTTTTCATAAGTTGACTTATATTTTTTTCGTTCATCAACGTTCATACCAGCATAGTTTCTATATATTCCTGAGGAAATTTGACTTTGTAATCGAATATTATAACGTAACTTGGTTATTTGATTATCAGTTAATCCCAAATGTTTCAACAATGTTTTACCATCAAGTGGGAGGCCAGTTATATCCGAAGGTGTGCCAGCAACGTCCATCCAACTGACATCACTAATATATCCTTTAGCCTTATCTCCCATTGATTCACCATTCTCAAAGCCTTCTGAATATATAAAGCTCCCTAGTGTCACTAGCAAAAGTTGTTCCCGTTCCGTTTGAGATAAATACGGGAATTTTTCATCAATCAATGTGGATATTTCAGTAATCAATCCACTCATCTCTTTATCAAAGCCATACTGTTCAACTAGAAGATTTATAAATTTATCCGATTTATTCTCTTCTTTATAATCCAATGACTCAATCTTCACATCCTTCATCTTCTGTACCCAGCTCATGTCCACACCGTCCGCATAGTAGTTGCCATCGCTATCGACAATGATTTTACTTAGTTGCGTAGCTCCTTGAATAGCTAGACGAAGGACTTCTAGGCTATCACTGAAATATTGGGAGACTTGAGCGACAAAGAACTCCAGCTTTTCAATCTTCTCTTCCAATTCTTTGATTTGTGATTCAATTTGCGACTCTGCACTAGAAAGAATCACCAGAGATTCCATGTGAGAAACGATATTAAATGTAGCAATAGACTTCACCCGCTCTAAGAATGATTCTTTTGCTTCAATAGCCTTTTTGATAGAGGCTAGAGTAGCCATTTAATAGTCACGCTCTTTAGGCAGTCGGTCTGTAACTTGATTGCTAATTCTAAGTTGTTGCCAATGTTCCACCTTACCTATCCACCACTTGAGCCTCAAATTTGGCCGGTTTATTGTCTACATTAGTGATGGTGATGGAGTAAGGTTTGTTGTTTGTCACATCAAAAACTTTTTCTCCTTTATAACTAACAACAATCCCATCTTCTACTAAATGTATATCTTTTTGATTATTAGGAAGCTCATTCTTGTCTCCCTCGGTACTGCCTATCTTAATAATTTTCTTTTCACTTACCCCAAATAATACATCCCCAAATTTTTCAGACCAAACATTTGTACCTGATAATTTTATACTTCTATTATCTTTTTTATCTAAAATCAATTCCGAATTATATTCAACCTGATCCGTATTTGGAGACACTCTTAATTCAACGCTTTGACCTGGTTGCAGAGTATATTTGCCGTAGTTTAAAATTGCCTGAACGTACCAGACAACAAACAGACTATACAGCACGCCAATAATAATCCTTGAACGCCTACTTTTAAAACAGCGCAAAAGTAGGATTAAAGAAATGATAAATACTAATGAAGTGAACATGTTAGTTATTTCCTCCCTTATAAGCATCCGCGCCGTCTTGAATTGCAGCGGCATCACCAAAATTATCCCCATACTGACCTTGTAATAGACTCAGATCGTATTTTATATCTGCGCCTACTACAAAATATTTATCAAACTTCAAATAATCCGAGAATTGTTGTGCCTTTCCTGCACCATATTTTAAATAGTCATCGCTTGATTCTAGATATCCTTTTCCAACATAGCCAAAGAGGTAATTTCCCATGTAGTCTGATTTCATCCCTTCTTCCCATTGGCGACCCCAAACTGAAAATGGGTAATCATCTCGATAAACTCGGTTTTTAAGGTCAAGCGGCTGATTAGTATTGACTAAATCAATAAAGGTAGCATTATCCCCCAATTTTGTTCCAATTGGAGTAGAAAAATCTGTTACGCCATTGTCTCCTGGACTCTTCCAAAACTCTCTTCCTTTTTGGATTAATTCTGCTCTCTTCTCATCTTCCATTTTTTTAACATCTAAAACATCATCCCCAAGTTGCTGGGCTATTTCTTTTACATTAATTCTAGAGTTTGATAAAGAATCATTGAATTCCTTTTCAATTTTTTCTTTCTTCTTAATCATATTTGGATCCTTACTCGTCCAATCATCATCCATCGCCTTTCGTTTCTTCCAATACTCATCAAAAGCAGCTCTATTATTGTAAAACAGATAATCTTCATAAGCTTTGACAATTAGGTTTGCTTTTTCGGTCGAAGTTTTATCACTCTTTTTGATTTTCTCAACTTTTTCCTGTAGTTTCTCTAGATTAGCTCTGTTAGCTGCTTCTGTCGTCAGCTTGTTGGTGACAATTTCTGGTAACTGAACTTTTGGATAACGTCGAGCATAAGATTCTAGAGTTTCAAATTCCTTATCACTCAGCTCTTTGCCCTTTTCCAACTTGTCTAAAATACTTTGATACTCTTTATGCAAGTCTTTGGTTTTCTTAGAAGAATCATATTTTATGCTCTCAATCTTCTGCTCTTTCATCTTCTTGACCCAACTCATGTCCACACCGTCCGCATAGTAGTTGCCATCACTATCGACAATGATTTCACTTAGTTGTGTGGCTCCTTGAATAGCTAGACGAAGAACTTCTAGGCTATCGCTGAAATATTGGGAAACCTGTGAGACAAAAAATTCTAGTTTTTCAATCTTATCATCCAAATCCTGAATGCCCGACTCGATTTGAGACTTGGCATTGTAGAGGATGGTCTTCTCAGAGAAAGCTTTCCCCAAATTAAGTGTAAAGAGATCTTTGATTTGATTTAGTCAGTTCTCCCTCACTTGAATCTGAGCTTCTACGATAGCTAACTGCTCTTCCCTCAATTTTTTCAGTTCCTTAAGCTGGTCTAGGTCCAAATCACCATATCCAGAGACCTGAGCATCCGCATGTTTGTAGGAGGTCAACTCTAGTTGGATGTCGTCTATCGCTTCTTGGAGTTTTTTGATGCTGGGGATGATAATCTCTGTAAAGAGACCTTTGCCAGCTGTGTAGGCTACACCTGTCAGCTCACCTGAGTCTAATACAACAAACTATCCATACAAAGTCTGATACATCTTTTTCATGAAAGCCTCAAGCTCTTTTTGAACATTTTTTAATAGGCGCTCTTCTTCGGCTTGGGGGATAGTCACACTCTCATTTTTATTTTGATTATTAATATGCGAGTAATATCTACGTTTTATGGTTAATTGATTATCTAAAATATAGTAGGCATCTATTTTTTCCTCATTTACTGTTGTTTCAAAAAAAACAGCGACTTCATCCTTTCCTTGGTTTGAAATTTTCAAGTCTAAACTTCCTTTTATCTCTATATCTTCAATTCCTCCATCCAAGCGAATAGCACCATCGGGAGGAACGACATAGCCTGCTTTGCGGATGTCAGACGCATACTTTTCTGACGCCATTAAATGTTCTAAGACGGCTATGTTGTCCTTCTGTTCAAAGGAAGCTTTTAGTTGGCTACGTTCTTGGTAGCTTTGAACATGAAAATAAAAATTCATTCCAGCAACTAAGACCGTTACAGAACCAATCACGATTAGTATTTTTTTAAGTCCCGACATTTTTCTCATCCCCTCTGTCTAAGTAATTATAGAAGTCTTGTTTCCAACCTTCTTCTTTGTCATTAGGATTCCCAATAAAAATATTGAGGTCAAAACCATACTTAATAAAGTTGCCTCCTATTGTGTTATTTTCAACAAGAGTTTCAACCATTAGTTTACCGTTAGCTTTATCCCCATTTCCCATCACAGTATAGAATTCTTCAACACGATTTGTCTGGTTTGTTTGTATACTATGATTGTAATCTGCTTGAACTTTAAACACATCTTTTGTTTCTACATTTTTAGAAATCATTCTTTCGTAAGAAGTAATAGCATCTAAATCTGAATTAAAATCTGCATCATCATATCTCCCTGAATCAATGTCTCCTTTGAAGGAACTTTCATACTTTTCAGTATTTACAGAGAGATCTCCAATCCGAGTTGAATTTCCGATTGTGCTAATAATGTGGGCGATTAATCCCTTCCTGCCATCTAGCTTCGATAAGTCTCTATCACCCCAAGATAACTCAGTAAAACTAGCAATTTGAATAGCTTCATGCGCTAAGTCTTTATTATGTTTAGATTCGTACTGCTTAATAATCCCTTCTTTAAATATCTTTACCTCTCTTTCAGATAAAGAATACGTATTTATCAAAATATCATCTAAATCACTTGTATTTTTGGCATCAACAATGCCCGCAAGACCTCTCCAAGTTGCCCTTACCCCATAAACTGGAGATGCAACTAGTCTATTGTACTCATAAAGAACTTTTTCATTAGTCCATCCTTCTTGTTTTGTCTTTTTCAAAATTCCCTGCTGGAGCTTATAAAGTACGTTTGCCGTAGATTCATCTAGATTGTATGATGATACTAAATCATCCACAATTTTTTTCTTATCTTTTTCAGCCTGAGTAACTGAAATATCCTTATCAAGCTTATGCGACTCAATCTTCACATCCTTCATTTTCTGCACCCAGCTCATATCCAGACCGTCCGCATAGTAGTTGCCATCACTATCGACAATGATTTCACTTAGTTGTGTGGCTCCTTGGATAGCTAGACGAAGAACTTCTAGACTATCACTGAAATATTGAGAAACTCGAGCGACAAAGAACTCCAGCTTTTCAATCTTCTCTTCCAACTCTTTAATTTGTGTTTCAATTTGCGACTCTGCACTAGAAAGAATCACTAGAGACTCCATATGAGAAACGATATTAAATGTAGCAATAGACTTCACCCGCTCTAAGAATGATTCCTTAGCTTCAATAGCCTTTTTGACAGAGGCTAGAGTAGCCATTTAATAGTCACGCTCTTTAGGCAGTCGGTCTGTAACTTGATTGCTAATTCTAAGTTGTTGCCAGCGCTCTACCTTACCTATCCACCACTTGAGCCTCAAATTTGGCCGGTTTATTGTCTACATTGGTGATGGTGATGGTGTAGGAGGTTTCTTCCGTCACCCCAAATATTTCCTTTATTTCCCCTTGAACCACTATTCCATCACTCTCTAAATAGATACTTTTACTCTTATCATTCGGTAAGTCTTTGCGCTCTGTTCCATCTTTAGAAATAATAATATCAGTTATTGACTGCTTCTCAACATTATAAACCGTATTACTTCCTTTCATCCCCCAGCCTTTTCGGCCCGATAATTTTAATTTAGCGTCATCTTTTTTTTCTAAAATCAATTCCGAATGATACTCCAGCTGCTCTGTTTTAGAAAAAACTTTCAATTTAACACTTTGACCTGGTTGCAGAGTGTATTTACTGTAATTTAAAACCGCATAAACATACCATGCTGTAAACAAACCATAGAACAATCCAATGGCAATTCTTGAACGCCTGCTTTTAAAATAAAGCAAAAGTAACAATAGAGAAGCAATAAAAATTACTGAAGTTATCATTCTTTATTTTCCTTATAGATTCCGTATCGTTTCAAGACTCTATCCATTCTGTAAGATTTCGTTTTCTTTCTGTTTTCTCCGCTGACCAGACCACTTGATACATAGCAACAGTACTATCATACGAAGAAGCAAATAGAACAAACGAAGGATTTTCATCTTACCAAGAGCAGACAAGAAGTCCTCCCTTGCATACCCTATCTCATGGGTTAATTCCTCAATAGTCTTACCTGTCTTTTGCTCCACAATAGCTGCATTCTTTGATATTAGATAGTATCTAGTGTCTAATGTCGAAAAATTTGATTTGGACAACGACCCGTCTAAAGGAAATGAAATCGCATAATTTTCCTTATTAGGAATCTGATTGTATTCAGCGGAAACCTGATCATCATATTTACTAGGGTAACAGGTCATTTTTATATTTTCATAGTCTAGATGCATAATGCCATCCAAAATGTTACTAGTCCATTCTTCCGCATAGTGATATAGATTTGCCTTTCTATCTACTATTGACCAAACCATAACATACCGACTATGCATGAATTCCTTGGTCAAGGCCGAGTTGCTAGCTAAACTAGTCGCACCAATCTCATATAAAGACCAAACAAGCACAATGAGCATCAAGAAAGCTTGAGTAGGTTTGTTTTTAAAATAGTTTTTCATTTTTTTTAACATTTTACTCTCCGATAGAGGGATTGGATTTGTCTAAATCCTTTTGGAAATGTTGGATAGCATTCATGAAATTTTCGAAAGTTGATGATTGTTCACTAGAATGAGAAGAAACGTATAATTTATAAGTTTCTTCTAATTTCTTCATTCTCTTTAATTTGTGATTCAATTTGCGACTTTGCACTAGAAAGAATCACCAGAGACTCAATGTGAGAAACGATATTAAATGTAGCAATAGACTTCATGCGCTCTAAGAATGATTCTTTAGCCTCAATAGCCTTTTTGACAGAGGCTAGAGTAGCCATTTAATAGTCACGCTCTTTAGGCAGTCGGTCTGTTACTTGATTGCTAATTCTAAGTTGTTGCTAATATTTTATCTTACTTGTCTGCCACCTGAGCTTCAAACCGAACCGGTTTATCATCTACATTGGTGATGGTGATGGTGTAAGGTTTGTTATTCGTGACATCAAAAACTTTTTCTCCCTGATAATTTACAACAATCCCATCTTTTACTAAATGAATACCTTTTTGATTGTTGGGTAACTCTTCATCAACATCTTCTGAATGATGGCTTCGAACAAGTTTTTGCCCTTCAACATCATAAAAAATATCGCCATGCATCTCAAACCAAACTTTTTTACCTGATAATTTAAGCTTATTAGTATCATTTTTTTTCAAGATTAATTCTGAGTAGTATTCTACATCATGTGTCCGAGGATTTACTGTAAAGTTAGCCGACTCTCCTGGTTGCAGAGTATACTTACCAAGATTTTGTGCCCATAGATAAAATAGAAAACTAGCTGCTAGGACTACAACAAGTACTAAACTACAACCTAAATTCCAATTCGATTTTTTCGTCATGCTCATTTGTAACTCTCCTTATAGTCGTTAATTCCGTCTTGAATCATCTTAGCATCTCCTGGATTATCTCCATAATTTCCATTGATAACATTGTTTATATATTTTATAGCATCTTTATCAGACAGCCCTTGAGCTGCTCCGGCTCCTATTTTCAAGTACTCATCACTAGATTCTAAATAACCTTTACCAACATAGCCAAAAAGATAATTTCCAAGGTAATCAGACTCCATTCCTTCTTCCCATTGTCGACCCCAAATTGAAAAAGGGTAATCTTCTCTATAAACTCGATTTTTTAGGTCTAGGGGTTTATTAGAATTAACTAAATCTATAAATGTTCCATTATCTCCAATCTTATTTCCTATAGCAATCGAACTATCAATTCTTCCATTATCACCAGGGCTTTTCCATATACTTCTACCTCTCTGAATTAATTCACCCTTTTTTACATCCTCTAAATTTTTAACATCTAATACATCGTTTCCCATATTTTGCGTTACTACTTTTATATTAATTTTTGATGTTAACGATTTGTAAAATTCTTTTTCTATATCATTCATCTTATCCTGGATTATTGGATCTTCTTTTCCCCAATCATCACCCATCTTTTTTCTCTTCTTCCAATACTCCTCAAACGCTTCTCTATTATTATAAAACAGATAATCTTCATAAGCTTTAACGATTAGGTCTGCTTTTTCGGTAGAAATTTTATCACTCTTTTTGATTTTCTCAACCTTTTCCTGTAGTTTCTCTGGATTAGCTCTATTAGCAGCTTCTGTCTTCAGCTTGTTGGTGACAATTTCTGGTAACTGAACTTTCGGATAACGTCTAGCATAAGATTCTAGGATTTCAAATTCCTTATCACTCAGCTCTTTTCCCTTTTCCAACTTGTCTAAAATACTTTGATACTCTTTATGCAAGTCTTTGGTTTTCTTAGAAGAATCATATTTTATGCTCTCAATCTTCTGCTCTTTCATCTTCTTGACCCAGCTCATATCTACACCATCAACTGAGTAGTTTCCATCACTATCAACTAGGACTTGGCTTAGCTGGCTGGCTCCTTGGATAGCCAGACGGAGGACTTCTAGACTATCGCTGAAATATTGGGAGACTTGAGCGACAAAGAACTCCAGCTTTTCAATCTTCTCTTCCAATTCTTTAATTTGTGATTCAATTTGCGACTCTGCACTAGAAAGAATCACCAGAGATTCCATGTGAGAAACGATATTAAATGTAGCAATAGACTTCACCCGCTCTAAGAATGATTCCTTAGCTTCAATAGCCTTTTTGATAGAGGCTAGCTGTTTCTCTCTCAATTCTTTTGTCTTCTTCAGCTGATCCAGATCAAGGTTGCCATACTCTGATACCTGAGCATTGGCAACCCTATATGAATTTAACTCCGTTTGAATGTCGTCCACTGCAGCCTGTAGCTTCTTAATGGCAGGAATGATAATCTCTGAAAAAAGGCCCTTACCTGCTGTATAGGCTGCTCCCATGAGTTCTCCAGAGTCTAGGGCAGCTATTAGGTGGTCACACCCCTGAGACAATCGGTCTGTCACCTCATTGGCCACTTGAATATTATTAGCCATAGCCTCCATCAGCTGTGAGGACTCCGATGCACTGTATTTTACTCCCATGGTAAAGAGTTCCTTTCTTTCGTCAATCTTTCTCGATTTTCATCTAATTTTTGCCGAACTTTCCTTGTTTGTTTGGAAACATTGTCCAACTCTTGCTCTACGTAGCTGTCAATTGTTTGTTGCAAGGCTTGGTTTTCTTCCCATATTTTACGATTGGTATGACTTGTCTCTGATACGGGATCTATCAAGTTTTCTATTTGGGCATTTATCGTCCAGATATCTGCACGAAAATCCATTACCTTCTCTTCGTAACGTTTTTTGATAACTAAAAGATCTTCTTCTTGATTCTCAAGCTGGATGATTTGCTTATATAATTGTTCACGTTTTTCTTGATTTTTATCTTTTATCATCAGTTGCTCCAACGCTGTGCCTGCTCTATATCGCGTTTTTCAATTTTTGCAGCAATTTCTGGAAATTTATTAGCCTGAGTTAGGACGGCCGAACTGAAGTCACTGACAGCCTGCAACATTTGATTGCAAGCTTGACGACCAGCTTCCATTCCAGCAATATCACTTGTATAACCAAATTCAACTTGATTGTTCCTGAAGGCTGAAGTATCCACTCCTACTAATTCACTAATTGCGGAACTTGCTGCGATAGTATCTGAAGAAATCTTCCCTGACATCTAGTATTCCCTACCTTTCGTTCTAATTGTTAGGCAATTTCTCATTGGCTATTACGATTGGTGTTGCCAGTGGTACCACCCAAGATAGCTCCCCAAGCTCTCTGATAATCCGCATCTGATGCACCAATGCCGAAGCGGTAGCTCGTCGTTGGCGCGCCATTCTTAGCCCAGTAGCTAGGAACGGTCGGACCGTTTAGATTGATGGAACGGCCATTGATTGTGACGGTTCCTGGTCTTTCTCCAGTAGACTTGAGAACATCAGACTTGATAACGCTCGAATCAAGCTTGAACTTCTCTCCGATTCCCCAGGCCTCTGGATCCGCTTCATAAATGGCATTGACCAGATAAGCCATATAGGCCGCATTATTATTGTAGCCTGTCAAGGCAGCCATAGAGGTATTGTCATCATGACCAATCCAGCCTCCAAGGGTCATCCTAGGAGTGGAAAGCATGAGCCACATATCACCATTGCTGTTGGTTGTACCTGTCTTACCAATCCAGTCTGCACCTGCCAAGGTGCCATTGACTTGACTAATTCTTGATTTAAAGGTCGTAGTTGCGCCAGAGTTGAGCACGCCTCGCATCAGGTTCTGCATAATCGTCGCAGTAGCAGGTGAGTAAACCTGAACTGGTTTGGCCTTATGTTCATAAACTACCTTGCCGTCTGGAGCTGTGATCTTTTCAATCATATACTTTTCTTGATAAGAACCGTTATTAGCCAAGGTCTGGAAACCGTTGGTGTGCTGGGCAACCGAAACCTCGATTCCCCCACCCATTGGTAGACTTTCAATATCGTAGTTGTCAATATGATAGCCCATTTTTTCCATATAGCCTCGGACATTCACACCCTTCTCGCGAAGTGAACGATAGGTCCAATAAGCTGGAATATTCCAAGAAGTATTGAGGGCTTCCTGCAGATCCATCATGCCTGTCCCGCGACTATCCACGTGCATAATCGGCTCACCGCTAGAGAAGTTCGTCGGATAATTAGAAAGGACACTTGCGCTTCCCATCAGCCCTTGGTCAATGGCGATCCCATAAGCCAAAATCGGCTTGATAGTCGAACCAGGAGATCTTTCCGTATCAAAAGCATGGTTGTTTTGATTAGAGCTATAGTCTCTACCACCGACAAAACCAATAATGGCTCCTGTTTTATTATCCTGAAGGACATTTCCAACCTCGATCATTCCTGTCCCATCATCCAAGAGACCACCGTAGTTGGCAACTGCATTCTGCATCGCCTGATGAATAGAATGATTGATGGTTGTTGTGACCGTATAACCACCCTCGCTCAGCTCTTTTCGAGCCAACTCTTGATAAGCTTCAACCGTTGCATTATTTTTTAATTCTTGCTGAGATACATTGTCCCGCTGAGTCAAATACTGATACATGGCCGTCTGCGCTTCTGAAAAAGCTGTATGGTAGAGGTAACTATGCGAGCTCTTTTGAAGGCTCTCAGTCGGCTTAAAATCTTGCGTCAGATCATAGTCTTTGTACTGCTGATAGTCTGCCTCACTCAGTCGACCTGTACGGTACATATTATACAAAACATTCCGAGCCCGCTCTAGACCTAAAGCCATATCATCTGGACTCTTCATACTGCCATCAGAGGCATAGGGCGAATAGACAATCGGACTCTGAGGCAATCCAGCAATAAACGCAGCCTGTGGAATAGTCAAATCCTTGGCTGATACACCAAAAATCCCTTGAGCTGCTTCTTCCACTCCAGCAATATTTTGTCCTTTGTTATTCCGACCAAAAGGTGCCACATTCAAATAAGTAGTCAGAATGTCATCCTTAGACATATAGCGTTCCAAAGCCAAGGCATCAACAATCTCTACTGCCTTCCGCTTGAAAGTCGGAGCATCTCCCACGACCTGTTGCTTGATCAACTGCTGAGTTAAGGTCGAGCCCCCGCTGGATGAACCAACTCCAACTACTGAACCCAAGGTTGCCCGTAGAACCGCCTTGGGCACAACACCATTGTGAGTTTCAAAGTTCTCATCTTCCGTAGCAATGATAGCATTTTTGACATTATCCGAAATCGCATCGCTGGCAACTGGGATCCGCAACAAATCATTATCGATTTCAGAAATCAACTCTCCGTTAGCATAGGTCAGCTTCGAAATCCCAGAAATCTTATTGACCTGACTTACCAGCTCCTCCTGCTTCGGCACGGAGACATCACTAAAAAGGCTGGCGGCATAGCCCAATCCGAGTCCAGCCCCCAATACTATTCCAAAAAAGATAAATACAAAAGCGACATTTAAGAGTAGTTTTACTGTTCGAAAAATAACGGAAACAATATCAAGTACCGACCATGTCTCTCCTTTTGGCTTAGACGTCTTAGCAGGTGAGGGCTCCCCCTTACCAAACTGTTTTAACTTTTTTATAAATGGTTTCAACATAGATTCTCCTTCTCGACTATTATAGCAAACATCAGCAGATTATATCAAGAAAGAGCTAATTCTAGCGCTTTTACAGGAATTATTTTCTGGCTACTCATTGCTATTTGTCGCGTTTGTGATACAATAGAAAGATAAGACAAAAAAATATTTGAGCAAGGGCAACTGTCTTTGCTATCTTAGAAAAGGAGAGACAACTATGCACATTTTTGATGAGCTAAAAGAGCGTGGTTTGATTTTTCAAACAACTGATGAAGAAGCTTTGCGTAAAGCCTTAGAAGAAGGGCAAGTCTCTTATTATAGCGGATACGATCCAACAGCAGACAGTCTGCACTTAGGTCACTTGGTGGCTATTTTGACTAGCCGCCGCTTACAGTTAGCTGGTCACAAACCTTACGCCCTCGTCGGTGGTGCAACAGGTTTGATTGGTGACCCATCCTTTAAAGATGCGGAGCGTAGCCTGCAAACCAAAGAAACCGTTGATGGCTGGGTCCAGTCTATCCAAGGCCAACTGTCACGCTTTCTTGACTTTGAAAACGGCGAAAACAAAGCTGTCATGGTCAACAACTACGATTGGTTTGGCAGCATCAGCTTCATTGACTTCCTCCGTGATGTTGGTAAATACTTCACTGTCAACTACATGATGAGCAAGGAATCCGTAAAAAAACGGATTGAAACAGGGATTTCTTACACTGAGTTTGCCTACCAAATCATGCAAGGTTACGACTTCTTTGTCCTTAACCAAGACCACAATGTTACCCTGCAAATCGGTGGTTCTGACCAGTGGGGCAATATGACTGCTGGTACTGAATTGCTTCGTCGTAAGGCCGACAAGACTGGTCACGTTATGACCGTTCCCCTGATCACCGATGCGACTGGTAAGAAATTTGGTAAATCAGAAGGAAATGCTGTTTGGCTCAATGCTGACAAAACTTCTCCATACGAAATGTACCAATTCTGGATGAATGTCATGGATGCTGACGCCGTTCGCTTCTTGAAGATCTTTACTTTCTTGTCACTGGATGAGATTGAAGACATCCGTAAGCAATTTGAAGCAGCTCCACACGAACGCTTGGCTCAAAAAATCCTCGCTCGTGAAGTGGTAACTCTTGTCCACGGTGAAGAAGCCTACAAAGAAGCCCTTAACATTACCGAGCAACTCTTTGCAGGAAACATCAAAAACCTTTCTGTTAAAGAGCTCAAACAAGGACTTCGTGGCGTGCCAAACTACCAAGTTCAAGCCGACGAAAATCTTAACATCGTGGAAATCCTCGTGTCATCTGGCGTGGTCAACTCAAAACGCCAAGCCCGTGAAGATGTCCAGAATGGAGCCATCTACGTAAATGGCGACCGCATCCAAGACCTTGACTATATCTTGAGTGACGCAGATAAGTTAGAAAACGAACTGACTGTTATCCGCCGCGGTAAGAAAAAATACTTTGTATTGACTTACTAAACTGTTCAACATTTATCTATAAACAAAGGAGTTAACCTCGAGAAAGGTAACTCCTTTTTGCTGTTAATAACTCTCATCTATCTATTTTTAATAGACAGACTACGCAAGACAATGCGCAAGGTTGTTAGATTATGTAAGATAGAGAGATTTGAAGGACTGAGCCAATTAAACAAGCCAAAGCCAATCAAACTACTATTTACGACAATGGTATCTTGAATATTCTTCTTGATGAGTATTTGCAAAGATGATGATAGCGAATCCAACTCTTGGAAGAAATCCAAGCGATTATCTAACAATAAGATATCACTCATCTGCTTAGAAATATCTGCGCTCTCATTCATCACCACACCGATATCTGATAGGGTTAGAGCAGCTGAGTCATTCAACCCATCCCCAACCATCAAAATAGTATGACCTGCTTTCTGCAGTTCCTCTACTAACTCAAATTTCCCATCAGGTTTCAAGTCTGTATAGACCTGATCAAAGGGCAAATCTTTGACTAATTCCTCTGTTCTAACCAAGGTGTCCCCTGTTGCCAGAATCAATTTTTTCCCTTGTGCCTTAAGTTTCTCCAAGGCTGCTTTTGCTTCTTTTCTCAAAGGAGTATGAATGCAGAACATTCCAATCAATTCATTCTGGTAGGCTAAGAATAAGAGATTGTAGTGATTCTTGTACTCTTCAATCAAAGCATGTTGTTCCAAACTAATATGAATCTGCTCATCCTGCATCAAGACATAATTCCCAATAACAACTGGTTGGCCATCAATATGTGACTTAATTCCCTTGCTTGCAATATATTGGAGTTTCCCATGCATTTCCTCATGTTCAATTCCCTCTATCTCGGCTTGTTTGACAATGGCATTAGCAATAGGATGATAAATGTGTTCCTCAAGACAGGCACTGATTCTGAGAATATCTTCCTCACTATAGTCTCCAAAAGGTAACACCTTTTCAACTATAGGATAGCTAGTTGTGATTGTCCCCGTCTTATCAAATAAGAAGGTATCGACTTCCAGATATTTCTCCAGAACATCCCCATCCTTAATCACCATTTCACGATTCAAACCCTCCTTAATAGCCGTTAAATAAGCTACAGGAGTAGAGATTTTCAAAGCGCAGGAGAAATCGACCAATAAGAAAGAAATAGCCTTAGAAAAAGAACCTGTTAATAGGTAAGTCAGACCAGCACCCAAGAAATTATATTTGACGACCTTATCCGCCATCTTGATGAAATAGCGTTGTTTCGTTTTCTTGTTTTCTTCAGATTTCTTCATCAACTCAATCAGCTGTAAAATACGACTGTTCATCTGATTATCGGTTACACGAATGCGTAACTCTCCAGTTTCTAATACTGTATTTGCACAAACCAAATCAGACTCTCTTTTTTCAACTGGAAAACTCTCTCCTGTCAAGGAGCTTTCGTTGACCATACCTAAACCTGAAACTACTTGTCCATCAAACAAAATTTCATTTCCTTGAGATAGGACCAAGACATCTCCTATTTGAACATCGGAACTCTTGATACTAACGACCGTATCGCCCTGTACTAAGAATACATCGCTCTCTTTTGCAAGAAGACTCTGTTCTAAATCCGTTGCAGTTTTTTTCAAAGACCACTGATCCAGACAATTCCCTAAATCAAGCATAAACATGATATTACTAGCTGTCTTGGATTGGTTCATAAACAAGGACAATAAAATGGCTGAACAATCCAAGACCTCCATGGTCAGTTCCTTGCTCGCTAAGGTTTGATAGGCCTCTTTTACATAGCCTAGAGCCTGATAACAAGTCCAAATATAACGAACAGGATAAGGGACAAAACTTCTAAATAACCAACGCTTAATCGCTGCACCTGAAACGATAGAATAGGCACTCTCTTCTCTACGAACAGGAAGAGTCATCAACTCAGAAACTTTCCCTTTATCAATTCTTTTTAAAAAGGCTTCTGCATTGTCTAATACAGAGAAGCCTTCTTTTATACGTAGGGTAAAGCGCTGTTGATCCATGTAAAACTGGATAGACTCAATTCCCTTCTCATCTCTCGCCAAGGAATGAAGATAGTCTTGAATATCCAAGGTGAGTGAAAAAGAAGATGATAGTCGGATATGTTGATATCCTCTATATAGCACTTTAAAAGACATATTATTCTCCTATAAGGCTATCTAATTGCTCTTCTTTTTTCTCTTGCTCATACAAATATTTAGCATCTTGCAAAACATCGTCTCCATGTTGCTTCACAACAGAAACAGATGCATCTAGCTCATCTTTCAACTTGTAAGCCTTAGCCAAAGCTTTAGAATAACCTTTTTTAGCTTCCTTACTTGCTAAGATTTTCAAACCAAGGGTACCAAATACGACACCACCCAAAAATAGTGAAGATTTTTTCGCAACTTTTGCAACGGTTAATACTTCTTTTAACATACTTATTTCCTCCTTATCATTATTATATAGAAATTTAGATATAAAAGCAATTTCATTTTATAAATTGGAGAATTAGTTTTATTTCTACTGAATCTCCCATCTACTTACTCCTAAAGTTGCTTTCACTTGTCTCTTTTGATACACTTAAACTATGAATACAAACCTCAAACCCAAACTCCAGCGCTTTGCTACTGCGACTGCCTTTGCCTGTCCCATCTGCAAGGAAGAGCTGCAGCTGATGGAAAACAGCCTCAAATGCCGACATCGTCATTCTTATGACTTGGCCAAGTTTGGCTATGTCAATCTAGCACCTCAAATCAAGCAGCCCAAAGACTACGATAAGACTAGTTTTCAAAATCGGCAGTTGATCTTAGAAGCAGGATTTTACCAAGCTATCTTAGAAGCTGTCTCGAACTTACTTGCTAGCTCAGAAACTGCCAAAACAGTCTTAGATATTGGCTGCGGCGAGGGCTTCTACTCTCGCAAACTCCAAGAAACCCATCCCCAAAAAACCTTCTATGCCTTCGATATTTCAAAAGATTCCATCCAGTTGGCAGCCAAGAGCGACAGCTCTTTCGCAGTCAATTGGTTCGTTGGTGATTTGGCTAAGCTGCCGCTACAAGATGCCAGCATGGACATCATTTTAGACATCTTTTCTCCAGCCAATTATCAGGAATTTCGGAGAGTCATGTCTAGCAATGCCCTCCTCATCAAAGTCATTCCCACCGAGCACCATCTTCAAGAAATTCGCCAAAAAGCCGCTAGACAGCTCAGCAACAAGGATTACTCTAACCAAGAAGTCATCCAGCATTTCCAAGAGCACTTCGATATAATCTCCGATATTACTGTCGAGTCCAGCCAGTCCTTGACTGCCGAAAGTAGAGCCGCTCTTTTAGCGATGACACCACTCCTCTTTCACGTTGAGCAAGACCAGATCGACTGGACTGACCTCACCCAAGTAACCATTGCCGCTACCATTCTTGTCGGAAAAGCAAAATAAAGAAAAGATAGTCCGCAGACCAAATGCATTCCGTTTGGCTTGCTGACTATCTTTTTTATAACTCATATTTTAATAAACTGTTTTCTCTGTTTCGAAATCAAAGAAATGCGCCTTGTTCAGGTCAAAACCAAGGTCAATACCTGCACCTGTTTCTGAGTAGTCACGAGCATCTACCCGTGCGATAAACTCGCTATCACCAACTTGGCAGTAAAGGTGAGACTCAGAACCCAAAAGCTCAGAGACAGAGATAGTCGCATGAACCACAGAGTCTGGGAAGGTCTCTAAGAAGGCAGGTTCTGTATTGATGTCTTCTGGACGAATACCAAAGATCAATTTCTTACCGTCATAACCCTTCTCACGCAACACCTTCAGTGTTCCTTCTGGCACTGTCAAACGCAAGCCATCGGCAACAATTTGATTTCCCTCAAGTGTCACAGTGATAAAGTTCATGGCTGGGCTACCAATGAAGCCTGCCACAAACTTGTTGACTGGATTTCTGTAGACTTCTTGTGGGCTACCGATCTGCTCTACTCGACCAATCGTTCCAGTTCCAGCAGGGTTCTTGGTTGCTGACATGATAACAATGCGGTCAGCCAGTGTCATGGCTTCTGTTTGGTCGTGGGTAACGTAGATGGTGGTTGCTCCGATACGACGGTGGATTTTGGCAATCTCAGCACGCATGGACACACGCAACTTCGCATCCAAGTTTGACAAAGGCTCGTCCATTAGGAAAACCTTTGCATCACGCACGATGGCACGACCCATGGCAACCCGCTGACGTTGACCACCAGAAAGGTCTGCTGGTTTACGCTCCAAGAATTCCTTCAAACCAAGGATTTCAGCCGCTTCTTGCACCCGTTTATCAATATCCTCCTTGCTGTACTTACGCAATTTCAATCCGAAAGCCATATTGTCATAGACTGTCATGTGTGGATAGAGGGCATAGTTCTGGAAGACCATAGCGATATCACGGTCTTTCGGTGCCACGTCATTGACCACTTTACCGTCAATTGACGCTGTTCCTTCTGTGATATCCTCAAGACCTGCAATCATACGCAACGTTGTGGATTTCCCGCATCCTGATGGACCGACGAAAACGATAAATTCCTTGTCCTTAATGTCCAAATTAAAGTCTTCAACAGAATAGTGCTCACTATTTGGATACTTCTTATAAATATTTTTCAGATTTAACTCAACCATAAGTTCCCCTTTACTTTATGTGAAAATAGTTGCCTTTGAAACCCCTAAAAATTTCAAAGCGCTTTCATAAAAATATTATATCCTTTTTTAATTATTATTTCAAGCATTTATTCAAACGTTTGCACAATTTTTTATCATATTTTAACTAACTACTCTTTTAAAACAAAAAATAGGATAGAAAATTTCTATCCTACACGACTAGTTAGTAACACGATAATAAAATTGACCTTGTTCATCAAAGCTATTCATCCCAACTCCCGTCCACAGACGATCTTGGCTGGCATCTGAGCTATCTTGGAAATTTTCTTTATTCGCAAGCTTGACACCTTTTGGAATGAACTCTAGCAAGAAACCACCAGTTTCACCGCCGTATACACCGCCAGAAGCCGTTCCATAATCCGTTAACGATGCTCCGTACAGCTCATAGCTATCAGAAACTAACCCTTTATCATTGAACACCAGCTGGTGACCAGCAGCATTCTGCCAGGTTCCTTTTACACTGGAGTAGTCTCCATTGGCCAAGGCCGAAATATCCATTGCTTTTTTCTCCTCTTGCGTCTTTTCTGGACTAACTTCTGCTGAGCTTTGACTGCTTGTGGCAGAAGAAGACGATTCTGCAACACTCTGACTAGAAGCTACTTGAGAAGATTCCTGAGTAGTACTCGAACTTGTCTGAGTAGAATTAACTGACTTACTAGAGCAGGCTGCCAAAGTCAATAGAGCTAAGCAACATAACAAAGGATAGACTATTTTCTGCTTCATGGCTTTCTCCTTATCCAATAAATGATTACTAATATTATAGACTTTTTCAGCCTATTTTACAAGTTGGCTCAGCTATCCTGCACCCCTAAGACTTTATAGATTGTTTTTGCCAGAGCCGCCTGATAATCCTCTACACTCAAGGATCTATCCGCAATAACTGCTGCTGTCTGCTTGTCCAGATCTACTGTCACATCTGACACTCCCTCCATAGATAGGAAGTGCTGGGTAACGTGTTTAACACAGTTTTGACAAGATAAGTTTTCTAATTGAACTGTTTGTTTCATAGATTTATTCCTCCGTATATTCTTCCATTTTAAAGTTTAAAGCGTCCTAGGCGCAGAGCATTGGCCACAACTGACACTGAGCTTAAGCTCATGGCCAGACCAGCCAACATCGGATTGAGCAAGGGGCCGCCAAAAAGATGCAGCAGACCCATAGCAATCGGGATGCCCATTGTATTGTAAGCAAAAGCCCAGAAGAGGTTTTCCTTGATATTGCGGATGGTCGCCTGGCTGAGCTTGATAGCCTTGACTACGTCCTGCAAATCACTATGCATGAGCACCACATCTGCCGACTCAATAGCTACATCAGCGCCTGATCCGATGGCAATTCCAACATCTGCCTGAACCAAAGCTGGTGCATCATTGATACCGTCTCCGACCATGGCTAGTTTTTTGCCAGCTTCCTGCAAGTCCTTGATAGCAGCGGCCTTGCCATCTGGCAATACACCTGCGATAACTTTTTGGATGCCAGCTTTCTGAGCAATAGCTTTCGCAGTTTCTTCACGATCCCCTGTCAACATGATGACTTCTAGTCCCATAGACTGGAGCTCCTGCACAGCCGACAGGCTGCTGGATTTCATCTCATCTGCTACCGCTAGAATTCCAGCCAGCTGTCCATCTATTGCGACAAACATGGCTGTTTTTCCTTCCTGGGATAGCTGCAACAACTGTTCTTGAAAGGCACTGCTGTCAATGTGCTTTTCTTTCATCAGAGACTCATTACCGACCAGAAGATGCTTACCTTCAACCTGAGCAGCCAATCCTCGTCCAACTATGGCCTCAAAATGACTGACAGGCAGTAAGTCAAGCCCCTCCTCTTCAGCAGCTTCTAAGATAGCCTGAGCCAAAGGATGCTCAGAATGCTGCTCAGCGCTGGCTATTAGCTGCAACAAGTCAGAGCGATTCAAATCACCCAAGGGCAGCAGATCCGTCAGGCTGGGCTTGCCAACCGTAATCGTCCCAGTCTTATCAAGAACAATAGTATCCAGCTGATAAGCCGCTTCCAAAGCTTGACCAGACTTAATCAGAATGCCATTTTCAGCCCCTTTACCAGTCCCAACCATAATAGCTGTCGGAGTGGCTAATCCCAGCGCACAAGGGCAGGCAATGACCAGGACTGCGATAAAGATTGACAGAGAAAAGCTAAGGCTCTCACCAGCTAGAAAATACCAGCCAAGCGCGGATAAAGTAGCCAAGCTTAGCACGATTGGGACAAAATAAAGCGAAATCTTATCAGCCAAAGCCGCTATCGGTGCCTTAGACCCCTGTGCTTCCTCCACCAATCTAACAATCTGAGCTAAGGTCGTATCCGAACCCACCCTAGTTGCTTGATAGTCAATACTTCCATTTTGATTGATTGTTGCACTGGTAATGGTGTCGCCGGCTTTCTTTTCAATCGGGACACTTTCACCTGTCATCATGGACTCATCCACAAAGGTCTGCCCCTCCGTCACAAGGCCGTCTACAGGCATACGCTCTCCTGGCTTGATACGGATAATATCTCCAACTCGGATATCCTCTGTATCAATGGTCACAGCCTCTCCATAGCGAATCACTGTCGCCTGACTAGGCACTAGCTCAAGTAGAGACTGAATCGCCTGAGACGTTCTCCCCTTGGCTGAACTTTCCAGATATTTGCCTAGAAGAACCAAGGCAATAATCACTGCAACAGACTCAAAATAGAGCTGATGGACAAAGGGATGATGACCTAGAAGAACCTGACTGACCGAGTAGAGGCTATAAAGAAATGCTGCACTGGTTCCCACCGCAATCAAACTATCCATATTAGGATGTCGCTTGATAAGATTGCGAAATCCTCTCTGATAAAAGCCACGACCGATCCACACAGCAGGCAGAGTCAAAAGCAGTTGTGAAAGAACGAAGACCAAGGGATGCTTCATATGGTCCAAGAAGCTAGGCAGAGGAAGACCAATCATACTTCCCATAGAGATATAAAGCAAGGGCAGAGCCGTAACCAAAAGAATCAGTAATTGCTGTTTCTTTTTTTGCAATTCCTGAGCTTTCATTGCAGCCTCTTCGCTCACATCGGACGGTCGGTCTTTTCCTTTTTCTTCTGCCTGATAACCAGCCTCGGCTACAGCAGCCAGCACTTGCTGGCTGTCAAATCCCGCCTTAGGAAGCAAACTGAGACGTTCTGTCGCCAGATTGACACTGACATCCTCAACCGTTTCTAAGTCCTTGACCGCCATCTCCACTGTCATAGCACAAGATGCACAGGTCATTCCTGATAGCTTGTATTCTTTTTTCTCACTCATCAATGCGTCTCCTTTCCATGCCCGCACCGACACTGACCTTGCGGACAGTGGCATTTAATTTCCAGCGGAGCCGAAGCTCTTTTCTTATCAATGACTTGGCTGAGCCGCTCCAAGTCCCCTTGACTGAACTGACTTCTCTCAATCATCGAAATCAAAAGATCTCCGTGTTTAGTATTACAGATATTGTCAAAAAGCGCCTGCCAAGTACTTTCCAGATGATCCTCTTCTAAAATCCGAGCATCGTAGTAAAACTTGCCCTCTATCTTTTCCATAGCGATAAATTCTTTTGTCTTCAGACGATTCAAAAGAGTCTTGATGGTTGCCGGCTTCCAGGAAAAATCAGCTTCCAAACGAGCTATAATCTCTGTACTGCGACTGTGTGGATAAGCCCACAGCACACGCATCACTTGCCATTCTGCTTGGCTAATATTTTGCTGTTCCATTGTTTAACACCTCCTTATCATTTACATTTGTAATCCAGCTCTTTGTTAGTTTACATCTGTAATCGTAATTTGTCAAGTATTTTTATCGTCATTTTCTGATATACAAAAAAGAAGGCGGGATAATCCCGTCTTCTTGCTTTATTCTATTAGTGTGCCAACATCTCTTGGGCGATTTCTTGACCTGTCAACTTACTTGGATAGTAGGTTGGCCAGTTTTCCAGCTCATTAAAGAGCGCTTCCTGACTCTCACCACCATAGAAGATATGGAAGTGAGCCGCCTTGGTCGGTGCAATGTTATGGTCGCTAAACTGAACATATTTGTACTGGCCAGCATCCGCATCTGTCGCTTCAAACATAAAGCGAACTCCACGATTTCCCTTAGAGTAAGTCAGAGTGTGCTTACCAACGTATTTATACGTATATTTCTTGGTTTTCCCATCTACCACAAATTCCATGGTCTTGTCTGTGATATTGATATTGGAAATATCCGTCTTATAGCCCTTGTCATAGTAGTCCTTGTATTCAGCTGCCGTCATTTTCCCAGTCAACTTAGCCTTGTAGTCAAAGACTTGATCTAGGGTACCGTCCTTCAGATATGGGTAAACAGACTGCCACTCGCCAGCATAGTCAGACAAGGTCCGATCCTTGACAGCACTGTCTTCAAAGTAGCCGTTTTGGACTGTCTTATCGTCTTCTTCTTTCTCGGCTGCAATCTCCGCTCCCTCTTGGTCAGTCGTTTTCTTGAGGGCCTTTAGATTAGCCTGCATGATCGAAATATAGTCTGCCCCGTCCTTGCTCTGCTTTTCTGTCAAGCTTTCCAGCGGATTCAATACATCAAGCTCTACTCCTGTTTCCTTAGCCAAAGTGGAAGCCAGAGCCTGAGAAGCATTTTCTTCAAAGTAGATATACTTGATTTTATTTTTCTTGATGTACTCGGTCAATTCAGCCAAGCGTGAAGCGGATGGTTCACTGTCTGGTGAAAGTCCAGAAATTGGTACCTGTTTCAAGCCATAGTCCAATGCCAGATAGTTAAAGGCAGCGTGCTGAGTGACGAAGCTCTTTTGCTTAGCGTTGGCCAAACCAGCTTCAAATTCTTTATCCAAGGCTTCTAGCTTCTTGATATAAGCCGCCGCATTTTTCTCAAAAGAAGCTTTCTTGTCAGGATAGGCCTTGCTCAGACTATCTCGGATATGTTCCACCATTTTAATAGCTCGCTTCGGAGACAGCCAAACATGAGGGTCATATTCATGATGATGCCCCTCTTCACCATGGTCGTGGTCTTCTTCCTCTTCACCACCAGGCAGCAAAAGCATATTTCCAGTCGCCTTGATAACCTTTTCTTCCTTATTTTTCAAAGTTTTTAGCATATCTGGAACCCAAGTCTCCATATTTTCATTTTCATAGACAAAGGCATCTGCATCCTGAATCTTCGCAACCGCTTTGGCTGAAGGCTCATAATCATGCGGCTCTGTACCAGCCCCGATTAGAAGTTCAACATTGGCTTCATCTCCAGCCACCTGCTTGGTAAACTCATAAACAGGATAAAAAGTCGTGACAATATTGAGCTTGCCATCTGCATTTTTTTGATTAGAACAAGCTACTAAGAAAATACTCAGTAAACCTACTAATAGTAAGCTAATTTTTTTCATTTTCTGCTCCTATTTCATAAATTTTTTGATTAGATTGACCAGCAAGAACAAGCTGACGAAGATAATCGTAATGCTGGCACTAGCTGGTGTCTCTGCATAGTAAGAAATATAAAGTCCGGCAATCATACCAAAGAAGCCGATGACATTTGCCAACAAAATAACCGACTTGAAATTTTTCCCAATCCGCAGGGCAATACTGGCCGGCAGGACCATAATGGTCGAGACCAGCAAGGCTCCCGCAGCTGGAATCATGAGGGCAATCGCAACACCCGTCACAATATTAAAGAGAATAGACATAGTCCGCACAGGCAGCCCATCCACAAAGGCCGTATCCTCATCAAAGGTCAAGATATACATAGGCCGAATGAAGAGGAAAGTCAAGACAAGCACCACAGCAGCAATGACAAAGAGAGAAATCACCTGCTCCCTACTGATAGTCACAATGGAGCCAAATAGATACTGATCCAAACTCATCGAGCTTGAACTCTTACCCTTACTCATAACAATCAAGGAAACCGCTAATCCCGTTGACATGAGAATAGCTGTACCGATTTCCATGAAATTCTTATAGATAGTCCGCAGGTACTCCAAAAATACTGCTGCAATGATAACCACCACTACCGTTGTGAAGGTCGGTGACAAACCTAGAACCAAACCAAAGGCCACGCCTGCCAGAGAAACGTGACTGAGCGTGTCACTCATGAGGCTCTGCCGACGTAAAATAAGGAAAGTGCCTAAAATCGGTGAAAAGAGGCTCATGGCAATAACCGCCAAAAAGGCCCGCTGCATAAAATCATAGGAAAATAGATTAAACATGACTCACCTCCTGTCCGCTGTCACTTTCATGCACATTGAAACAGCGCCAAGGTGAGTCCTGATTCCGAACTAGATGAATGTTGCGGTCAGCATATTTGCGAACTTCCTCTGGATCGTGCGTAATCATCAAGACCGCTTTCCCGTGCTGATGAGCACTATGGTGCATGAGCTTGTAAAATTCATCCTTACTGCCTGAATCCATCCCTGTTGTCGGCTCATCTAGGACAAAAATATCCGGATCCGAAGCAAACATCCGAGCAATCACAGCCCGCTGCTTTTGACCACCAGAGAGAGAACCAATCCTCTTGTCCCGATGTTCCCACATTCCAACTGACTCCAAACTAGCCTTGATATGCTCCTCATCGTGTTCATTCAAACGACGAAACCAGCCCTTGCGTGGATAACGTCCCGACTTAACAAACTCGTAAACCGTACTAGGAAAACCTGCATTAAAACTAGCAATCTGCTGAGGAAGATAAGCAATTCTCAATTTCTTGCCTCTCTCATTGGTCTTAGAAATCTTGACCTCGCCATGCTTAGGCTGCAGAATCCCCAGACTAGCCTTGACAAGTGTCGTCTTAGCAGCCCCATTCTCCCCTGTCAAGGTTACGAACTCGCCACTATCCAAAAAGTAATGAATATGCTCCAACACAGGCTCCTTGTCATAGTAAAAGGACAGATTTTCCACTGTGATATATCTCATTTCCCAATTTCTCCAATCAAACCATCCAAAAATTTCACAATTACTTCCTGCTCATCAGAAGAAAATTGCTCTGCCAATCTCTGGTAAGTCTCCAAAGTATGAACATGATGATGTTGATGCTCTTCCGCAATCGGTCGTGCCAAATCAGTCAATCGATAAAAAGTCACACGAGCATCCTTCTTATCCTTAAATGTTTCTAACATCTTTTGCTCCACCAAAGCCTTAACAGCTTTAGTTACAGCAGCCTGGCTAACATTCAGCCTCTTTGCCAGATCAGAATTTGTCAAAGATTCCTGAGACAAGAGCATTAAAATATGTTCCTGCGTGTTCGTTAGCCGCACATCGCTCGTACAAGAGCCGACCAAGATTTCATGTTGATTCTCAGCTGTCAATATAACCTCATTCAAAAAATGATTAATTTTTTCTGCTAAATGCCCCATTCTTCGCTTCCTTTCTTAACTGGTTGAAACTTTACCGGTTAATTATACCACAAAAAAGAAAAGAGTCAAGCTCCAACTATAGTAACACTCTGATTCTAAAACAATCCAAAAGCATCGATAGAGAGAAAGAAAAAAGAGCTAACTGCTCTTTTCTCATATGTTCATTTACTCCGCCAGTAGGACTCGAACCTACGACATCATGATTAACAGTCATGCGCTACTACCAACTGAGCTATGGCGGATAATAGCTAAGCGACTACCATATCTCACAGGGGGCAACCCCCAACTACTTCCGGCGTTCTAGGGCTTAACTTCTGTGTTCGGCATGGGTACAGGTGTATCTCCTAGGCTATCGTCACTTAACTAACTGAATTAACTTACAACATCTTGTTGCCTTGTCAACTCAAAATTGAATAACTACTCAAACCTCACAATACTTGCCAAAAGCTGCGCTCAATGAAAATTGGATAAGTCCTCGAGCTATTAGTATTAGTCCGCTACATGTGTCGCCACACTTCCACTCCTAACCTATCTACCTGATCTTCTCTCAGGGCTCTTACTAACTTGCGTTATGGGAAATCTCATCTTGAGGTGGGTTTCACACTTAGATGCTTTCAGCGTTTATCCCTTCCCTACATAGCTACCCAGCGATGCCTCTGGCGAGACAACTGGTACACCAGCGGTAAGTCCACTCTGGTCCTCTCGTACTAGGAGCAGATCCTCTCAAATTTCCTACGCCCGCGACGGATAGGGACCGAACTGTCTCACGACGTTCTGAACCCAGCTCGCGTGCCGCTTTAATGGGCGAACAGCCCAACCCTTGGGACCGACTACAGCCCCAGGATGCGACGAGCCGACATCGAGGTGCCAAACCTCCCCGTCGATGTGAACTCTTGGGGGAGATAAGCCTGTTATCCCCAGGGTAGCTTTTATCCGTTGAGCGATGGCCCTTCCATGCGGAACCACCGGATCACTAAGCCCGACTTTCGTCCCTGCTCGAGTTGTAGCTCTCGCAGTCAAGCTCCCTTATACCTTTACACTCTGCGACTGATTTCCAACCAGTCTGAGGGAACCTTTGGGCGCCTCCGTTACCTTTTAGGAGGCGACCGCCCCAGTCAAACTGCCCGTCAGACACTGTCTCCGATAGGGATCACCTATCCGGGTTAGAGTGGCCATAACACAAGGGTAGTATCCCAACAACGCCTCCATCGAAACTGGCGTCCCGATCTCATAGGCTCCTACCTATCCTGTACATGTGGCACAGACACTCAATATCAAACTGCAGTAAAGCTCCATGGGGTCTTTCCGTCCTGTCGCGGGTAACCTGCATCTTCACAGGTACTAAAATTTCACCGAGTCTCTCGTTGAGACAGTGCCCAAATCATTACGCCTTTCGTGCGGGTCGGAACTTACCCGACAAGGAATTTCGCTACCTTAGGACCGTTATAGTTACGGCCGCCGTTTACTGGGGCTTCAATTCATACCTTCGCGTTACCGCTAAGCACTCCTCTTAACCTTCCAGCACCGGGCAGGCGTCACCCCCTATACATCATCTTACGATTTAGCAGAGAGCTGTGTTTTTGATAAACAGTTGCTTGGGCCTATTCACTGCGGCTGACCTATGTCAGCACCCCTTCTCCCGAAGTTACGGGGTCATTTTGCCGAGTTCCTTAACGAGAGTTCTCTCGCTCACCTGAGGCTACTCGCCTCGACTACCTGTGTCGGTTTGCGGTACGGGTAGAGTATGATACAACGCTAGAAGCTTTTCTTGGCAGTGTGACATCACTCACTCGCTACTAAACTTCGCTCCCCATCACAGCTCAACGTTACAGGTATAAGCATTTGACTCATACCACGCCTCACTGCTTAGACGTACATCCATTCGTACGCACGAGTTAGCCTACTGCGTCCCTCCATCACTTCATACTCTAGTACAGGAATATCAACCTGTTGTCCATCGGATACACCTTTCGGTCTCTCCTTAGGTCCCGACTAACCCAGGGCGGACGAGCCTTCCCCTGGAAACCTTAGTCTTACGGTGGATGGGATTCTCACCCATCTTTCGCTACTCATACCGGCATTCTCACTTCTATGCGTTCCAGCGCTCCTCACGGTACACCTTCGCCACACATAGAACGCTCTCCTACCATACCTATAAAGGTATCCACAGCTTCGGTAAATTGTTTTAGCCCCGGTACATTTTCGGCGCAGGGTCACTCGACTAGTGAGCTATTACGCACTCTTTGAATGAATAGCTGCTTCTAAGCTAACATCCTAGTTGTCTGTGCAACCCCACATCCTTTTCCACTTAACAATTATTTTGGGACCTTAGCTGGTGGTCTGGGCTGTTTCCCTTTCGACTACGGATCTTAGCACTCGCAGTCTGACTGCCGACCATAATTCATTGGCATTCGGAGTTTATCTGAGATTGGTAATCCGGGATGGACCCCTCACCCAAACAGTGCTCTACCTCCAAGAATCTCTATGTCGACGCTAGCCCTAAAGCTATTTCGGAGAGAACCAGCTATCTCCAAGTTCGTTTGGAATTTCTCCGCTACCCACAAGTCATCCAAGCACTTTTCAACGTGCCCTGGTTCGGTCCTCCAGTGCGTTTTACCGCACCTTCAACCTGCTCATGGGTAGGTCACATGGTTTCGGGTCTACATCATGATACTAAGACGCCCTATTCAGACTCGGTTTCCCTACGGCTCCGTCTCTTCAACTTAACCTCGCATCATAACGTAACTCGCCGGTTCATTCTACAAAAGGCACGCTCTCACCCATTAACGGGCTCGAACTTGTTGTAGGCACACGGTTTCAGGTTCTATTTCACTCCCCTTCCGGGGTACTTTTCACCTTTCCCTCACGGTACTGGTTCACTATCGGTCACTAGGGAGTATTTAGGGTTGGGAGATGGTCCTCCCAGATTCCGACGGGATTTCACGTGTCCCGCCGTACTCAGGATTCTGCTAGGTACAGATTCTATTTAAAATACGAGGCTCTTACTCTCTTTGGCTGACCTTCCCATGTCATTCTTCTATAAAATCTGAGTCCACATTGCAGTCCTACAACCCCGAAGAGTAAACTCTTCGGTTTGCCCTCCTGCCGTTTCGCTCGCCGCTACTAAGGCAATCGCTTTTGCTTTCTCTTCCTGCAGCTACTTAGATGTTTCAGTTCACTGCGTCTTCCTCCTCATCTCCTTAACAGAGATGGGTAACAGGTAGTACCTGTTGGGTTCCCCCATTCGGACATCCCCGGATCTGCGCTTACTTACAGCTCCCCGAGGCATTTCGTCGTTTGTCACGTCCTTCATCGGCTCCTAGTGCCAAGGCATCCACCGTGCGCCCTTACTAACTTAACCTTATTTTTGACCTTTCAGTCTTAAACTCATTAATATTCACAGCGTTTCGGTTTATTTTCTTGTTACTATTTGATATAGTTATTCAATTTTCAATGGACAAGTTTAGAATAGTTATCACTATCCTAATGGAGCCTAGCGGGATCGAACCGCTGACCTCCTGCGTGCAAAGCAGGCGCTCTCCCAGCTGAGCTAAGGCCCCACAAGACCTCTCAAAACTAAACATGACGACCAATGGCTTCCGTTTTTCCTTAGAAAGGAGGTGATCCAGCCGCACCTTCCGATACGGCTACCTTGTTACGACTTCACCCCAATCATCTATCCCACCTTAGGCGGCTGGCTCCTAAAAGGTTACCTCACCGACTTCGGGTGTTACAAACTCTCGTGGTGTGACGGGCGGTGTGTACAAGGCCCGGGAACGTATTCACCGCGGCGTGCTGATCCGCGATTACTAGCGATTCCGACTTCATGTAGGCGAGTTGCAGCCTACAATCCGAACTGAGACTGGCTTTAAGAGATTAGCTTGCCGTCACCGACTTGCAACTCGTTGTACCAGCCATTGTAGCACGTGTGTAGCCCAGGTCATAAGGGGCATGATGATTTGACGTCATCCCCACCTTCCTCCGGTTTATTACCGGCAGTCTCGCTAGAGTGCCCAACTAAATGATGGCAACTAACAATAAGGGTTGCGCTCGTTGCGGGACTTAACCCAACATCTCACGACACGAGCTGACGACAACCATGCACCACCTGTCACCGGTGTGCCGAAGCAAAATCCTATCTCTAGGACGGGCACCGGGATGTCAAGACCTGGTAAGGTTCTTCGCGTTGCTTCGAATTAAACCACATGCTCCACCGCTTGTGCGGGCCCCCGTCAATTCCTTTGAGTTTCAACCTTGCGGTCGTACTCCCCAGGCGGAGTGCTTAATGCGTTAGCTGCGGCACTGAGTCCCGGAAAGGACCCAACACCTAGCACTCATCGTTTACGGCGTGGACTACCAGGGTATCTAATCCTGTTTGCTCCCCACGCTTTCGAGCCTCAGCGTCAGTTACAGACCAGAGAGCCGCTTTCGCCACCGGTGTTCCTCCATATATCTACGCATTTCACCGCTACACATGGAATTCCACTCTCCCCTTCTGCACTCAAGTTAAACAGTTTCCAAAGCGTACTATGGTTAAGCCACAGCCTTTAACTTCAGACTTATCTAACCGCCTGCGCTCGCTTTACGCCCAATAAATCCGGACAACGCTCGGGACCTACGTATTACCGCGGCTGCTGGCACGTAGTTAGCCGTCCCTTTCTGGTAAGATACCGTCACAGTGTGAACTTTCCACTCTCACACTCGTTCTTCTCTTACAACAGAGCTTTACGATCCGAAAACCTTCTTCACTCACGCGGCGTTGCTCGGTCAGACTTCCGTCCATTGCCGAAGATTCCCTACTGCTGCCTCCCGTAGGAGTCTGGGCCGTGTCTCAGTCCCAGTGTGGCCGATCACCCTCTCAGGTCGGCTATGTATCGTCGCCTTGGTGAGCCGTTACCCCACCAACTAGCTAATACAACGCAGGTCCATCTGGTAGTGGTGCATTTGCACCTTTCAATTGACTATCATGCAATAGTCAATGTTATGCGGTATTAGCTATCGTTTCCAATAGTTATCCCCCGCTACCAGGCAGGTTACCTACGCGTTACTCACCCGTTCGCAACTCATCCAGAAGAGCAAGCTCCTCCTTCAGCGTTCTACTTGCATGTATTAGGCACGCCGCCAGCGTTCGTCCTGAGCCAGGATCAAACTCTCATTAAAAGTTTGAGTTCTCACTCATTTCTGTCACTGACAGATTTATTGTTTTTTCTTTGTTCAGTACTACAACATTTGTTGTAGCGCCCTGCACATTGGTTCGTCTTGTTCAGTTTTCAAAGGTCTTTATCGCTCTCTCAAGCGACAACTATATCAGTATATCACCTATCCATTACCTTGTCAACACTTTTTTGAAATTTTTTTATCTTTTTTTCAATTTTATTTCCTAACACAATCAATATCACTGATAAATCAATAACTAAATAGGGAAAGGTAACCTCTTCTTCCCTCTCCCTTATTCTCTATATCACCGTGCTGCTAAAGTCGCTTAATGCTCTAGCTACAATTAAATTCATTCAAATATACTCAAACTAGTATAATACACAGTCCAATCAATCACATAAAGAAATTTACTTCAGCTTTCTATTAGAAGTTAAAAAGAAATTACTTTATCTCTCATTCATAAGCGGTAACAAGTAGCACTCTTCCCCTTCTTTTCGTTTCTCCAGACCTTTAACAGCTAATTGAAGGAGATCAGCTGCAAATGATTGAATAGAGTCTTGATCCGCTTGTGTTAACTCGATTTGCGAATACTTTCTGCGCAGCCTTTTATAGTTACGCCCCTCTAATTTGAAGAAATCACAATCTTCAAGATAAGCGGTCACTTCCTCAAGATTAACCAACAATCCCAAATGAAAAGCTGCTGGTGCAAAGGTCCTATCGAGAGGCTGAGCACAAGTGCTCCTAAATTCTATCGTTCCCCGCGTTGTCAAATCTTGGTACTGGTAGCTTCTGTGATTACAAAAATCATCTGCTTGGGGGATTATTAGGCTTTCCTCGCCACTTAAATTGTATCCCTTGATTTGCTCCTGCTTTAGATACTCTCCAGCTACGATAGGAGGAAAATAATAGGTGTCACCCTCTCGCTCAACATTGAAAATGGCTGTATGATCTAAATAATTGAAAAAATCTTCCTCATCTTTGAAATCATGGGGATTAACACCGACATTTTCTACTAACAAGCCATGCATGGACTCTTCCCAGAAGCGGTCTCTCGAGATTCTAGTGTTAAAATCTTCTGTAAGTAATTCTGAATTGGCAAAAAGATAAGCTTTGGCAGCCTCGATTTGATTAAAGGTGTTAATTACCTGTATGAAATTTGCCCGTGAAACATCTAACTGTACCTGGCTCCCACAGATATAGCTACCATAATCAGGATGGCGATGGAAGAAATCTCCTCCAATTTTCTCACTCAAAGCTAGATATTGCATTAACATTTGATAGCGGGGATATTTAACAGGATCATTATCATTCTCCTTCCAGAATGGATGTAAACCATGTCCCTGAAGCTCATGATGATTTTTGCGCAAAATCTTTTGAATAGTGTCTAAGTAGTGATTAAAGCGTCTTTCGACTTCCTGAACCCTTTTCGCTTTTTCAAATGCAAATTCTAAAATATTGTAAGACACTTCAAAAAGTATCCGATCTTCGCTATCTGAAGCTTTTAACTGGATAGGATTGCCCTCTGAATCCCTTCTTTCTACGATAAAGCCATAGTCTGAATTTAGCCTTACTAACAGCTCCTTTGTTACACGAGTATCTGTCGCTCCTCCCTGAAGATTCACAATCGGAAATTCTAACTCAATCCCAATGTATAAGTCTGGATTTTCTTTTATATTGGCTAAATAACGTTCTTTCAAAATAGCAATCGAATCTTGCATTTCTTCTCCTTCCCTCAACAAAGTTTTTCTTTTCCCATTCAAAAACGCCTGCTTACGAAATTGTTTTTCACTAAAAGCAATTTCGTAAACAAGCGTCTACCCTTTCATCATGATGATGAGTGTTCCCGCTAGGAAAAATCCTAGCGGTAGACCAGAGCTAGACTAAGAGTATAAGAACTCCATCATCATAACACTCAACAAAATTGATAAAAATTATACTAATTCAATAATTGCCATTGGCGCAGCATCCCCACGGCGTGGTTCAGTCTTAAGAATACGAGTGTATCCACCATTGCGCTCAGCATAGCGAGGTGCCAATTCAGAGAATAATTTTTGAAGAGCTGTAGTTGTAGTGTACTTGTTAGTCTCTTCATTGTAGTTTTCTGATGCAATTTCGTTTCGTACAAAAGCTGCTGCTTGACGACGAGCATGCAAGTCACCACGTTTACCAAGAGTAATCATTTTTTCAACTGTTTTACGGATTTCTTTAGCACGAGCTTCAGTTGTTACGATTGATTCATTGATAATCAAGTCAGTAGTCAAATCACGAAGCATTGCTTTACGTTGTGAGCTAGTGCGTCCTAGTTTACGGTAAGCCATGTATTCCTCCTTTATTTATCATTTCTTAACCCAAGACCAAGGTCAGCAAGTTTAACTTTAACTTCTTCAAGACTCTTGCGGCCCAAGTTACGAACTTTCATCATTTCAGGCTCAGATTTTTCTGTCAAATCAAAGACAGTATTAATTCCTGCACGTTTCAGACAGTTGTATGAACGAACTGATAGATCCAATTCTTCAATAGTACGTTCCAAAATGCGATCATCTGAAGATTTCTCTGCTTCCTTCATCACATCAGTTGAAATAGCAACTTCTGTTAAATCTGTAAAGAGGTTCAGATGCTCTGTCAGGATACGAGCCGATAGTCCCAAAGCGTCTTCGGGAATAATTGTTCCATTCGTTAAAATTTCAAGGGTAAGTTTATCAAAACCATCGTTGCTACCAACACGAGCTGGCTCAACCTGGTAATTTACTTTTGTCACAGGCGTATAGATAGAATCTACCGCAAGTGTGCCTACTGGTGCATCATCTTTTTTATTTTCGTCAGCTGGCACATATCCACGACCGCTATTCACAGCCATTTTCGCTTTAAAGCGAGCACCTTCACTGATTGTAAAGAGATAATGATCAGGGTTTACAATTTCGATATCACTGTCTGTCAAAATGTCTCCAGCAGTTACTTCTGCAGGACCTTCAACATCCAATTCAATCATCTTTTCGTCTTGGACGTAAGATTTTACAGCAATCCCCTTGATGTTCAGAATAATCTGCATAACATCTTCGCGGACCCCAGAAATCGTATCAAATTCGTGCAATACTCCTTCAATGTTGATAGAAGTCACTGCTGCACCTGGAAGTGAGGCGAGAAGTACACGACGAAGCGAATTTCCAAGTGTTGTACCGTAACCGCGTTCTAGCGGCTCAACTACAAACTTGCCATAATTTTTATTTTCATCAATTTTTGTTATATTTGGTTTTTCAAACTCAATCATTTAGTTAACTCCC
This sequence comes from Streptococcus sp. Marseille-Q8145, assembly GCF_965112035.1. NCBI lineage: Bacteria > Bacillati > Bacillota > Bacilli > Lactobacillales > Streptococcaceae > Streptococcus > Streptococcus sp. Marseille-Q8145. Next base: position 284,057 of record NZ_CBCOPQ010000002.1, on the reverse strand, counting down.
TCTTAAACGAAAAGCAGTGTAATTGTTTATGATTATACACGGCGACGTTTTGGAGGACGAGCACCATTGTGTGGCACAGGAGTCACATCACGAATAGCAGTTACTTCCAGACCAGCTGCAGCAAGTGCACGAATAGCTGACTCACGACCAGAACCTGGACCTTTAACTGTAACTTCAACTGATTTAAGACCGTGTTCTTGTGCAGACTTAGCAGCTGCTTCAGATGCCATTTGGGCAGCAAATGGTGTAGATTTACGAGAACCTTTGAAACCAAGAGCTCCAGCAGATGACCAAGCAATCGCATTACCATGCACATCAGTAATCATAACAATAGTGTTATTAAATGTAGCGTGAATATGTGCAATACCAGATTCGATATTTTTCTTCACACGACGTTTACGTGTTGGTTTAGCCAAGACTTTTACCTCCTATATTATTTTTTCTTACCTGCAATCGCAACGGCTTTACCTTTACGAGTACGAGCATTGTTTTTAGTGTTTTGTCCACGGACAGGAAGTCCACGACGGTGACGGATACCACGGTATGAACCGATTTCCATCAAACGTTTGATGTTAAGGTTTACTTCACGACGAAGGTCACCTTCAACCTTGATTGCATCCACTTCGCGACGGATAGCGTCTTCTTGATCTGATGTCAAATCTTTGACACGGATATCTTCTGAGATTCCAGCTGCAGCCAAAATTTTCTTAGAAGTTGGAAGTCCGATACCATACACGTAAGTAAGTGAAACGACTACACGTTTGTCATTTGGAATGTCAACTCCAGCAATACGAGCCATGTTTTCTCCTTTCTATCTTATCCTTGACGTTGTTTGTGTTTTGGATTTGCTGGGCAAATTACCATAACACGGCCATTACGACGAATAACTTTACAGTATTCGCAAATTGGTTTGACCGATGGTCTTACTTTCATTTCTTATCCCTCCAAGTTTTTCGATTATTTAAAGCGGTAAGTGATCCGTCCACGTGTCAAATCATAAGGACTCATCTCGACAGTAACACGATCTCCCGCTAAAATACGAATATAGTTTTTACGAATTTTACCAGAAACTGTTGCTAAAATCTGATGTCCATTTTCAAGTTCAACCGTAAACATTGCGTTCGGCATCGTATCAACTACTTTGCCTTCGACTTCAATCACATCGTCTTTTGCCACGCAAAAGCACCTCCCTAAATTTCGATAGATTCCTCTGAGCACAGAGGTAACAATTATAAGTCAGACTAACTCATTGTATCACTACTTGTCAAATATTGCAAGCGGGAAAAACGCTTTTATTTTAAATTTGACAAGACTTTTTCGATATCTGAGAAGACTGCCTCAATCTCTTGATTGCCCTGAATGTCGTGAACGAGTCCTTGAGCACGGTAATGATCAATAATTGGTTGGCCTTGAGCGATATTAACATCTAGACGACGCTTTACTGTTTCAGGTTTGTCGTCTTCACGTTGATAGTAATCTTCCTCTTTGTAATCCACTGGTGGGTTGAAAACTTTGTGGAAGGTTTCCCCTGTTTCGCGGTGGATAATCCGACCACTCAAACGTTCTAACAAACTATCTGGATTTACTTCGATATTGATAACTGCGTCGAGTTGGATACCCAGATCCGCAAGGATTTGATCCAAAGCATGAGCTTGATCAATTGTCCGTGGATAACCGTCCAACAAGAAACCAGTCTCTCTAATATCATCCTGTGCCAAGCGCTCTTTCACGATTCCGTTTGTCACTTCATCTGGCACCAACTCGCCTTTAGAAATGTAGGATTTCGCTAAAATACCCATTTCTGTTTCATTGGCCATAGCAGCACGGAACATATCCCCAGTTGAAATATGTGCCACGTGGAATTGTTCCACAATTTTGGCTGCTTGTGTTCCCTTGCCTGCACCTGGCAAGCCCATAATCAAAAGATTCATGTTTTGTCTCCTTTTTTGTTTTTAAAGCAATCTATTAAAACACTTAATAAACTTTTTTAAAAACAAAATAGAAGGTTGACTAAGTCAACCTATTTCTATTCTGTTGTAGTATCCATAAATCCGACATACTTACGCTTCAGAAGGTAACCTTCCAACTGCTTCATTCCTTCAATACCTGTCGAAATGATGATAAGAAGACTAGTTCCTCCAAGAGCGACTGCATCGGTCAGACCAAAAAGATCTTTGGCTAGGATCGGAATGATTGTGATAATCCCTAGGAATAGTGAGCCAACTGTCGCCAAACGGCGAAGCAATTTAGACATATATTCTTCCGTTCCCTTACCTGGACGAACACCTGGGATGTAGGCTCCACTCTTTTGTAAATTCTCTGCTGTCTTTTCAGGATTAATTTGTACAAATGTATAAAAGAAAGTAAAGAGAATAATCAACAGAGCATAGGTAAACATACCACTGATGGTTGTAGTCGCCAGAAGCGCCTGCGCCGTCCGAACCCATGATGCGTTATAGCCCATAGCACTTACAAATTGGAAGATAGCTGCTGGAGCAGCTGTAATCGAACTTGCAAAGATAACTGGGATAACACCAGCAGGATTCACTTTTAACGGTAGGTAGGAACTTGAAGGGGCACCTTGAGCAATCTTCGTATATTGAATTGGAATTTTGTACTCAGCTTGTTGCACAAAGGTTGTGAAATAGATAATCACCAAAACTGCAACAATTAAAATCCCAACGAAAATCAAAGACGAATTGAGTCGATCGCTCGGGATATTAACAAAGTAATCTTCATAGATTCCTTTGATCATCCCAGGAATACCGGATACAATCCCTGCAAAGATAATCATGGATACACCATTACCATAACCCTTATCTGTGATTTGCTCTCCTAACCAGGTCACAATAACTGAACCTGTCGTGAGGAGGGCACCAATCAAAAGATAGGTTTGCCAATTTGGATTCGCTACTAATTTGGTTCTCGACAAAGTCGCAAACCCAGCTGTAATCCCGATGGATTGGACAAAGGCCAATACCAGAGAAATATAGCGAGTTGCCTGATTCAGCTTTCTCCGTCCGACTTCCCCTTGCTTGCCCCACTCTACAAATTTTGGAAGCAAATCCATTTGCAAGAGCTGAACCACGATCGAAGCCGTGATGTAAGGGCTAACTCCGAGAGCAAAAACAGAGAAGTTACGCATGGCATTCCCTGAAACCAAACTAAGCATGTTTAAGAAAGGTAAATCGCTTAAACTGTTCAATGCTTTCGCATTAATTCCTGGAACGGTTATAGTTGTACCAATACGGAAAACTAAGATAATGAACAGTGTGAACAAAATCTTAGACCGTACTTGTTTTATTTTAAGTGCGTCTTTTAATAGCTTGAAAAACATAGGTCACCTCTCTTAGATGACTTCGACTGAACCACCTTTAGCAGTGATAGCTTCTTCAGCTGATTTAGAGAATTTAGCTGCTTTAACAGTCAACTTCTTAGTCAATTCTCCGTTACCAAGAATCTTAACACCAGATTTTTCAGCTTTTACAATACCTGCTTCGATGAGAACAACTGGAGTTACTTCTGCACCATCTTCAAAGACATTTAATTGGTCAAGGTTAACAATCGCGTATTCTTTACGGTTTACATTCAAGAAACCACGTTTTGGTACACGACGGAACAATGGAGTTTGTCCACCTTCAAAACCAAGACGAACACCGCCACCGCTACGTGCTTTTTGACCTTTTTGACCGCGACCAGAAGTTTTACCGTTACCTGATGAAGTACCGCGACCAACACGGTTGCGAACTTTACGTGAACCTGCAGCAGGTTGTAATTCATGAAGTTTCATTATTTTTCTCCTCTTTTGTAAAATGCTAGCGCTCGTACCAGAGAAAAGGTGTCTCTGATACAAACTCGCCTATACATATATTTAGTTTTAGGGGCTGAGAAAATTCTCAAATCCCCTAATGTATCTTAATAAAAGTTTTTCAGCTAAGGCTTACTTAACTTCTTCAACAGTTACCAAGTGAGATACAGCAGTGATCATACCGCGTACCGCTGGATTGTCTTCTTTGATAACTGAGCTGTTCAATTTGCCAAGTCCAAGTGCTACAACAGTTTTACGTTGTGACGGGATGCGTCCGATTGGAGACTTAGTCAAAGTAATTTTAATTTGAGCCATGAGTTCCCCTTTCTTAAGCCAAGTCAGAAACTGAAATACCACGAAGGGCAGCAACTTCTTCAGCGCGTTTCAATTGTTTCAAGCCTTCAACAGTTGCGCGAACGATGTTGATTGGAGTGTTTGAACCAAGTGATTTAGATGTAACATCTGCCACACCTGCCAATTCGATGACGGCACGAACAGCACCACCAGCAGCAACTCCAGAACCTTCAACAGCTGGCTTAAGCAATACTTTCGCTCCACCAAATTCTGAAAGAACTTCGTGAGGAATAGTTGTACCAACCATTGGAACTTCGATCAAGTTTTTCTTCGCATCTTCAACTGCTTTACGGATAGCTTCTGGTACTTCTTGAGCTTTACCAGTACCGAAACCAACACGACCGTTGCGGTCACCAACTACTACAAGAGCTGCAAAACGAAGACGACGTCCACCTTTAACAACTTTAGTAACACGGTTGACTGCAACTAAGCGTTCTTCAAGTTCAACTGCATTGTCTTTAAATGCCATTTTCTAGTGTCCTCCCTATTAGAATTTCAATCCGTTTTCACGAGCTGCATCAGCCAAAGCTTTTACACGTCCGTGATAGAGATATCCACCGCGGTCAAACACCACTTCAGAAATACCTTTAGCAACTGCACGTTCTGCAACGAGTTTACCTACAACAACGGCTTGTTCAGTTTTAGTTCCTTTTGAAACTTCTTTGTCAAGAGTTGAAGCGCTTGCGAGCGTTACACCCGCTACGTCATCAATCACTTGAGCGTAGATGCCTGTATTAGAACGGAATACGTTCAAACGTGGGCGATCAGCAGTTCCAGAGAGTTTTCCGCGAACGCGACGGTGGCGTTTTTGGCGGATTTTATTTTTATCTGGTTTCGTAATCACAATTTTCACCTCTTATTTTTATTGACGTGCCTTAGCACAAAATCGGAAAATAAATTGGCTGGCTGAAAAGATCAGCCAATCAATATTATTTACCAGTTTTACCTTCTTTGCGGCGAACGAATTCACCAACGTAACGGATACCTTTACCTTTATATGGTTCTGGTGCACGAAGGCTACGTACATAAGCAGCTGTTTGTCCAACTGCTTCTTTTGAAATTCCGCTAACAACGATTGTTGTTGGGTTTGGAAGTTCAAAAGTAATTCCTTCTGGAGCTTCAACTTCGTCTGGGTGAGATTTACCTACAGCCAAGACAAGTTTTGAGCCTTGAAGTTGTGCACGGTAACCAACCCCACGCATTTCAAGTTCTTTCTTGAATCCTTCTGATACGCCAACAACCATGTTGTTCAAAAGGGCACGAGTAGTTCCGTGGATTGTTTTCATTTCTTTTGAATCGTTTGGACGGTGAAGAGTTACTTCAGTTCCTTCCACACGGATTTCAATATCTTTTGAGAACTCACGAGTCAGTTCTCCTTTAGGTCCTTTTACAGTTACAACGTTGTCATTGTTAGTGATTTCAACACCAGCAGGCAACACGATAACTTTATTACCAATACGTGACATGTTTATTTTCTCCTGTTAAATTGTCAGGCCGCAAGCGACCAGTTTTCACGGGGGGCATTCGGATTAGAGCAAACCTAGTTTCTTTCGAAAAGCTTTGACAAACTCCTGATATTCTGTCAATACATCAATAGCCGCAGGACTATAACCAATTTCACATAAAAGAGATACAAGGTCATCTTTTGACAATTCAGCCAAAGCGTCTTCTGCAACAATAAGTTTTTCATTCAATTCAGTAGCTTTCATCTTTTTCTCCTAAACTAATTTACTCTCTATTTAGCTGATCAGTAAATCAGCTAAATTGAACACGAGCTATGGTCTGTGTGAAAAAGACAAATCTTCCTAGAGTGTTAACACTCTTTGTCAGATTTCCTATTTTCACATTGCCCATGACGCTCTTTGTATCTTGATTTTACCAAACGTAAGCGATGACTTCTCCACCAACGTTCTTTTGGCGTGCTTCTTTATCAGTCAGCAAACCTTCAGATGTTGAAAGGATAGCAATTCCAAGTCCGTTCAAGACTTTTGGAAGGTCTTCGCGTTTCTTGTAAACACGTAGACCTGGTTTTGAGACACGTTTCAAACCAGTGATAACTTTTTCACCATTTTGTCCGTACTTAAGGAATACACGGATGATGCCTTGTTTGTCATCTTCGATGATTTCAACGTTTTTTACAAAACCTTCACGCTTCAGGATTTCAGCAATCCCTTTTTTGATGTTTGATGCAGGCACTTCAAGCACTTCGTGGTTTGCTTGGTTAGCATTACGGATACGTGTCAGAAAGTCTGCAATTGGGTCAGTCATAACCATTTTATATTTCTCCTCTTACTAGTAGTTTGCAAGCTGCACTTGCTAGTTAATGATTGAGCTAGGCTCAGAATATGTTCCTAGGTTTCAATTCCTAAGTGAGTCTAGGCATCGGCTTGTAGGCATAGTAGGCATAACTAAAGTTAGGAAAAAGCCGATAACGAAGAATCATGACGGAATTGGAAGCTGGAATTACCAAGATGCTTTGGTAACGCCTGGGATTTGTCCTTTGTATGCTAATTCACGGAAGCAAACACGGCAAAGTTTAAACTTGCGGTAAACTGAATGTGGACGGCCACATTTTTCACAACGAGTATAAGCTTGCGTAGAGAACTTCGCTGGGCGTTTGTTCTTAGCAATCATTGATTTTTTAGCCATTTGTTTTACCTCCTATATTATTTTGCAAAAGGCATTCCAAGGCCTGTAAGCAATGCACGTGACTCTTCGTCAGTGTTAGCAGTTGTTACGATAACGATATCAAGACCGCGAGTCTTATCAACGTCATCAAAGTTGATTTCTGGGAAGATCAGTTGTTCTTTCACACCAAGTGTGTAGTTTCCGCGTCCATCAAATGATTTTGTTGGAACACCATGGAAGTCACGCACACGTGGAAGTGATACAGTAACCAATTTATCCAAGAACTCATACATACGTTCGCCACGAAGGGTTACTTTAGCACCGATCGCTACACCTTCACGAAGACGGAAGCCGGCGATTGATTTTTTAGCTTTAGTGATAAGTGGTTTTTGACCTGAGATAAGAGCCAATTCTTCAGCAGCTTTTTCAAGGTTTTTAGCGTTTGATACAGCATCACCGACACCCATGTTCAAAACGATTTTATCCACTTTTGGCACAGCCATAACAGATGAGTAGTTGAACTTTTCAGTCAAAGCAGGTACTACTTCATTAAGATATTTTTCTTTTAAACGATTTGCCATTATACTTCTCCTTTCCTTCGTGATTAGTCAAGCACTTCGCCTGATTTTTTGTTGTAACGAACTTTTTTGCCGTCTACAAACTTGTAACCAACGCGTCCTGCAACACCATTCTTGTCAAGAACTTGAACGTTTGACGCATGGATTGGTGCTTCTTTTTCTACGATAGCACCTTGAGGGTTTTCGCTATTTGGTTTTTGGTGCTTCTTAACAAGGTTAACACCTTCAACAACAACTTTGTTTACTTTTGGAAGAGCTGCAACAACAAGTGCTTCAACACCCTTGTCCTTACCAGCAATTACGCGAACTTTGTCGCCTTTTTTTACAAACATTATTAGGTTTCTCCTTTAATTTCTTACGCCCATGAGGGCACCCTGGAAAACTTCCAGGGGACTTGTTTGATTTTAGATTAAAGTACTTCTGGAGCCAATGATACGATCTTCATGAAGCCGCCGTCACGCAATTCGCGAGCAACTGGGCCGAAGATACGAGTTCCGCGAGGAGTTTTGTCTTCACGGATGATGACTGCAGCGTTTTCGTCGAATTTGATGTATGAACCATCTTTACGACGAGCACCTGATTTAGTACGAACGATAACCGCTTTTACAACGTCACCTTTTTTAACCGCACCACCAGGAGTAGCTTGTTTTACAGATGCAACGATGACATCACCGATGTTGGCGAACTTACGTCCTGAACCACCAAGAACTTTGATTGTCAGGATTTCGCGAGCACCGCTGTTGTCAGCAACTTTCAAACGAGTTTCTGTTTGAATCATTTAAGTTTTCTCCTTTCTGGTTTGATTAGATGATAACCGCTTCTTCAACAACTTCTACAAGACGGAAGCGTTTTGTAGCTGAAAGCGGACGAGTTTCCATGATACGAACGATATCGCCTTCTTTGGCAACATTGTTTTCATCATGTGCTTTGTACTTCTTAGAGTAGTTAATACGCTTACCATAGACTGGGTGGTTACGTTTTGTTTCAACTACAACTGTGATTGTCTTATCCATCTTGTCAGAAACGACGCGTCCGACGAGGGTTTTACGTTGATTACGTTCCATTTTAGAATTTCTCCTTTCCCAAGTCTATTATTTAACTTCTGATTGAACAGTTTTGATACGTGCGATTTGTTTTTTCACTTCTTTCAAACGCGCTGTCTGCTCCAATTGACCAGTAGCGGCTTGGAAACGAAGGTCAAACAATTCTTTCTTCAATTCATTTTCACGCTTCGCGAGTTCTTCTTGAGAAAGACCACGAAGTTCTTTAACAAAATCTTGAATTTCTTTAAGTTTCATGCTTTCTCCTTATTCTGCTTCACGCTTTACGAATTTACATTTAACTGGCAATTTGTGGCTTGCAAGACGAAGAGCTTCACGAGCGATTTCTTCTGATACGCCAGCGATTTCAAACATCACTTTACCACGTTTAACTGGTGCTACCCAACCTTCTGGAGCCCCTTTACCAGATCCCATCCGTACACCGATTGCTTTTGCAGTGTATGATTTGTGTGGGAAGATTTTGATCCAAACTTTACCACCACGTTTCATGTAACGAGTCATAGCGATACGGGCAGCTTCGATTTGACGGTTAGTGATCCAGTGGCTAGTAGTTGCTTGAAGACCATATTCTCCAAAAGTTACTTCTTTACCACCTTTAGCTTCACCACGCATTTTTCCGCGGAATTCGCGACGGTGTTTAACACGTTTAGGTACTAACATTGGTTATTTACCTCCTTTAGTGTTTTTACGAGCTGGAAGAACTTCACCACGGTAGATCCATACTTTAACACCAAGTTTACCGTAAGTAGTATCAGCTTCTTCCCAAGCGTAATCGATATCCGCACGAAGGGTGTGAAGTGGAACAGTTCCTTCAGAGTATCCTTCGCTACGAGCGATATCTGCACCGTTCAAACGACCTGATACTTGAGTTTTGATTCCTTTAGCTCCTGCACGCATTGCACGTTGGATTGCTTGTTTTTGAGCACGACGGAAAGCAACACGTTGCTCCAATTGACGAGCAATTCCTTCACCAACAAGGTGAGCATCCAAATCTGGAGATTTGATCTCGATGATGTTGATGTGTACTTGTTTTCCAGTTAATTTGTTAAGTTTTGCACGAAGTGCATCAACATTAGCTCCACCTTTACCGATAACCATACCTGGTTTAGCAGTGTGAAGTGAAACGTTAACTTTGTTTACTGCGCGTTCGATTTCAATAGTTGAAACAGCTGCGTCAGCCAATTCTTTTTGAACGAATTTACGGATTGCAAGATCTTCATGAAGGTAATCCGCGTATTCTTTTTCAGCATACCATTTGGCATCCCAATCACGGATGATGCCGACACGCATACCAATTGGATGTACTTTTTGACCCACGATGTTACCTCCTTATTTTTCTGCAACAACCACAGTGATGTGGCTTGTGCGTTTGTTGATTGGTGAAGCTGAACCTTTAGCGCGTGGACGGAAACGTTTCATAGTTGGTCCTTCGTTTGCGAAAGCTTCAGATACTACCAAGTTAGCTTTTTCCAAACCAAAGTTGTTTTCAGCATTAGCGATTGCAGAGATCAATACTTTTTCGATAATGCCAGCAGCTTTGTTTGGAGTGAATTTCAAGATTGCGATTGCGTCAGCGACGTTTTTACCACGGATATTGTCAAGAACTAGACGAGTTTTACGAGGTGAAACACGCACTGTACGAGCCATTGCTTTAGCTGAAGTAATTTCTGCCATTTATGTTCTCCTTATTTTCTACGTGTTTTCTTGTCGTCTGCAGCGTGACCTTTGTAAGTACGAGTTGGTGCAAATTCACCAAGTTTGTGACCTACCATGTCTTCTTGGATGTAAACAGGCACGTGTTTACGTCCGTCATAGACTGCGATTGTGTAACCGATGAAACTTGGGAAAATCGTTGAACGACGTGACCAAGTTTTGATAACTTTTTTCTTTTCGTCGTTAGCTTGAGCTTCAACTTTTTTCATCAAATGCTCATCGACGAAAGGTCCTTTTTTAAGACTGCGTCCCATTTTTATGTTTTCTCCTTTAAAATAAGTACCACAGCGGCCTGCGCTGCTAGGCAGCGCTACCGAGCTGGCGGATAGATTGTTTTAGATTATTTCTCGTTGCGACGACGAACGATAAGTTTGTCAGATTTCGCTTTCTTGTTACGAGTTTTAAGACCAAGAGCAGGTTTGCCCCATGGAGTAGATGGCGCTTTACGACCAACTGGTGCTTTACCTTCACCACCACCGTGTGGGTGATCGTTAGGGTTCATTACAGAACCGCGAACTGTTGGACGGATACCTTTCCAACGGCTACGACCTGCTTTACCAAGGTTAACCAAGCCATGTTGTTCATTTCCGACAACACCAACTGTAGCACGGCAAGTGCCAAGGATCATACGAACTTCGCCTGATTGAAGGCGAACAAGAGTGTATTTACCTTCTTGACCCAATACTTGAGCAGAAGCTCCAGCGGCACGAACCAATTCACCACCACGACCTGGTTTCAACTCAATGTTGTGAACCAAAGTACCAACTGGGATGTTAGCAAGTGGAAGTGCGTTACCGACTTTGATATCTGCTTCAGGACCTGAAACAATACGTTGACCTACTTCAAGACCTTTAGGAGCGATGATGTATGCCTTCACACCGTCAGTATAGTGAACCAAAGCGATGTTTGCTGAACGGTTTGGATCGTACTCGATAGTTTTAACTACTGCTTCAACAGCATCTTTGTTACGTTTGAAGTCAATCAAACGGTAGTGACGTTTGTGACCGCCACCTTGGTGACGAACAGTGATGCGTCCGTTGTTGTTACGACCAGCTTTGCTCTTAAGAGAAACGAGCAAAGATTTTTCTGGAGTGCTAGTAGTGATTTCAGCGAAATCCAAAGAAGTCATATTACGGCGACCGTTTGTTGTTGGTTTATAAACACGAATTCCCACGATATTTCCTCCTTAGATTATTCTGCTTCAGCAGCTCCGAACAACTCGATTGCTTTTGAATCTGCTGTCAGAGTGATGATAGCTTTTTTAGTTTTGTTAGTAAAACCAGTGTAACGTCCAACGCGTTTTGCTTTAGGTTTTACGTTGATAGTGTTGACATTAGCAACTTTAACTCCTTCAAAAGCAGCTTCAACAGCTTGCTTGATCAAAAGTTTGTGAGCGCGAGTGTCTACTTCAAATACGTATTTGCCTGCTTCAAGCTGAGCCATTGAGCTTTCAGTGATGACAGGCTTTTTGATAACGTCATACAAATTCATTATGCAAGAACCTCCTCAATTTTAGAGATAGCTGCTTGAGTAACAAGAAGTTTGTCGCTGTTTGCGATGTCAAGAACACTTGCTGTTGTTGCTGTTGCAACTTTAACATTTGGAAGGTTACGTGCTGAAAGTGCAGCAAATTCATTTCCTTCTTCAAGAATAACAAGTACTTTTGTGTCAATGCTTAATGCTGCAAGCACTTTTGCAAACTCAGCAGTTTTTGGAGCTGTAAATGAAAGGCTGTCTACAGCTACGAATTTGTTTTCAGCAACTTTTTCAGAGTAAACTGATTTCAATGCTAATCTGCGAACTTTTTGTGGAAGTTTGTAGGCATATGAACGAGGAGTTGGACCGAAGACGATACCACCACCACGCCATTGTGGAGAGCGGATAGAACCTTGACGAGCACGTCCAGTTCCTTTTTGACGCCATGGTTTGCGTCCGCCGCCTGATACTGCAGAACGGTTTTTAACAGCGTGAGTTCCTTGACGGAGGCTAGCGCGTTGGCTGATGATCACGTCGAAGACAACTGATTCGTTTGGTTCAATACCAAAGATTGCGTCGTTAAGAACTACTTCACCAGCTTCTTTACCAGTTTGGTCAAATAATTTTACGTTTGCCATTGTGACTGATTTCCCCTTTCTTTATTATTTACCAGCTTTAACTGCTGATTTGATAGTGATAAGAGATTTCTTAGCACCAGGTACGTTTCCTTTGATCAAGATAACGTTTTTCTCTGGAACAACTTGTACGATTTCAAGGTTTTGAATCGTTACACGGTTGCCACCCATACGTCCAGCCAAGTGTTTGTTTTTGAAAACACGGTTTGGCGCAACTGGTCCCATTGAACCAGGACGACGGTGGTAACGTGAACCGTGAGCCATTGGACCACGAGATTGGCCGTGGCGTTTGATTACACCTTGGAAACCTTTACCTTTTGAAGTTCCTGTTACATCAACAACATCACCAGCTTCGAATGTATCAACTGTGATTTCCGCACCAACTTCCAAGCCTTCAATGTTTTTGAATTCACGAATGAAGCGCTTAGGAGCCGTGTTAGCTTTCGCTACATGTCCTTTAGCAGGTTTGTTGCTCAATACATCACGAAGGTCATCAAAACCAACTTGAACTGCGTTGTAACCGTCTGTTTCAACTGTTTTCACTTGAAGAACAACGTTTGGAGTTGCTTCAACAACAGTTACAGGGATTAATTCGCCAGCTTCAGTGAAGATTTGAGTCATTCCCACTTTTTTCCCTAAGATTCCTTTTGTCATGAGAAAATGTTTCCTTTTCTATAATTTTTTTCAAAAAGTTTTTAACGAGCGTTTTTCATGCTCAAGATACCAAGCTTTAGATTAAAGTTTGATTTCTACGTTCACACCACTTGGAAGGTCCAACTTCATCAAAGCGTCAACTGTTTTTTGAGTTGGGTTGATGATGTCGATCAAGCGTTTGTGAGTACGCATTTCAAATTGTTCGCGAGAATCTTTGTATTTGTGAGTCGCACGAATGATTGTGTAGAGGCTACGTTCAGTTGGAAGTGGGATTGGTCCCGCAACTTCAGCACCTGTACGTGCAGCAGTTTCTACGATTTTTGCAGCCGCTGTGTCAAGTGTACGATGTTCGTAAGCTTTCAAACGGATGCGGATTTTTTTGTTTGCCATCTTTTTCTCCTTTTTTCGTCTATTTAAGATAATAGGCTAGCTCCACAAGAAAACCGACAGGCGATTGCGTGGCAATGCAACCGAGCGTGTCGCAACCTCTTGCATCAAAGCTACACGCTGTTTTTCACAGCACCATAGTATCTTAACACAAAGAACCAAGCATTGCAAGGGATTTGAGTAAGTTTTTTTATTTTTTTACTTGAAAGCGCTCCTTTTTCTTATTGATTTTTATCATCTTGTAAAAAAGCAATAGATTAAAAACAGCAATCCTAATTGGTCGTAGGTATCAACACAAAAAAACTAAGCCTCATTTCAAATGAGGCTTGACATTTACAAATCATTTTTTCTTGATATATATATAGATAGAATCGCTTAATAAAAAGACGAACTAACCCTTCCATGCTTAACCAAAGAAGTTTTGCGCAGTTGTTTTAACGAAAAAGATAACGTCCCCATGCATCAAGGATTTACTTGTGCTTTACAGGACCATCTGCTACTTTTGCAACAGCCTCTTTAATTTCCTGCGCATAGAGTCGACCACCTGCAGCAATCGTGTCTGCATCTTCTCCAAAATGGATATTATCACTACCCACCCAGATTTCTGGGTGTTGCTTGGCAGTGGCATTCCAGTCGGCAATAGTAACGTAAGCATATTTCTTGGCTAACTCTCTAGCATACTGCGCATGTTTCTCGGCGACAGGATTATCATATTTGTCTGAATTACCATCATAAGGAGTTACCAGAATAAGCCGGTGTCCCTTTGGTAAGGCCTCAACCAACTCATTCAGTTCTTCTTCGTAGTTAAAGACAATATTAACACCAGTTGCTATCACGACTGTCTTGAGCAATCCACCAGCTGCTGCATTATTGCTCATAATTTCGCGTGCCTGAGCTGTGTTACGACTACCTTGAGCATCAACTTGTGCATCTGGCAGGACTTCCTTTAGCGGGGTACTAGCCCTTAATGTGACAGAATCACCAATAATCGTCACACCGTCTGCAATATTATACTTACTCGCTTCTCCTTTTTCTGCAAGACTTTTAGTCTGATTTAGCTTGGTGTCTACCTGATAAAGCCCATTAACTAACATATCTGTCTCAAATGCTCCAATCTTTGGGGCGAGTCCAATAGATAGCAGGCTGATAAGAAGCAAAACTACAGAACTCATTGTCAAGGCCTTTTTCAATTTCGGAAAATTCAAGTCCCAGCTGAGAAAAACAGGAGATTTCCCAGCAATAATTGGCTCAATAACATAAAAGGATAGACCAGCAAAAGTAATAGAAAGGAGGCTTGTTAACATTACCGCAGGCAAATTGCCCATCAGCTGTGAAAAAATTGTGTAGAAAGGCCAGTGGAAAAGATAGAGCCCATAACTGGTATCAGCAATCACTGTTAAAATTAGCGGTTCTTTGAGGTCTGGGGTTTTCTCATGCAAGACCCGCGTAGCTAATATCATGACCGCTGCTGACAAACTAGCCAAAAGAAAACCAAACAAATAAGTAAAAAGCGAATCAAACTTGACCCAAAGCATCATCATGACTAAGAGACCCGCTCCCGCCGCAAAAACTAGACAAGCTTCTCGCAAAGACCAGGAGCGAATCACTTTCTTTAGCAGGCCTATCGGCTGCTTGATACCGGTCAGGGTCGCTAGAATACTACCGATAAAGAAGGGATAAATGTGAGTCCAGGTCAAGAAATAAAGTCCCGAAAAACCGAGTCCTAAAAAGGCACCAATAAACATACTGAGAAAGCTGATCAGCAAGCCCAAGGAAGATAGCAAAAAGATACTGCCCCTCAGCTGACCAGCTGTTTTACAATATTTAGCCAAATACCAGACAGCCAGCCCCCAAAGTAGATAATAATGAACCTCTACAGCCAGACTCCAGTTATGAACAAATAAATGTGGAATAAACTGAGCCTCGTAGCTTCCACCCGTCATCATTTCATAAAAATTGGTCACAAAGCCCATGACAGCCGCAATCTGCGTCCCGATACCAGCTACAAAATCCCGTCGAATCAAAAAGGTAAAGGGCATAACCACCAATACCATGACGATAACAGGCGGTACAATCCGATAAAAACGTCGTCGAAAGAAGTCTAGGAGCTCTATTTTTTTACTCTGAGAAAACTCATCAATCAAGAGCGCTGTAATCAGAAAACCTGAAAAAGTAAAAAAGACATCAACTCCGAGAAAGCCCCCGGGAAATAATTTTTGAAAAAAGTGATACAAGAGAACCAGCAATAAGCCTGTCACTCGAACCATTGAAAACCATTTGATACGCATATTTCTCCAAAATCCTTTTCACTATTGCCACAGACCGGCTAACTCTCGCAAGCCTGGAACACTGCTGAGGCAAGTAAGGCAAATCTTCTGTGAATTGCTACATTTAGCCACATTGCTATAAAATCTATTTTACCAAAAAATAAGCCAAAAACAAAAGACCTGGAATTTTATTTTCCAAGTCCATCGCTCATTTTATCTATCCTAAAGCCCCTTCCAGTTTAGCTAACGAGAAAATCCGCAAAACATACTTTTGACCATCCGACAGGTAGTCTACCAAGCTTTCCAACAATTTTCCTTCATCAGACATGGACTCTCCTTTCAAATGGAGCTTTTAGAAATTTCGATTGGATCGATTATAGCCGTAGCGTTCCATAAAATCTTCACGGAATTCTAACAAGTTATCATCCATAATAGCTTGGCGAACTTTCTTCATAAGGTTTACCAAGAAGTAAAGATTGTGGTAACTGGTCAAGCGGAGGCCAAAGGTTTCATCAGCCTTGAGCAGGTGGCGGATATAGGCCCGCGTGTAGTTTGTACAAGTGTAGCAATCACAGTCGTGATCCAGTGGCGTGAAATCTTCCTCAAACTGGGCATTTTTGACAACCAGACGTCCCTCGCTGGTCATGCAGGTGCCGTTTCGGGCAATCCGAGTCGGCAGGACGCAGTCAAACATATCAACGCCACGGATAACACCGTCAATCAAGCTATCTGGCGCCCCAACTCCCATGAGATAGCGAGGCTTGTTTTCAGGCAGCAAAGGCGTTGTGAAGTCCAGTACCGCATTCATTTCCTCATGAGACTCACCAACAGCCAGTCCTCCGATAGAGTAGCCTGGGAAATCCATGCTGACCAAATCTTGAGCAGACTGGCGGCGCAAATCTTCAAAGCCAGCTCCCTGAACAATCCCAAAGAGACCTTGATCGTGTGGACGAGTGTGGGCCTTGAGTCCGCGCTCTGCCCAACGGCTAGTCCGCTCAATGGACTTCTTGACATAGTTATAAGGCTGGTAGAACTGCGGGCACTCATCAAAGGACATCATGATGTCGCTACCTAAGTTGTTCTGGATGGAGATAGCCTTTTCTGGCGACAGGAACATCTTGGAACCATTAAGGTGGTTCTTAAAAGTCACTCCTTCTTCTGTGATGTTGCGGCTATCCGCTAGAGAATAAACCTGAAAGCCACCACTATCGGTCAGAATAGGTTGGTCCCAGTTCATGAACTTGTGCAGGCCACCTGCACGGGCAATCAGTTCATCGCCCGGCCGCAACCAGAGGTGGTAGGTATTGGCCAAGATGATACCCGAACCCATTTGCTTGAGCTCTTCTGGTGACTGGGTCTTGACCGTAGCCTGAGTGCCGACCGGCATAAACATAGGCGTTGGGAAGGTTCCGTGGGGCGTGATAATCTCCCCCAAACGAGCACCTGTGTGCTTTTCTTTTTTGATCAAACGATACTGAATCGGTGAATCTGACATGTTTCCTCCTGCTGGGAAAGACAGTCCCAGCTATTTTCTTCTATAAAATAAGCGACAGAAAATAAGCGACAGGCGCTCATAAGATACCGTATGATTTTACCAAAAAAAGTCTTGTCTGTCACGATATGTGGTATAATAAAAATCATGAAATGGAGGTCTGTATGAATTTAAGCGAAATCCGTGCCCAGGCACGCACTATCCGAAATCAAACCAACGGCATTTACTCGCTCTTTGCCATTCCAACTCTGGTAACCATTTTATCTACCTATCTGTCTCCCAACCGCCATCTGGAGGAGATTATTCCCCAGTTGGAGATCAATCAGGCCTTTGTTGTAATTTTTGGTCGCCAAATTTTCCCACAAATCGTAGAATTTATGATCGCCCTGCTCTTTTTATCGGCTAGCTTCAGCATGATGGAAGTCGTCCGGAAAAAACGCGATACAGTTGGCTTTGCAGATATTGGCCGAATCTTTTCTGCCGAGCTTTTCTCACCGATTTTTATCACACAGTTGACTAAGAGTATTCTTCTCTTATTGTGGAATTCTATCAGCCTTGTCGGTTCATTTTTCCTTATTTTTAGCAGTTACAAGGTGCTAGCTATTTATGGAAAGATATCCGATTGGTCCCAATTGACAGCTACTAGTCCTGAGGCGGAGCAAATCGTCAGCTATGCTCCCATGATGTTTCTCGGCACTCTCATTGTCTTAGCTGGTACGGCAGTCTTCCTTATGGCCAACTACGCCTACTCTCAGACCGACTTCATCCTTTATGATCAGCTAACTACAGGCACCTACCAAGGGCCCTGGCAAGTTCTTGTGCAAAGCAGACGCATGATGAAAGGCTATAAGTGGAAACGTTTCTTGCTGGATCTGAGCTTTATCGGCTGGTATATCTTGATTGGTATTACTCTGGGAATCGCTGGGGTCGTGGCCTATCCTTACATCACAACAGCTCGAGCACTCTTTTATGAAAATTTAAAATCACTAAGTAAGTAAAATGAGAGTGGGACAGAAATCGGTCATTCGTTAGAATTCGATTTCGTCGTCCCACCTCCGCACAGTTGAGTAGGGCTGTAAAAGCTGATGAAATCAGCTTAGTAGAGCCCACTCAACCACTGCGTCTTGCTCGATAATCCAAAGACAATTGAGAGGCTAGGACTTTTGTCCCAGCCTCATTTTTTCGTCTAGATTTAACGCAGTTGGACTTTCACTACCAAGGGTAAGTCGGCTGCCACACTCGGCATGAAGAGACGCAAACCTTGAGGTGTTTGCTCCCATTCAAGCGGTTCCTCATAGCCTAGTAAGGATACCTCTTCTATGATACCATGAAAGCGAGAAGCGGGATTTTCTCTTTCGTCAGCCAAGGCCTGAATCGTCAGCCACTGATTTGCTGCAGGCTCCATCAGAAAGGCATACACTGCTCCGCCCTTGGCCGTGAAACGGAAATCCTGGTTTGTATACGGGATGTTTTTTCCATCCGAAAATGGCCCACTATCTACTTGTGTCGGACCTTCTCCAAATTGCCTCCACGCGCGTGAATCATAGATCGCTTGACCGTTCACTTGGAGCCAAGCCCCGATTTCTCTCAAGATTTCTTGATCTTTTTCTGGAATCGTCCCGTCTCCTTTTGGCCCGATATTCAGCAACAAATTCCCATTTTTGGACACAACATCAATCAAGGTCTGGATGATTTCTTTAGCTGACTTATAGTCAAGGTTCTCTGTGTAGCCCCAAGAATTTCGCGCGATAGCCGTATCCGTCTGCCAAGTGAAAGGCTGGATCTCTGCAAAACCGCCGCGTTCCACTTCCACAATCCCCGCACCAAAAGCCAGCGCATCATGCTTGTAGCAGATGCTAGTCGGCTTCCCAGAAGCTGCTCCTAAATTATAATAATAGGCCGCAAAAAGCTTTATATACTCTTTAAAAGCTGCATGCTGAATCCACCAGTCAAAATACAAAATCTCAGGCTGGTAATCTCGAACCAGCTCACAGGTGCGCAGGAGCCAATCATCTAGAAATTCCTGACTTGGATAAGGCTGACCAAACAAATCATGGTGGTCTGGCTCTGGCATAGCCGGCCAATAGAGTTCCTCGCGACCGACTTCGCTAGCAATGTCACTAGCAAACTCCTTTCCATGTGAAAAGAAAAAGTGATGCTCCGCCCGATGGGAAGAGGTACAAAAATGTACTTGCTCCCTTTGAGCTGCCTGACTCAATTCCCCCAAGATATCACGCTTTGGACCCATTTCTACACTATTAAAAGGAGATAGCTGACTGGCATAAAGCTGGAAGCCGTCGTGATGCTCCGCCACTGGAAACATATATTGGGCTCCCGCTTCTTTAAAGAGGCGCAGCCATTCGTCTGCACGAAAATTTTCGGCAGTAAAGAGTGGGATAAAATCCTTGTAACCGAAATCTTTGTGAGGTCCGTAAGTTTTGATATGGTGGTCAAATTCTGCCGTACCCTGGATGTACATATTTCGAGAGTACCACTCGCTCCCAAAGGCAGGAAGGCTGTAAAGTCCCCAGTGGATAAAAATCCCAAACTTAGCCCTTTTGAACCAGTGGGGAACGTGATAGGTCGCAAGAGAGTCCCAGTCTGGATAGAAAGGACCTTGGTTGGCAACTCTTTGAATTTCTTCTAAAGATATTTTCATCGTTACTACCTCATCATTCGATTAAAACGCTTTCTTTTATTGTACCAATTTTTGGAGAAGAAAGAGCCATTTTACAAAAAAATAATCCAAAACAGCCCTACGAGCAAACTTTCCCAATAAAGCAAAGAAAAAGAACAGCAATCAACTCTGTTCCTTGTTTTTATATTGTCAGCATGGCGAGCACCTCGGAAAGCCACTCGCACCACGATTCTCATCATTCAACACATCAATTCGCTACGCGATAGTAGGGATGTTGAGATGCGTAAGTAAAATCTTGCCCCACTAAAATACGTTCTTTCGGATTTTCACTTCCAGTATCATAAAGACGAGCTCCTTTAGGAATGGCTGTGAAGGAGGCCACTTCATTCCCTGATTTATGAGTTAAAAACGCTCCGAACTTATCTTCATATACTTGACTATTTGTCAAAATGTAGTCGCTTGATTCATTTCCTCTGTAAGTATGAGACACCAAGCCATTTGCATCAAATACTAATTGGTTGCCCAAATCGTCTTGCCAAGTACCTGCAATGCTAGAGAAATCACCATTTGCTAGAGCATTGACATCCATACCAGAAGTTGTTGGAGTCACTGGGGTAGCTGGAGTTGGTGACGTGTTCGAATCTGCTGAAGTCTTGTTTTCCACGGACTTCTCAGCTTGACTGGAAATGCTCGGGTCGCTAGAAGTCTGAGGAGTTGAAGAGGATGTCACGGAGTTAGAAGCAGAACTTTGCTTAGCTGATGGTTTGGTAGAAGACTTGCTAGAACTGCTGATCTTAGAGCTCTGAGAGGTAAAACTGCTAGCCTCCGTGGAAGGCTTAGAGCTACAGGCTGCAAGCAGGAAAGCAGAGCACAAGGCAGTGGCTGTCAATAGAATAAGTTTGCTACGTTTCATAATGGAATCTCCTTGTCAGTTTATCATTAATTTGCTACTCGATAGTAGGGATGTTGGCTTGCATAGGGGACATCTTACCCCACTAAAATATATTCTTTAAAACTTTTTGTAACAAAAGAAATATTTTGTAATCTAATTGTAATCCTGTGAAATAATTTTGTCAACATTTTGTGTGATATTTTTCTCAAAATTTATTTAAAATTTCTGAAAATGCCTTTTTGATGCAAAAAGCACAGAAGTTCCTCCTCCTGTGCTTCGTTTCAAATTTTCTTTAAATCCTGAACGATCCGCTCAAAGGCTGCCTCCAAGGAATCTTCGTCCCTAAAGAACGATTCTTCTTGCCAGCCTAAGAAATTTCGATCTTTCCACCAGCGCTTCATGTCGGCCGGGGTAAATTCTTCTTGCTTCGCTCTAGTCTGATGGCGGCGGACGGTTTCTTCGAAAGTCAAATCATAGTAATATGCTAGGGTTTGAGAAGCAAACAAAGTCCGCAACCGCTCTAGCATGTGCTCATAAATATCTGTCTCATAGAAACCTTCTACCAAGACCAGCAAATCATGTTCGTAACCAAAATGAGCTAGGCTTTCCGTCAGGTCAATAGACAAATTTCCCGGCTCTACTTTTTCCTTGAGCATGTCCCGTCTAACTGTGTCCTGCGCAATCAAAAGAGTCCCACGACCATAGTATACCTGCAGTTTCTTAGCCAGACTCGACTTGCCAGAGCCGGAATTGCCACGAATGATGACTAACTTGGCCATTTATTCGCCTAGAATCAAGCGTGTATGCTCGCGTTTGATGCAGCGATCCATAACGATATCTTCTCGACCAGCTGCCCGCAAAATTTGCTCAGCTTCTTCATTTTCCAAGCCCAACTGAGCCCAGAAAATCTTGGCATCTGCTTCCAGAAAATCACGCGCCACATCTGGCAAAAACTCGCTACGACGGTAAACATCGACAATATCCACTGGGAACGGAATATCTTTGAGACTGGCATAAACTGTTTCACCAAAAATCTGACTGCCTGCTGCTCGCGGATTGACTGGGATAATGCGATAGCCTCGCGCTTGCATTTCCTTAGATACACGGTTACTGGTCGTTTCCTCACGGTCTGATAGACCGACAACAGCAATCACCTTGCTGGTTTCTAGATAGCGCTTAACAACGCCGTCACTGGGATTTTGAAAATGGTAAGTCATAATGCTCCTCCTGTTTTATAAATAATTTTTAACTTTTCTAACAATGATATCTTAGCTGAATACGGTACAAAAAAGATGCTTTTCCTCGCATTCCTTGAATGTTGTGTCAGCTTTCTATTTTCACTTTGTGTTTTACGCCCTTGATATCTTATTTCGCCTCGTACCAAGTTTGGCCGGCATTTTCATCTGCTACCAGTGGAACAGCCAATTCAATCGCAGCTTCCATGGTTTCTTTGACCAGCTGGCGGACGGCTGTTAGCTCGTCATTTGGCACTTCCAGCACGATTTCATCGTGAACCTGCAAGAGCATGCGAGACTTGAAATTCTTCTCTGCCAGAGCTCGGTCCAGATTAATCATAGCCACCTTGAGAATGTCTGCGGCGGAGCCTTGAATCGGGCTGTTAATAGCTGTGCGCTCCGCAAAATTTCGGATGTTAAAGTTGCGGGAATTGATATCTGGCAAAGAACGACGGCGATGGTAAATAGTCTCTACATAGCCCTTATCACGCGCCTCGCGGACGATGGTTTCCATATAATTCTTAATCCCTGGGAAGCGCTCAAAATAAGTCTCAATATAGTCCTTGGCAGCCTTGCGGGAAATGCCCAGATTATTGGCCAATCCGAAGTCAGAAATGCCATATACCACTCCAAAGTTGACAGCCTTGGCATTGCGGCGGTCATTGGGCGTCACATCCTCTGCCTTTTCAATACCAAAGACCCGCATAGCGGTAGCCGTATGAATATCTTCTCCATGCTGAAAGGCAGCAATCAAATGCTCGTCCTGCGAAATGTGAGCCAGCACCCGCAGCTCAATCTGGGAATAATCCGAGCTGAGAAGCACACTGTCTGCCCACTCCGGTACAAAGGCCTTGCGAATCAGGCGCCCCTGCTCCAAACGAACGGGGATATTCTGCAGGTTCGGGTCAACCGAGGACAGGCGGCCCGTCTGAGTCAAATCCTGAACATAGCGAGTGTGAATCTTGCCGTCAGCCGCAATCGCCTCCTGCAGTCCGATGATATAAGTGGACTGGAGCTTGCTGATTTGACGGTATTCCAGAATCTTAGACACAATCGGTGCAATGGGTGCTAAACGCTCCAGCACATCCACCGCTGTCGAGTAGCCCATCTTGGTCTTTTTGGTGTACTCCAGTGGCAGCCCCATATCCTCAAAGAGAATGGTTCCCAGCTGTTTCGGTGAGTTAATATTGAACTCCTGACCAGCCAGATCATAAATCTCCTGCGTTAGACTTTCCAGCGTCTTTTCATTTTCTGCCTGCATACCCTGCAGGGTTTCCCGCTCAACCTTGATCCCCGCAATCTCCATCTTGGCTAAGACAAAGGCCAGCGGCTGCTCCATTTCAAGCAACAAACCCAGCTGGTCGTGGGAACGGAGCTGCTCTTGCATTGGCTCTTCTGTTTCCAGCAGTACTTGAACCTTACGAGCTAGATGCTCAAAGAGCTGCTCTTGCTCTGGCAGAGCGCGCTTGGCTCCCTTGCCATAAACCTCATCATCCGTCAGCAGGATTGTTTGGCCGTAAAGCCGAGCAATAGTCGCCAGCTCATTGTCTTCGACCGTCGAAAGCAGATACTTGGCTAGGCGCGCATCAAAGGCTGCTGCTGGTAGCTCGATGCCATAATGACTGAGCAGTACCTTGGTCCGCTTGAGGTCGTAGGTTTTCAGAGCTGTTTTTGTCAAAAACTCCTGAAAGAGAGGTTGCTGCAGTAAATCGCTGGTGCCAACATAAATCTGACGGCTATCGCCCCAGGCAAGACCGACAATCTCTTCCTTGTGGTAGTTGTCACCCAAGATTTCAAAATAGAAGAATTGCTCCGGTGCCAACATATCCGCTGTCACCTCAGTCACTTTGATAAATTCAATTGGTTTGACTTCTACCGGCTCTTGACCAGTTCCTAGCTGCGCTTTGAGCTGCTTGAAGCCCATCTCGTCGTAGAACTTGCTCAGTGCCTCTATCTGAGGACCCTTATAAACCAAATCATCTAGCCCGATTTCAATCGGAGCCTGAGTATTGATAGTGGCTAGGGTTTTTGATAAGAAGGCCTTGTCCTTGTCATTGATCAGATTTTCCTTCATCTTGGAAGCCTTGAGCTGATCAATATTTTCATAGAGATTTTCCAAAGAGCCATACTCCAAGAGGAGCTTGAGACCAGTCTTCTCGCCGATCTTGGTCACGCCGGGGATATTGTCCGACTGATCGCCCATCAGCGCCTTAAGGTCAATGAACTGCTCTGGCGTGATGCCCATCTTTTCCATGAGGTAGGCTGGGGTAAATTCCTCAAACTCGGCCACGCCTTTCTTGGAAATCTCCACAACGGTATTATCATCGGTCAGCTGAATCAAGTCTTTATCGCCACTGACAATGGTCACATCGTAAGGCACAGCTGTCTTTTCAGCCATCTTGTCCAAGGTTCCGATAATGTCATCCGCCTCGTACTGAGCCAAATCGTAGTAGTGAATGCCTAGGTGCTGCAGCATTTCTCGGATAAAGGGCAACTGCTCACGAAATTCATCCGGCGTCTTGGCCCGACCAGCCTTATAGTCGGCGTACATCTCGGTCCGGAAGGTCGTCTTTCCAGCATCAAAAGCGACTAGGACATGAGTCGGCTGCACGCGCTCCAAGAGATGGTTGAGCATGAGGTGGAAGCCATAAATGGCATTGGTGTGCAGGCCCGATGGACTCTTGAAACGATCGATTTGATTATAAAGCGCAAAAAAAGCGCGAAAAGCAACAGATGAACCGTCGATTAATAATAATTTGTTCTTTTTTTCCATAGGTTTATTATAACACGAAAGGCGGACAAAGACAGAAAAGGCGGCGTGGAAAATAGGTAGAAAATGAATGGAGATTTAAATTTTGCTATAATTATCCTATGAAAAACACTTACTATTTTATCCGTCATGCACATTCTAACTATACACCTGATGAAATCAACCGACCATTATCAGACAAAGGGCGAGAATCCTTGGCACAGATTGAATTTTTAGCAAACAAATCCATTACCGCCATTTATTCTAGTCCCTACTGCAGGGCCATTCAAACGGTCGAGCCTTTAGCACAAAGTCTGAAACTCGCTATTCAAACCGACAAACGGCTAATAGAGCGAAAGCTAAGCAGTCAAGCGATTGCTGACCAAGATTTTGAAGAAGCCCTCATGAAACTTTGGTCACGGCCAACATTTTCACTTGTTGATGGTGAATCCAATCAGCAAGCTCAACAGCGTGCTTTAGCTCTTCTTCATGAGCTAGAAAGCAAACATCAAAACGAAGAAATTATCATCAGTTCCCACGGCAATCTGATTTGCATCTTGCTGAGCGCATTTGACTCCAGCATTGATTATGACTTCTGGCGCAGCCTAAGTATGCCAGATGTACTGGTTTTAGACAAAGATGAAAAAATCACTCGCCTCCTCTAAAAGAAACTTGCCTTGCCTCGTATCGCCTAGCAAGAGCCAGCTATATCTTATCTCTCTTCTATGGTATAATAATAAAAACTAGGAGGTGAAGCATGTTCCCAATAACCATTCCAACTCTTGTGACTGAGGAAGTGTATCAACGATTTGCTTGGTCTGTTTTCTTACGTGGAAAAGGATTCTTATTAAATATTCTCATCTTTATAGGAATCATGTCGCTCTATCTGACCTTTATACCTGAGCAACTGAAGCAATTTTCCTTCTTCATCGTGCTATTTACATCTTTGATTATATTCCCAGTAATGTACTTTGGCACGGACTTTCAGATAAGGAAGGCCTATCGAAAAACTCCTTTCTGGAAGGATATGGAGCAAACTCTTATATTTGAGAAAGATAAATTTTCTGTAAAAAGCAAACGAGGAGAGTTTCTTTATAGCTATGATGACATCGTCAAAGTTTTTCATACTAAAGAAGATTTTTATATCATGTTGGGACCAATTGTCGGTTTCCCTATTGAAAAAAAGAACTGTACTCCTGAGGCTCTTGAGTTCTTGCTAGAACTTCACATTGAGCATATGTAAAAGAAAAAGCAGGCTAGACTGACAGTAGATCAGTTCTGGTCTGCTTTTTATCTTGTAAATAATTGCTTGATATCCACCAACTTCTCTATTTTCTGGTTGATTTCTGATCGGTAGTCACAGAAGTTAATGCTCTGGATGCCACTATTGACTGCGACATCTACATCTAGGGTCCGGTCCCCGATATAGTAGGTTTCCTGCTTATCCAGGCCATATTTCGCGAGCAGATAGTCGACACCCTCTGGGTGGGGCTTGCGCTTAAAGCCATTGGCCGTTGTGATGATTTCTGTAAAATAGTCATGAATGCCCAAGTCTTGCAAGATTTGATGGGCATTGAGTCCCTTGTGGGTATAGACGAACTGGGCAATGCCCTGCTCTTTAGCCCAAGCCAGTATCTCCGCCGTTCCTTCCATCAGATGAATCTGAGCATTCTTCTCCTTTAGACTTGCTCCACGGAAGGCATTCATCTCGGCAGCGTCCAGCCCTTTCTCAGACGCTACTTTTTCCAAAAGCTTCTGGACAGAGTGCTTTAGGATATAGCTGTGAATACTCGCCCTGTCGAAGTCCAAACCATAGTGAGTATAGGTTTCCTCAATTCCTGCCAAAATAGCATCATAAGAGTCCAGCAAGGTTCCGTCCAAATCCCAAATAAACGCTGTTGTCATGTGATTTCCCTCATTTTTCTGTCGTATAAAACCTTTAAAAATAGCCAGCGGAAGCCATTGTCCAAGAGAGTCCCAGCCCAGACTCCTGGCAGACCCAAACCAAAGGTCACACCCAACAAATAGCCTGAGATGATGCGGATCAGCCACATACCAATAGTCGTGGCATAAAAGGGCAGTCTGGCATTGCCCAGCCCCTGCCAAACCGCTGTGTAAATCACGGTTCCCACTGCCATGGGAGTTCCCAGCAGGGAGAAGAGGATGACTGAAAGACTGGCTGTGATCGCTCCGCTATTGTCCGTATAGAGCAAGGTCAGGGGTCGACCAAGGGCGAAAATCCCTAAAGCCAAGGGCAGCATGCAAGCAAAAGACAGCCAGAAGACCCGCTGACGAATCAGACTTACCGCTTGCATATCTCCCTCGCCAACCGCATGGGCTACCAGCATGACGGTTGCTGTCGCGACCCCAAAGGCTGGCATGTAGTTAAACTGAGTCAGGACTTCACCGATGGCATTCCCCGCTACTGCATCCGTCCCAAAGACGACCACAATGGCGATAATCACCACATCGCCCGCCCGCATCATGAGCCGCTCTCCAGCAGCCGGCAGAGACAGGCGCAAAAGCTCTCCATCTAAACCCCAGCTCCAGCTGATCGTGGACAAGTCTAGCTTCCACCAAAGAATCAGTACACCAACTAGACGAGCCAGCACCGTCCCCAGCGCTACACCGACAATGCCAAGCCGAAAGACATAAATTCCCAGAGCTGAAAAAAGGGCATTGAGGACATTGGTCAGAAGACTGACATACATGGGAAATCTGGGATTGCGCGTGACCCGCACTAAAGCTCCAAAGGAAGTCATCAAGCCTAGCAGGACAATGGTCCCACCAACCAGAGCCAGATAGAGACCACCTGCTTCAGCCACCGCTTTTTCCGTCCCCAGCAGATCCAGCATCTGCCTGCCAAAGAGCAAGGAAATCAGCCCCAACAGAAGGCTCAGAAGCAGCGTCAGCTTGATAGCCTCAGCTATATGATAGGCCAAACGCTCCTTGTCTCCCTGAGCCAGAGTCTTGGAGATGAGACTGGAAACAGCAGCCCCCAGCGCGATAAAAAT
This sequence comes from Streptococcus sp. Marseille-Q8145, assembly GCF_965112035.1. Classification (NCBI taxonomy): domain Bacteria; kingdom Bacillati; phylum Bacillota; class Bacilli; order Lactobacillales; family Streptococcaceae; genus Streptococcus; species Streptococcus sp. Marseille-Q8145. Next base: position 256,476 of record NZ_CBCOPQ010000002.1, on the reverse strand, counting down.
TGCCTGATAAATCGTAATGATATTGCCGGCCACCGAAACACCAGAGATCGCAATCAGCCCCAGACTGGCCACCAGATAGCTGTCGACCATGCCCATGAGCATCTGCAAAAAGTTCTCCGCCATAGCCGGCAGAGCAATGTTCATGATTTTTTTATAACTCGTCATCCACAAAAATTCCTAATACAATCAAACTACTGTCTATTATGTTCCTTCTGGAAGGCTTCCATGGCCTTGAACTGCTCTAGTTCTTTTTCGTTAGCTGGTTGCTTTCCGAGATATTTATGTTCAAAAAAGTCCAATTGCTGGCCTGAGCGAAAACTGCTTTCATTCCATGGTGCATAGTCAAATTCAGCAGATAATTTCGTACCAAGAACCTTTATCGTACAAGAAGTCCACAAAGGTTGTTCTTCTTTCTCAAAAATTTTTCTCAATTCCCAAGCCAATCTAAAGGTGCGTCTTTCTTGATTCCGAAATTCTAAATTAGGAATACCATACCGCTTTGGAATATAGAGATTGTAGATATACTCATTTTTCCCCTCTTCATTAAAGAAATAATATACCTCTCCCCCATCAAAAGCAAGATTTATACCAATATAAAGATTATCCCAGACTACTGGTATTGTCTCATTAACACTCTGTGCAATCTCACGAATTTTCTCATTCATTTGTTCTTCCATGTTATCCTCCAGTTAGGTTGTGTTAATTTCAAGTTAAAACTGGGATTAGATGCCACTGTCTAGCTAAAGCCTTTCTTTACAATAATCAACGATATATTCATTAATCCATTTACTCTTATTTTGGAAGTCTCCGAAATCTCGTTTTGCGATTAAGCCTTCTGCCATTTGAAGTGCTTCTTGGTATTGTTCCCGGTGGATCATTAAAAGCATCCCCATTAGATCATAGCCGGCAATCCTTGGTCCATTCTCAATTGTGTAAGCATAAAAATCTTCAAAACTTGCGAACCCACTGATCAGTTTTATGACTTCTTCATGCGCCTCTGAGAGCCCCTCGAAAACCTTAACTTCAACTTTTTCTAAGTCAAGATTCTCCATCGTCCAGTCTTCTCTAACTACCTTATATGGTAATGATAAGTCATGAACCGTAAAGGCTCCTACTGCCCGAAGACTCATGGGCTCCTGTGAATTACTCGCCATATCAAAGACTTCCCAAAAAATATCATCAATAATATAGGGTTTGATATAAGGACGAATGATTAGACGAAACTCATTATCTGGAAAATCAATATCAATCATATACTTAACCAGATAGTCTCCTACTTTATCAAAAAACCTTTCACTTCTTGATTTAAGTTTCAAGCGCTTAGCTGCCGAACGGATAGACTGCTTCAGTTCTTTATTTAGTTGTTTATCTATTTTTGAAAATTTTACCATTCCATCACCTCACCAATCTGGTCTGCTTACTTTTATATTGATATTCGCTGAGAGCCCGAGGCCACCTTTCAAGCTCACTTCTTCAAAACTTAAAATGACCTTTACTAATTATATGATTCTAGTATAACATAAATAAAATGAGAACTTCCTCTGCTAATAAGAAGGCCACCTCGAGGGTGGCGCTGAACTTATTTCTTTTCAACTTTTATCATTGCTAAAAAGTCTGAGAAGGTATTTGCCAAGAAAAATACATTCTCTTCATCAGATGTTTCTGGAAGACCAAAATTACTGTCCCAAAAATAAATACCTCTATCCGCTCCTTCCAAAATATGAATAAACATACCTCCACCATATTCAACTGCAAAAATATAAGTAGACGATGGAAGTTCACCATTAAAGTCATGATTCCAGGAAACTAAATCAACATTCTTATCCTCATTTTTTCCCAGAAAGAAATTAATGACTAGCTCATCTGTCAAGCTAGGTGCCTGAATAACCATATATTCATTCTCTACATGACCACCATTTGAAAAAGATAAAAATTCTTTATAATCTGATGGAAACTTCAAGTCTAACCTTTGTTCAAGTTCACTTACCTCTAAATTAGAAAGTCTACCAAAACATTTCAAATTATTTAACATCACAATCACTTACCTAACCCGCTACTAGACTAGAGCGTTTCCAACTTCTTAGAAATAACTATTTTCCATTATGTTCCTTCTGGAAGGCTTCCATAGCCTTAAACTGCTCAAGTTCTTTTTCGTTAGCTGGTTGCTTGCCCAAGTATTTATATTGGAAAAAAGAGGTTCTAGCACTTGGCCCAAAGTCACTTTCAAGCCATGGTGCATAATCAAAGTCTACCGATAACTTGTTATTTTCATCCAAATGAATCAACCCCGCTGACCAATCGCTCAATTCATGATCCATAAATACTCTTTTTAATTCCTGAGCTTTTTCAAATAATTTATCGTACTCCTCAAAGAATTCCAACTTAGAAACTCCAAAATCTCGAGGAATATAAAAGAAATAATGGTACTCTCCATTGTATTTAAAGAAAAAGTTAACTCCTCCACTCAAAGTTCTGTCCACTTCAAAATTGATATAAAGATCATCCCACTCAACTGGAATCATATCGTTGGCTTGATGCACAATTTCAATAATTTTTTCATTAATTTGTTTTTCCATTTTATCCTCCAGTTTAGATTCTAGCATGTTTCATTATAATCCTAGTATACCACAAACCATATGTACCAACGTTTGGAAAATCAAAAAGACCACCATTGAGGCAGTCTTTTATCCAATTTCCATGGTCGCATGTCAACCGAGAGCGAGGTCGAACTCACAACTGATGTTTATGAGTTTAAAAACAGGAAGGTCTCTGCTCCTGAACGAAGATAAAAAATTTATTACACTACAGAAGGCCTCATAAAATCATAAACATCTATCTGGTGCTCTTCAAATAATTCCTCTAACTTCTGTGGTCCTAATTCGGCGCCATGCTTTTCTAAAAACTGAAACTCAGCTTCTGTAATAGGGATCGCTTGTAACCACGTAACATACTCTTCATCAAAATCAAAAGATTCTAAATCCCACAAGAAAGGCTGAGTGAAAAATATATGATTTACTTTCGCATTAGGATAGTAATTTCTAATAATATTTGGATAGACTGCACCTGGAGAGATGCTGTACTCTCCCCTCACAATATTAAAGCCACAGTCTGCTATAATATTTGGAAAATATTCCAACTCCGCATCAGCTGCTCCAATGATTTCAACTCTTAAAGGCTTATCATTTATTCGACGATAAATTGTATATTCTGATAAGCCAATTGTTGCTGCAGTTGTTAAATAATCATCCGGACGATTCTCTCCAATGAATAAATCTAATTTGTTATCGTGATTTCTAAATGTATAGGCTTGAGGAACTCCCCCTACAGCCCTTGCAATTTCCTGTGCAATTTTAACTTTATCGTATTTCATTTGATTCTCCTCCTTAAATTTACTACAATAAAAACTATTTTATTACGGTCCATAATATAGATTAGAACCAATTTCGCCTTTATGAGAACGGTTAGAAATTAGTAACTCTGGCCTAAAATGATCTACATTATGATATTCATCTAAAAATTGTTTTCTTGAAATCCCTCTCTCAGCAGCACTTTGTTGATGCTTCCAAAACTCATATCCTGGTTTATATCCCATATCCCAAGCTTCACTTTTATCTATAACTTTGTTTGTAAGTGGATCCAAAACAACACCATCATCATTTTTAGCAATTTCCCAGACCTGATCTCGCATACCCTTTCGATAACCAGAGGGACGTTTATAAAGTTTCTTCTCTTTTCTTGTAAGTTTTCGTGGTTTTATTTCTCGTCCTGCGTCACCACTAACTGCTTCCAAACCTCTCGCCACATCATCGCTATGCTTGGCCAAATGTTCGCTTGTTTCTTTTCCGAACTCTGTCGTTACCTTACGAGCTCCTCTACCTGTATCAGCAGCCATGTTGTAGACACGGGCACCGCTTCGGCTGAAATCGTCACTAAAGTGAGCATTAGCATAGGCAAAGTTATCGCCCAGATTCGATAGACCATTTCGGAAACTCTCACGAAAGGCATGATAGCTTGGTGATATTTATGCCAAGTTTTCACCAAATTTGCTGGCTCTACAATCCCAGTATACCACAAAATCTATGGACAAGCGTTTGCCAAACCACAATAGACCACCATGTTATCCTCCGATTTGAAAACTGACGAAATAAGTCCGATTATAAAATCGAATGCCCTCCCCTATAACATTAACTTTTCACTACTTGAACAATGTCCTTAAAATCATCTGAAAGAGCGCCAAATTGACTGTCGGAATATAGGAAGTAGCCTTCTAGACCTCTGTGGATAATCGCATGAACCGTTGGATGAAATTCCTTATCCGTCGCATTGATGACAAACTGTGTCATTTCAAAGGCTAGCTCGGGAGTATACTGAAGCTTTTCAATACCAATTCGAATCATCAAGGCTTGGACATTTTCTGGACTAATGGAATCCTTTTGCGCCTTTCCGTTTAACATCCCGAAAATATAGGCTGCTGCCAACTGTCTGTCAAGATCGTCGGCCAAATCAATCGTGACCAAACTTAAAAATTTATCGACCATTTCAATGCTTTCATTGACGATAATTTCGTTCATAACAAATCCTTTCTAGAAATACCGATCGATTCCTTTGCAATATCCACAAGGAATGTAGCTTACTTGATAAAGCCTATATAATTAAATAACTATGCAGTAAGAACTACCAGCTTAATGCAAGCGACGTTTCCTAACTTTATGACACTAGTATAGCATAAATAAAATGAGAACTTCTTTTGTAAATAAGAGAACTATCTTAGAGATTTCCAAGTTCTTGGACTGTAAAAAGATTGAAAACTCTACAATACTAAAAAATCAGCCAGATATCCAGCTGATTTTAGGCTTTCTAAGCCATTTTTACAAGCCCAAGTAATCCTCGACTGCTGCCTGCATTTGGTCTGCAGCGACCGTCGTTTTGTGGCGAACTAGTGCTGTTTCTAAGCCGTCCACAGCTGGTGGCAGGGCTACGCCAGAAAGTTCGTGCAGTTGGCCCAAAGCCTCAAAATCACTGAGTCCTGTCTGACCAGTCACAGCCTCAACGGCCACGACTGGGAATTTATAAGGACTAGCAGTAGATGCGATAACAGTCTTGCGCTGATCACCTGTTTCTGCCAGATATTTTTGATAGACAGCGGACGCAACGGCTGTATGTGGGTCTTCAATGTAGTCGGACGCTTGATAGACCCGCTTGATTTCAGCTGCTGTTTCTTGCTCTGTCGCATAGTCAGCCGCAAAGAGCTCTAAAATCTCAGCGTCGAAGTCGGTCAGTTCATACTGGCCTTGCTCATTCAGAGCCGCCATCAGAGCAGCTGTTTTCTCAGCGCTGTTACCAGACAGATGGAAAATCAAACGCTCCAAGTTAGAGGAAACCAGAATATCCATGGATGGACTAGTGGTCACCTTGAAGCTCCGCTTCTTGTCATAAACCTGAGTCTTGAAGAAATCCGTCAGGACATTGTTTTCATTCGATGCGCAAATCAGCTTGCCAACTGGAAGACCGATTTGCTTGGCATAGTAGGCCGCCAGGATATTGCCAAAGTTCCCCGTCGGAACGGTAAAGTTGACCTTGTCGCCTGCTGTGATTTCTCCCGTCTTCACCAGCTGAGCATAAGCATAGACATAGTAAACAATCTGCGGCACCAAACGGCCGATATTCATAGAGTTAGCTGATGAAAACTGCAGTTTATGCTCCAAGAGACGAGCCCGCAAGTCTGTGTCGTTAAACATCTGCTTGACATTGGTCTGGGCATCGTCAAAGTTGCCATCAATGGCCACCACATGCGTATTGGCACCTGTCTGCGTCGTCATTTGCAGCTCTTGGACCTTGCTGACACCGTCTTTCGGATAGAAGACGATGATTTCAGTCCCAGGAACATCCGCAAAGCCTGCCATAGCCGCCTTGCCTGTATCGCCAGAAGTAGCTGTCAGAATAACAATTTTGTTTTCCAAGCCGTGCTTTTTGGCCGCGGTTGTCATCAGGTGAGGCAGGATAGACAAAGCCATATCCTTGAAGGCAATAGTCGCCCCGTGGAAAAGCTCTAGATTGTACTGACCATCCAGCTTGACCAAGGGAGCAATCACCGCATCATCAAACTTGCTGTCGTAGGCATGGTTGATACAGTAGTCCAGCTCTGCTTCAGAAAAATCATCCAAAAATGCAGACAAAACCAGCTTGGCTACTTCCTGATAAGAAGCGTCTTTGAGCTTGGCAAAGTCCAAATCGACCTGCGGATAGGTAATGGGCGTAAAGAGCCCGCCGTCTGTTGCCAAACCTTGCAGAATCGCCTGGCTGGCTGTTACTCTATTCTTTTCGTCACGCGTTGATTGATAAACTAAAGTCATTCTCTCTCATCCTTTATCTGTAGTTCGTTTTATTATACCAAAATTTATCAGAAAATTCTCCATTTTCATCAAAATTAAAAAACAAAAAGAGAGTGGGACAGAAATCGGTAATTCGTTAGAATTCGATTTCGTCGTCCCACCTCCGCACAGTTGAGTAGGGCTGTAAAAGCTGATGAAATCAGCGTAGTAGAGCCCACTCAACCACTGCGTCTTGCTCGACAATCCAAAGACAATTGAGAGGCTAGGACTTTTGTCCCAGACTCAATCAAATATCAAAACTCAGACAAGGCTTTTATTTGCTGGCCCTTTTCGTCGAAATTGTCTGGGCTCAGCCATTTCTCCAGACGAGTCTTGACGGCCGGCCAATCGCTGTCAATCATAGAGAGCCAGTCGGTATCTCGGTTGCGTTCCTTATAGACGACCGCCTGACGGAACCTACCTTCGTAGGTAAAGCCCAGCCGCTCTGCTGCCCGCCTTGAGGGCTGATTGAGTGCATCGCATTTCCATTCGTAACGGCGATACTCCAGCTCTTCAAAGACATAGCGTGCCAGTAAGTACTGGGCTTCTGTAGCCAGTCTGGTGCGCTTCAGCTGCGGTGAATAGGTCACAGCGCCTACTTCAATCACACGATTGCCTCGGTCAATTCTCATTAAAGCGAAGGTTCCCAGCGCCTTTCCACTCTCCTTGTCCACAATGGCATAGTGGAAACGATCCTGAGCTTCCAGCATCCGATCTAGCTTCTGGGACCATTCTGCCTGATTTTGGGCAGGATTTTGAAAGAGATAGGTCCACATATCCGCAGGTGAATCCGGACCATACACTTCATACAAATCCGCTCCATGCTTATCTTTGGACAACCGCTCAATGACAACATACTGACCTTCTATTCGCTCTAGCTTAGGTAAGTCCCCCGGCTTAAAATCTGGCAGAGCCTCTCCAATAGGCTGGCCTAGTTCATTGATTCGCATAAAAACCTCACAATATAACTTTACTGATTTCCACAATAAGAATTAGAAGCTGTAGTGGCAGTGACTCCTATCTTCTTTGCTTCAGATCCAAACTTGGAACATTACTTGTGTAAATTATATCACTTTTTCTTTCATTCGGCGCAAACTTTAGGAAACACCTCTTCAGAAAAAGGCGGTCATAATATCTAGAAATGTTGAGATTACAGTCTACTCATACTTTATTGGAAAGCCAGATCTGACAATTATTAGTTTTGTAAACGCTTTATTTTCTCTAAACTATGTTATAATGAAAATACGTTTTTATTATTTTGACCAAAGAAAGTGACCCATCATGAGACACCAGCAAAATATCTTGGCCATCATCGAAAGCTGTTACGACATTATGACCGATGTCGAAAAACAGATTGCCGACTATTTTTTGACTCCGACAGAGATAGAAGGGGACCTGTCCTCCCTCGAAGTAGCCCAAACCTTACACATCTCACAGGCAGCCCTGACCCGTTTTGCAAAAAAATGTGGCTTCAAGGGCTATCGGGAGTTCAATTTCCAATATCTCCAACAACTGAAAATCAGTAAAACGGAGCATACAAATCTGAAAAATGCTTCGTCCCGCCAAGTCCTACGCAACTATATTCAAATTCGGCAACAAACCGAGGACTTGATTGACGAAAAAAGATTGGAGCGCGTAGCCCAGCTGATTGAAAAAGCAGATCGTGTCTATTTTTTTGGCACGGGAAGCTCGGGGCTCGTCGCCCGCGATATGAAACTGCGCTTCATGCGCTTAGGGGTTATTTGTGAAGCCCTGACAGATGCGGATGGCTTTGCTTGGACAACGAGCATTTTAGACAAAAACTGCCTAGTTATCGGCTTTTCTCTTTCAGGTCAAACCCCATCTATTATTGACAGCCTGATTGATGCCAAGGGCATGGGGGCTAAGACCGTGTTAATCACTGGCCAGCCTGATTTGATTAAAGAAGATTTTTCAGAAATCATCCCAGTTGCAATGCAAAGTAAACCTCAGTTCATCCAACGAATCTCAGCTCAGTTCCCAATGCTGCTGATGATTGACATACTTTATGCCTTTTTCCTAGAAATCGACCGAGAGAGAAAGGAAAAAATCTTCAATAGTTACTGGGAAAATCACAAACTTAACGGCTATTACCGTAGGCATCAATAAAAGGCTAGGACAAAAATCCTGGCCTTATTTTTAACTCCTTGATGGGTTACTGACTGCTCAACCTCAAAGGGCTGGTACTTCTTAAAAGTCTTGGGCAACCTTTTAAATCTACTTCTAAAGACAAGGGAGCAAAGTTAAATTTTTGGAAATTTAGCTCTATCCACCGAATTTTTCCTGTCATGTCAACTTCTTCTAAAGTACTATCTGTCCATCTACAGAAGCAGTTTTTCTAGAAGCAAGAAACCTGAGGTCACTCCCCAGGTTTGCTTAGATTACTGATGTTTATTTTTAAAGTGGTAGTAGGCTCCGAACATGCCTGCCGTATTTTGGTGATAGGCAAAGGCTAGTTTGGTCTTCTCAGCTATGCTCGGCACCAGAGCATCCTTGAGAGCCGCTTGGATACGCGGTCGAAGAATGGCCTCTTGCCCCATAATACCACCGCCCAAGACGACGATTTCCGGATTGACGACATAGCAGATATTGGCAATTCCTTGACCCAGATAGCCAACCATGCGGTCAATTCCTTTGATACAGAAGGTATTGCCCTCGGTCGCTTCTTTGAAAATCCTGCGACCATTCCAGAGAGATGGATCTTCTCCGTGCAAGTCAGCGACATATTGAACCAAGGCTGTGGTCGAAGCCACATCCTGAAAAGCCCCGTCCGGCAGGTGCAGATAGCCTACTTCGCAGGCTGAGTTGCTAAAGCCGTGAAAAACTTGCCCATCCGCTACCAGACAGCCACCAATCCCTGTCCCAATCGTCAGACAGACAGCAATTTTTGCTCCCTTACCATGGCCAGACATGACCTCAGCCAGACCGGCACAATTGACGTCGTTCTCAATCTCGCAAGGAATAGAAAATTCCTCCTCCAAGACCTTCTTAAATTGCGTCCCAGCATAGTTAGGAATCTGAGGACCAGCGTAAAAGATTTCTCCCTTGTCTGGATCCACCATGCCAGCTGATGAAATACAAATCCCAGCCAGAGGTCCTTTTTCTAAATAGGCTGCAACAATGCTTTCAACCTTTTGCATAATCTCTGGACCACCCTTATGGGCTTCCGTAGGTATTTCATGGGCTTCTACTAGCGTTTCTTGGTCGTCTATCAGGCCGTATTTGATATTGGTACCGCCAATGTCAATCGTAACATAATTTCCCATAAGCATCCTTCTTTCTTTTAGAGGAAGCGCTCCTTAGTTTCTTGGATCAAGGCCGCTGCTGCTTCTACGACTGGACGGTCTGCTTCTACGACTGGTGTCAAAGGAGCACGGACAGAGCCGATAGCCAGTCCTTCGTTGAGCTTGAGAACTTCTTTGATAACAGCATACATATTGCCGTGAGCACTGGTTAGCTTGCCGATAATGTCGTTAATGGCAAACTGCAGCTCTTTAGCTCTTTCTAGTTCCTTGTCTGCAATCAGTTGATTCAGTTTAAGGAAGAGTTCTGGCATAGCTCCATAGGTACCACCAATTCCAGCTGCTGCTCCCATGAGACGACCACCCAAGAACTGCTCATCTGGACCGTTAAAGACCAAATGGTCACTGCCACCAAGTGCTGCGAAGGTCTGGATATCCTGAACTGGCATGGAGGAATTTTTCACCCCAATCACGCGCTCATTCTTCAGCATTTCCTTATAAAGACTCGGAGTCAGCGCTGCACCAGCCAACTGCGGAATATTATAAATCACAAAATCAGTATGTGGGGCAGCCGCACTGATATCATTCCAGTACTGAGCGACAGAATATTCTGGCAGACGGAAATAAATCGGCGGAATAGCCGCAATGGCATCAACTCCTAGAGCTTCCGCATGTTTTGCCAACTCGATACTGTCTTTAGTATTGTTGCAGGCTACGTGAGCAATGATGGTCAGTTTGCCCTTAGCAACTTTCATTACCTCTTCCAAAATTACTTTTCTGTCGGCCACGCTCTGGTAGATACATTCGCCTGATGAGCCGTTGACATAGAGACCTTGCACGCCCTTGTCGATGAAATACTCCACCAAAGCGCGAGTCCGCTCCGGGCTGATTTCACCCTCCTCGTCATAACAAGCATAAAAAGCTGGGATGACACCGTGATATTTCTTTAAATCTTTCATTTTCAAATTTTCTCCAAATGTACAAATTGTAGATTATAGACTGCTATATTTAGCGAAGATTTTTTCCAAAATAGGAAGCTGCAAAAAAGCCAGACCTGCAAAGCCGATAAAGGCAAAGAGGGAAAATCCTAACAGCAACACAAAGCCTGAACTATAGATAATGACAAGGATCGCGGCTATAACCGCCATCATAACAAAGAACCAAGGAAAATTCAGACTTACAATCACTAGGCTGGTCTGTAAAAGGTCTCTAAAAGACATGAGAAACTTACCAGCCAAGGGATAAACGCAAAGAGAAAGCAGGATTGTAAAAATAATAATTCCAAAACAAACCGCCTTTAAAACTTGGAAAGGCAGGGCTTCCTGCGTCCGAAAAAGCAGGAGGTCAAAGAGACTGATACCGACTAAAGCCAATTCCAGCAAGCCCAGTTTGAGTCCTTGCCTCCAATTTTCTCGAAAGATTCGAGTGTAAGTTCTGATTACTTTTACTCGACGGTTTCCCTTGATTTCAAAAAGTGTTTGATAGAGGCTGATCTTGGCAACCCCAATGGTCACCAAGGGCAGGCAAGACAAGAGAAAGAGAAGATTGACCGTCATTAAATCCAGGATTTTCTCACAGATTTGCATGAAGAAATTATCCGTATCAAATATAGCTCTGATAAGTCCTGTTCCCTTATCTGACATAAGTCTCTCCTTTCTCTGCTAGCCTGGCACACTCAAAAATCTCGCTCACCTAGGGCTAGTCTATTAAAACTTTAAAAAGATACTTTCTGACATTTTCTTCCAGACCCGCATAGCCATTCGGCTGATGAGCTTCTCCTGGAAAGAAAATTGCAAAATTATGGTAACCCAACAAGAGAGGATAACGATTTTGACAATGAACAAAGCCGATATCCGCCTCTTCATCAAAAGCCACTGCCTCATCGACTATCTGGCTACCATAGGCAGAATACTCATGCCCTGCTACTAGCAGATGAAAATCTGCATATTTTTTATGATATTCAAATTGATCATTGGCCTCTTGATTGAGCGCATTATCCTGAACCAAGAGAAAGACCTTATCTCCATCCACTTCATAGCGTCCCAAGTCAAAGCTGTCTTTGCGGTGCTCATAGAGATAATCAATCGCTTTATCCAGATTTGGATGAAGGCCCTTGTAACGAGTCACATTTTTTAAATCATCAAAAATCATAGTTTTATTTCCTCTATTGAGTGCCTTATCCTTTGACAGCTCCCATAGTAATTCCTTGGGTAAAGGATTTTTGGAAGATGAGGAAGACTGCTACGATTGGCACCGCCGCCAAAGCAGCACCGGCCATAATCAGACCGTAGTTGGTTGCCATCTCAGCCTGCATAGTCGCAACGCCTAACGAAATCGTCAGATTGTTCCGCGAGGTCAACATTACGAGCTGCATGAAGTAGTCATTCCAAGTATTGATAAAGGTGAAGATAGCCAGTGCAGCAAAGCCGGGTTTGACGATAGGAAAGGCTACACTCCAGAAAGTCCGGATTTCACCACAACCGTCGATCTTAGCTGATTCCAGAAGCTCTGTCGGGATATTTTCACTAAACTGCTTCATGAGGAAGACCCCGAACGGCCAGCCAACTAAAGGCAAAATAACCGCCCAAAGGGTATCGTGGATTCCCATGAAATTGACAATCCGCACTAGAGGAACTAGGACAACCTGCTTAGGCAAGGCCATAGCTGCGATAAAGATGGCAAAGAGAATCCGTTGCCCGTAAAAACGTTTCTTAGCCAAAACGTAACCAGCTAGGGATGACGTCGCACAAACCAAGAACATGGTCGCAAGAGAAATGAAGACACTGTTCCACATCCATTGTAAAGCCGGGTTTTGAACGGCTAATTGCTGGAAGTTCTCTGTTGTCGGGTTTTGTGGCCACCATTGAGGCGGAATCATAATGGTATCCGGCTGAGATTTAAAAGCTCCAGTCAGAATCCAGTAGAATGGAAAGACAAAGAGCACGGTCAAAAGTGCTAAAATAACAGATGAAAACACTTTAAATGAATTAAATTTTTTTGGTTTCATATTCCTGCTCCTTTCTTTAATATTCCACATCGTTACCGAGAATCTTGAACTGGGCGAAACTGATAATCGCAATCATAATCGCCAGAAAGACTCCCATGGTGTTTGCATAGCCATATTCAGATAGCTTGAAGGCTTTTTCATATAGATAGTACATAAGCGTACTGGTTGAATAGTTTGGTCCGCCTGATGTCAACAGCTGAATCAAGGCGAAACACTGGAATGAGTTAATAGTTGTGATGATAGCGATATAAAGTGTCGTTGGCAAAAGGCTCGGCCATTTGATTTTCCAAAAAACTTGCATCTCTGTCGCCCCATCCACACGCGCGGCCTCAACTAGAGAATTATCGATATTTCCCATAGCTGCAATGTAGAGAATAATCGGCTGACCGACAGATGTTGTCAGCAAAATAACAATAATAGCGGCTAATGCCCACTGTTTGTCTCCCAACCAAGAAATGTTTTGGTTGATGATATGGCCAGATTTCAAAACAAAGTTCAAAATACCAGATAGCGGATCGTAGATCCACTTCCACACGACTGTCACGGCAACACTACCTGTAACAACCGGTAGGAAGAAGACAAAACGGTAGAAAGAGCGAGAAACAGCATTCATCTCATAGGTTTGTGAAGCTACAAACAAAGAGAAGAGCACAACTACTGGCACAGAGCCGATTACAATAATAACTGTATTAATGAGTGACTTGACAAAAACTGGATCATTGAACATCCGAATGTAGTTATCAAACCCAACGAATGTAAATGAGGTCATTGTATAATTAAAGAAACTAGTGATAAATCCCATTATCATAGGCGCCAAAACAAATACTGTAAAGAATATAAGAATTGGAGCTAAAAACGCATATGATATTAGGGTTTCTTTCATTCTGATTTTATTGACTTTCACAATGAGGTACCCCTCTTTCAAGATTTTCTAACAAAATACCCCTTTTTCCATTTTTAGAGACTGACAACAGAAAAAGGGGCGGATTTTAAACTTGCTTATTTTTTAGTAATCGTTTCGTTTGCTTTTTCAGTAAATGTCTTCAAAGCAGGTTCAACTTTTTCATCTCCATTAGATACAGATTGCAACATTGGGAACCAGAGTGTTCTCATTTCTGCAAATCCATCAATGGTGTTGTAGTATGGTGAGTAGTATTTAGTCCAGCCACTGATTGTTTCCATACGCTTGTCATCATAGAGTTTACCAAATGATGTACGAACTGGGAAAGCACCTGTACGAACAACGTTCTTAGGTCCCCATTCTTTGTCATCAGCGATGAATTTCACAAATTTCTTGGCTGCTTCTACTTTCTTGTCGTCTTTGTTGTTAAAGACTGCAAAACCATTTACAAGGTATTCAAGGGCAGGTTTACCTGAGTCTGATGGGAATGGTACTTCAACCACTTCTACTTTACTTGCTTCCAACAATTTAGCTTGGATACCATTTTGTGCTGGTGCCCAAAGTACAGTGTAAGAAGTTTGACCGTTAGCGAAGTTTTGGATGTCTGCTCCACCATCGTATTGAGAACCGTTCATCATAAGGCCATTGTTGATCCAGCTCACTGCTTTTTCAAGACCTTTGACAAATTTCGGATCATCAGTTGTATATTTAGTTACTTTTTCGTCTGTAACAGATCCACCATAGAGGTTAGCGATGAAGGCACGAGTTCCTTGGTCACCACCTTGACCATTACTGAAGAGAGATCCAGGTGTATAACCTTTGTCTTTAAGCGCTTTCAAAACTTTTTCAAAGTCATCTGTTGTCCAGCCTTCTTTAACTAGGTTGAGGACACCAGCATCTTCCAACATTTTCTTATTCATTGCCATGTAGAATGGAGCAGAGCTGATTGGATACATATAAGCTTTGTCTCCAGCCTTGCTGGCTTGGATAATGTTATCGTTGTTAACATCTTTGACGAAATCATCTGTGAAGAGGTCGTTCAAGTCTGCCAACTTACCGTTTTTACCGTATTGAATAATCCGGCCTGGTGCATCGAAGAGCACGTCTGGCGCTGTTCCAGCTTCGATAGCTGTCGTAATTTTTTCTGGACCTGACTTGAAGTCGATTGTTTCCAAGTTGACATGAATGTCTGGATTTGCTTTTTCAAATGCTTCAATGATGGATTTTTCATAAGTTCCCACACCGTCATTGGCATTTTCTTGAGTGAAGACAGGGAATGCCCACCAAGTAATCTCTGTCTTACCAGATTTATCACCAGAGCTAGCTGCTTTATTTGAGCTACCACCACCGCTACAAGCTGCTAACGTAAGAACTGCGGCTCCCGCTACCAATGAACAAAGCAATTTCTTCATTTTCATTTGTTTTTCTCCTTTAAAATTAAGATTCCAAGCTGACCTAAACAGCTTTTACCTGCCTATTGGAGAGTGGGACGGACCTCTTTCATTAGGCGCCCCAGCCTCGTTTTTCCTGTGTTATTTCTCTGGACAAGAATCCACCTATATTTGATTAAAATCCTAAACTTTTAAAAGTACAATCACTCCTTCTCTGTGACCTTTCTTTTATCCTAAAATAAAGTCAGTCAGTTCATTTTAGGTTGTTTTACAAAGTAATTCGTTTTTGAGTCTCACTATCAAACAGATGACTCTTAGGTAGTTTGAAGGTGAAGCGAAGCTTCGAACCTGGCTCCAGATAATTGGAAGCATCTACCTTGGCTGAAAACTCTTGGCTGCCCACCTTACAGTAGAGCACTGAGTCACTACCCAGCAACTCTGACACGACAACTTCCGCATCGACCACATCGCCAGGGAAAGTATCCTCTACAATCAAGTCGGCTGAGATATCCTCTGGTCGGATACCCAAAATAACTTTCTTACCTTGGTAGCCTTTTTCTGTCAAAAGCTTCTCTTGACCACCTGTCAGGGTAAGATTGAGTTGATCACCATCAGTCAGTTGATGACCAGATACCATTACTTCAAAGAAGTTCATAGCTGGACTGCCGATAAAGCCTGCAACAAACTTATTCGCTGGTTCATTGTAAAGCTCTTGTGGAGTTCCGACTTGCTCGATACGACCGATAGTTCCCGTGCCCGCTTCATTTTTCGTCGCTGACATGATAACAATGCGGTCGGCCAAGGTCATTGCCTCGGTTTGGTCGTGGGTAACGTAGATGATTGTTGCTCCGATACGGCGGTGGATTTTGGCAATCTCAGCACGCATGGACACCCGCAGTTTCGCATCCAAGTTTGACAAAGGTTCATCCATCAGGAAAACCTTGGCATCTCGGACGATGGCCCGTCCCATAGCTACCCGTTGACGTTGACCACCAGACAAGTCCGCTGGTTTGCGGTCTAGAAACTCTTTCAAACCAAGGATTTCAGCTGCTTCTTGCACCCGTTTGTCGATATCTTCCTTACTGTACTTGCGCAGTTTCAATCCAAACGCCATGTTGTCATAGACTGTCATGTGTGGATAGAGGGCATAGTTCTGGAAAACCATGGCAATATCACGATCCTTGGGAGCAATATCATTGACTAGTGTCTCATCGATATAGAGCTCGCCCTCAGTGATGTCCTCCAGTCCCGCAATCATACGAAGCGTTGTGGATTTCCCACATCCAGAAGGGCCAACAAAGACGATAAATTCTTTGTCTTTGATTTGCAAGTCGAAATTTTCTACAGAGTAGAAATCACTATTAGGATATTTTTTGTAGAGCTTATTTAACTTTAAGGTCGTCATTGCTTTACCTCACTTCATTTTACTGCTGCAACGAAACGCTCGGTGATTTCCTTTGGTCGAGTAATGGCTCCGCCTACTACAATACCGCGGACACCCAAATCATGGATTTGCTTGGCTTGATCTGGATAGTGGATCTTGCCCTCAGCAATCACATCTACCCCCGCATCACAGAGCTTCTTGACCAGTTCAAAGTCTGGTCCGTCTACCTTAGGACTGTAGGATGTGTAGCCTGATAAGGTCGTACCGACAAAGTCAACACCAGCTGCTACAGCTGCCACGCCTTCCTCAAAGGTACTAATGTCGGCCATCAGCAGTTGCTGCGGATATTTCTCCTTGACTTGGCGGATAAAGTCCTCAACCTTCAAACCATCATAGCGTTCCCGCTGGGTGCAGTCCAGAGCGATGACCTCGATATCAAGGGCAGCCAGCTCATCCACTTCCCGCATGGTCGCAGTGATAAAAGGCTCCTGTGGTGGATAGTCCCGTTTGATAATCCCGATAATCGGGAGCTTGGTTACTTCCTTAATCTCCTTGATGTCTCGCACGCTGTTGGCTCGAATACCAACTGCCCCGCCCTCTTCAGCCGCCTTGACCAAGAGAGGAATGACACCGCCAGCCTCCGTATAGAGGGGCTCATGAGGCAGAGCTTGACAGGAAACGATAATGCCATCTTTGATTTTTGCAATTAATTGATCTTTGCTAATCTGTGACATAAATAATCTCTCCTTTTTCTATGTTTTCTCCGTTCTTTTTATAATGTCATTATATACAAAAAATAAAGCGCTTTCAATAAGTTTTGAGATTTAGATTTTAGTTTCTAAAAACCGACTTCCTTTCTTAAAAGCTGAAACTACTTTCAGGATTAGAAGTGTTTCTACAAAAAAGTTACTATAGATTTTTGAATATTTATCATAAAAAGCCTGAGATTATTCTAATCTCAGGCTTAGTTTCTTTCTTAGTACTGTCTATTTTTACCAGTCTTTAAAAGCTCCCAGCAAAGAAGGATGGTCAATCTTTGAGCCACAAAGCCAGTTGAAGACCCTATCATTGACATAGACATTCATAGCTTCATGCTCGTACTCTGGCATGAGATGGTGCTCCTTAGTGCATTCCAACCGATTGTAAATCGCAAACTGGGTAATCGGATAACAAACATCGTCAGCAAGCCCTGTTATCATCCGCACGCTCCCTTGAATGCGGTGAGCCATATTTTTCACATCGATATAGGACAAGGTCTGGATAATCTCATCCTCCGTTTCGTGGAAAGGATCGTGGAACTTAAAATAACGAAAGAGCTCATCATAGGCCTCGCTGGTATTGCCAATCTCCAATACCCTCCGAAAGTCTGACAAGAAAGGATAGATAGCCACTGTCTGCTTAATGCGCGGATTGAGAGCCGCTGCCACCAAAGCCAAGGCTCCGCCCTGAGAAGCACCATAACTGGATAGATGCTCCTCGTCCACAAGGTCCAAACTCGCCACAATCTCAACCAAGCTGTAAATATCTAGATAGACATCCTTATAAAAGAGACGCTCTGGTCCATCCACTGCCCCACGGATAATCTGACCCTTGACCGTATTGCCCCTTACAGGCGCCCCTCCATCCAAGGAATAGCCTGACTGGCCGCGTACATCCATAGATACAACACCATAGCCAGCAACCGTATAAGCTAGCATATCGGACCAATCCCAGCCACGCCCCATATAACCGTGGAAATGAAAGATAATCGGAACTTTTTTACTCGATTTGGGAAGGACTATACGAGCATAGGTTCGCCCTTGATTCGTCCCCTCAAAAACTAGCTCATGGCAGGTCACCCCAGCGATTTGAAAGTCTTTTTCAATCAGCTGATAGTCCGGCAAGCCACTCAAACTGCTAATCTGACGATCCCAAAAAGTATCAAAATCCGCTGGAACTTCATCTCTGCCTCTGTAATCCTTGGCTTCTGCTAATAAATCTGGATTGCGCATCTCATCCTCCAACACTATTATTTTTGTAAACTCTTACAAAGATAATAGCACAGCACCTTTCCTTTTTCAATCCTTTGCAATATTAAGAATTTAATTTCTGTTTTTGCTGTGATTCTTTTTCTTTTTGAAACTAGTTTCAAAAATAGGTCGGAGAAGTTCCCTGACCTCTTTTTTGAGATTACATTATTAAAAACAAAGAAAGCGAGGTGAACAAAGAATCACACCTTTCAACCTGCTCTTTGTACATTTGATAAAAATTCTTGATAGAGTTGATTTCTAAGTAGCAACTGATGATGAGTTCCTTGATCCACAATCTGTCCAGTTTTATCCAAAACAAGAATCGAATCTGCTTTCTTGACTGTATGCAAACGATGTGCAATCGTCATGCGTGTTTTACCTGCTGTCAACTTATCAATTGCTTTACTGATTCTTTGTTCTGTCACACTGTCTAAACTGGCTGTTACTTCATCTAATAGATATATTGGATGCTCCAGCAATAAAGCCCTCGCAATATTAAAACGTTGCTTTTGCCCCTCGGACAACCCAGTACCACTATCAGAAATTTCCGTATCTAAACCTTTGTCTAAATCCCTTATCAAAGATACCAAACCCAATTCTTCTAAGACTTCATTCATCCGTTCTTCTGAGACGATTTTATTTTTCCCATAGAGAAGATTTTCCCTGATCGTTCCATGAAACAAGGTATTATCTTGAGGAATATAGGCAATCATCTTTCTCAATTGTTCCTCAGATAAGCCTGCTAAACTCTGATTGCCAATGAAGATATCTCCCTTATAATCTTGATAGAATTTCATCAATAGAGCAAAAATAGTCGATTTCCCTGCACCGCTTGGTCCAACAATGGCCGTATGCTGTCCCGCTTGAATATTGACGGATAAATCGTTTAAGACATTTTCCTGATCATAGGAAAAATTAACATTCTTCATGATGATACTCGATCTAGAAAGCTATAACCCTGTCTCTCCTCCTGCTTCTTTATCTAACTCTACCATCTCCATTAAACGATTTGAAACACTATGAAACTCTGTCCAATCCGTCATAGATTCAGAAATATCTGTGATAGGGTCAATCAACTGTGTAAGATAAAGAACAAAAGTCATCAAGCTACTCATGGTCATATTGCCTTTTGAGACTTCCAAACCAGCCACCACCAAGAGTAAAATGATAAAGGTCATGGTCAATCCATTTGACAAAGTTTGTTGAATGGAGGATAGACCAATAATCTTTTTGAAGTTGTGGCTTAATTGATTAAAAGAGTGAGCCATGGATTCTTCCTCACTCTTTTCACCATTGAAGGATTTCATCAAACGGATATGAGTGAAACGATGACTAATACGACTAGAAATGTCTCCCAGTCCTTCTTGATAGCTTGTATAGTGACTTTCTAGCCGATGATTTATCGGAATAATGACAAATAATAAAAACGGAAATAGTAAGAAAGATAGTAATGTCAAGGGCAGACTGATATTTACTAGAAAATAGAGAGAACCCATAATCACAATCCCATTTAAAATAAGATTTGGCAATACCGATGTGATAAAGTTCAAAATGACAGACATCTCATTCATATGTTTGTCTGTCATTTCCATAAAATTACTCCTTTAAATTTCTATTTTGACCTATTTTCCCAATGTACATTTTGATCTAATTGTCTAAGCCATATCATATTTGTAAATGATAAAATCATAATAGCCACGATAAGAATTAACGAAATCAATAATCTTCTTTCCACCAAAGCAATTGCTAAACCGCCTAACAAAATGATAGTTAGAAAAACACCTTGTAGCTTGTTACTGATACTATTTTTAAAACCTCTCATTAATTCACTCCTTTATTTACTATTTTTTCCATGAATCAACTTAATATTCAAATAGCAGTTTGATTACTGAAATAATCATAAGCTGCCTTTAGAGAAAAAAGTGCTGCTTTGACATTTACATCAAAAGTTCTATCCCAATCACTCGTCGTTACTCCAAAAACATCATTCATATGGTTAATACCAGAAGCAAAAATAATCTGTGAAAATTTCATATCTAAATTAAATAGAAATCTTTCTATTTGTTCATAAGATGTATCGTTGCAAAAATCTACTGATAGATAATATTCTAAGTAACTAGATTCCTTCGGAAAGTCAATACCAATAATTCCCTTCCTGATGTCTTATTTACAAGAATAATTATATCAGCGCAACAAAAATCACCAATGACAGAAATGTCACTATTTTTTAATAAATAGATAGTAAAATCCGAACAAAATAAAAAAATGACAAGAATATCAAATCTTGCCAAAAATTTTAGTATATCAGGACATTTCTGCCACTATTCACAAATTATTGAATATATTTTTTTATATCTTCTTTCCATTCTCCATCAAGACTCGTTATCAATTCCTCATTTCCAAATATTTGAGCAACCATTTTCGCCTCTTGATACTTACGATTTGCCTCATTAAAATCACACTGAATATAATATTTCCACTCAACCATTAAAATTAATGGTTTCTTTTGGAAATCTCGGGTTCTATTCATAATATAATTTAACTTATCTACTGCCATCTTGAAATAGGAGAACTCTCCAACAAGCTCCAAACAGCACAGTGCTGCAAACAGAGCATCCCGCAATAAATATAAATCTTCTAATTCAGTTTCTTCTATTTGATGACATAGCTTTTTAAATAGAAGAACAATTTCTTCTTGCGTAGTTTCTTTTATAAATCCTGAATTCAATCCATCCATTAATGCACAGAGAAAATAAAGTCTTGATTTCAATAATGTACTAGTATGAAACGGTTCTACGTCGACTAGACTGTCAAAACTATTCTCCAACACACCTTGACCATATAATGAATTTTGGCCTGCCCGCACCTGGTCAATCGCCTGCAAGCAATCGATCATTATCTGCTCATCTCTTGGAAGATTGTCATAAAAGTCCTCAAAGATTTCATCAAAATACGCATCTTTTTGTTCTTGCAATTCCTTATCCCCATAGTCAGGGTGATGAAGCAGAAAATACTTGATTTCCTTATAACGCTCTGGCAACTCTTGATAGTCAGGCATGAGGATATAGGCTGGAATCTCCAATTTTTCTGCAATATGCTCCAGAGTTTTCAGAGTGGGATGAAACTCTCCTTTTTCGATACGTGCCAACTGGCGGACAGACAAACCAGACTCATCATCACAAAAGGCCGGACGGCTCAAACCTTTCTTTTTGCGTAACTCCTCTATTCTTTTACCAACATCATTCATCAACCAAAACCCTCATTATTATTTGAAAAAAATAATCTAATTATCAAAGTTTTCTGTTTTTATTATATCAGAATTCCTCCAATCACGCCAAAAAAGAGTCTGGGACAAAAGTCCTAGCCTCTCAATTGTCTTTGGATTGTCGAGCAAGACGCAGTGGTTGAATGGGCTCTACTACGCTGATTTCATCAGCTTTTACAGCCCTACTCAACTGTGCGGAGGTGGGACGACGAAATCGAATTCTAACGAATTACCGATTTCTGTCCCACTCCCTGTGGTTGATAACTATATTATTTACGACGTCCTGGACGTTCTCCGTAGCCATAGTAAGCATCTGCCATGATTTCTTCCATGTCAGCTACCATTGGCAAGCGTGGGTTTGCAGGTGAACATTGGTCTTCATAAGCAAGCAAAGCAATTTCATGCAAGCTATCTTTCCAAGCTTTTTCATCGATTCCTTGGTCTTTGAAGTTCATCTTGATACCTACTGCAACACCAAGTTCGTAAACAGCTTTAGCGTATGCTTCAACTGCTTCTTCTGGAGTTGAGTGAGGCAAACCAAGCATTTTCGCGATGTCTTGGAATTTCTCATCAGCTTTCCAGTAGTTGTACTTAGGCCATGTAGTGGTTTTAGATGGACGAGTACCATTGTAACGGATGACGTATGGAAGCAAGATTGCGTTTGTACGTCCGTGAACAGTGTGGTGAACACCACCGATCTTGTGGGCCATTGAGTGGCTCATACCAAGGAAGGCATTTGCAAAGGCCATACCTGCCATTGTAGACGCATTATGCATTTTTTCACGTGCTTCTGGGTCAGCTGTCTTAACAGATTTTTCCAACCATTCAAAGACAAGCTTGATGGTTTGAAGCGCAATACCGTCTGTGTAGTCGTTAGCAAAGTTTGAAGTATAGGCTTCAGTCGCGTGAGTCAAGACGTCCATACCTGTATCAGCAGCGATGAAGTCTGGAACGGATTCAACCAAAGCAGGGTCAACAATGGCAATAGTTGGTGTCAATGAGTAGTCAGCCAGTGGATATTTGCGGTTGTTTTTCTTATCAGAGATAACGGCAAATGGTGTTACTTCTGAGCCTGTACCTGAAGTCGTTGGGATACCGATGTACTTCGCTTTCTTACCAAGTGATGGGAAGCGGAAGGCACGTTTACGGATATCCATGAATTTTTGAACCAAGTCACGGAAGTCGATTTCTGGTTGCTCGTAGAAGAGCCACATTACTTTCGCCGCATCCATTGGAGAACCACCACCAAGAGCGATGATTGTATCTGGTTCAAATGCTTTCATCACTTCCGCACCACGTTCTACAGTTGTGATGTCTGGATCTGGTTCAACATCTGAGAAGACTTGGATCGTTACACGGTTGCTACGTGCGTTCAATTGATCGATAACACGTTGAACAAAGCCAAGTTTTTCGATAGATTTGTCAGTAACGATCATAACGCGTTCAATATCTTCACATGTTTGAAGGTATTGGATAGAGTTGCGCTCGAAGTAAATTTTTGAAGGAACTTTAAACCATTGCATATTATTTCTACGTTTCCCTACTTTCTTGATGTTTAGAAGGTTAATAGCGCTCACGTTATCACCAACTGAGTTGCGTCCGTATGAACCACATCCAAGTGTCAAGGATGGAATGAAGGCATTATATACGTCCCCGATACCACCGAAAGTAGATGGCGAGTTCCAGATGATCCGCATCGCTTTGATTTCAGTACCAAAGCGTTTAGCTAATTCTTCATCTTTTGTATGGATAGCTGCTGAGTGACCAAGTCCGTTAAATTCAACCATTTGACGAGCTTTTTTAAGACCGTCTTCTCTATCTTCAGCTTTCAAGACAGCAATAACTGGTGAAAGTTTTTCGCGAGTCAATGGCTCATTTGGACCTACTTCCGCACATTCTGCAGCCAAAATGTTTGTACCTTCTGGTACTTTAAAGCCTGCTTGTTTTGCAATCCATGTAGCTGGCTTACCTACAATATCTGCATTGAGCTTAGCACCCGCACAGTTTTTGCTGTTTGCTTTAGCGCCAAAGCAGAATTCTTCAAGAAGAGCTTTTTCTTTTTTGTTTACAAAATAAGTGTGGTATGACTTGAACTCTTCTACAAATTCGTCATAAACTTCCTTGTCAATGATTACCGCTTGCTCAGATGCGCAGACCATACCATTGTCAAATGATTTAGACATCACGATATCATGAGCTGCTTGGCGAAGGTCAGCAGATTTTTCAATGTAAGCTGGTACATTTCCGGCACCCACCCCAAGAGCTGGTTTTCCGCAAGAATAAGCAGCTTTAACCATGGCATTACCACCAGTTGCAAGGATGGTTGCAATACCATCGTGGTTCATCAAAGCTGCTGTTGCTTCCATAGATGGTTGAGTAATCCATTGCACACAGTTTTCAGGTGCGCCAGCTGCGATTGCTGCGTCACGAACGATTTGCGCTGCGTGAGCAGATGACTCTTGAGCAGATGGGTGGAAGGCAAAAACTATTGGGTTACGTGTCTTCAAGGCAATCAATGCTTTAAAAATTGCTGTTGATGTTGGGTTCGTCGTTGGAGTGATACCACAAATAACTCCGACAGGCTCAGCAATCTTTGTCAGTCCAGTAACAGGATCATCTTCGATAACACCAACAGTCTTCACACCACGCATGTTGTTGACAACGTGTTCACAAGCAAAGAGATTTTTCGTTGCCTTGTCTTCAAATACACCACGACCAGTTTCTTCAACCGCATGTTGAGCAAGGATCCCGTGTGCATCAAGAGCTGCAACTGAAGCTTTTGCTACGATGTAATCTACTTGCTCTTGATTCAGTTTTCTCATTTCTTCAAGAGCTAAGAGACCTTTTTGCACAAGCTCGTCAACATGTTTTTCAGCCGCTAGCACTTTATCTTCTTGTTCAACAGTTTTCTTCTTATCAGCCATTATAGTCCTCCAATGGTTTCTGCCAAAAGGTTAAATGAAGATTTTAACCTTTGTTAATTATTTCACAATATAATTATACTCTATTCCTACAAATTTGTAAACACTTTCAACAAAAGTTCACAAACTTTTTATGGATTATTTTTTAAACACTGATATTTCAGGCTTTTTTACTAAATTCTATATCTATTCTTAAAAATTTCACATACTTTTCCTTAAAAATATGTTAGCGCTTTCTTTTTTGTTATAAAATGAGCTCGGCTAAATAACCGAGCTAGTTTTATGGCTTAACACTGCCACTTGAAGCGGCAGCCAAGGCTTCTTTCAACATGTTAGAGTAGAGTTTACCTCCCTCTGCCATTGACTCTGAATCTGCCCCATAATGAACATAGTCTGTTCCAATCCAAATCTGCGGATTATTAATCGCTACCTGATACCAGTCTGCTACATATACAAAATCGTATTTCTTAGCAAGTTCAAGTTCGTATTGTCGCATCTTAACAGGAATACTACTTGGATCATTGGCTGTCCGGCCATCATATGGCGTGACTAAAATCAAGCGATGGCCTTTTGGCAAGAGCTCGATATACTGATCCAGCAATTCTTCATAATTGTCAACTGGATTGGTTCCCAATGCCAAGACGACGTTTTGAAGCAGTGTTTGGTTAGCAATATCGTTCTTGAAAAATTCCAGACCAGACACTAAATTACGGCTAACCACTGCATCGACTTGAGCGTCAGGTATAGCCTCTTGGATCCATTCAGCGGAGCGCAAAGTGACCGAATCACCAATAACAGTCGTTCCCTCTGCCACGTTATAATTTGTCGCAGTTTTTTGGTCAGCGTGCTTACGAGTTGTCTGCATTTTCGTATCGGCTTGATTCAAAGCATTGACAATCAGGCTTTCCTCAAAGGCACCCACAGACGGAGCTGTGATGGTGATAATAAGCAAGATAAATGTCAGCGGAATGAAACTGTAGAAAATCGGCTTGGTGATGGATGTTACATTCATCTCCTTGCCAAAAATCCGAGGCTTCCGTCCAGCTAAAGTCGGCTCTAAAATATAGAAGGAAAGAGCCGCGAAACCAAAACTCAAGATTGTAGTCAAAAGCACAGCCCAACCATTGCTAATCAACTGAGTAAAAATAATATAGAAAGGCCAATGGAAGAGGTAAACACCATAGCTAGTATCTGCAATAAAGTTGAGAGGACTAGGCTCCTTAATATTTGGCAATTTATCGTGCAAGATGCGGGTTGCTGCTATCATGACACAAGCCAGAAGTGTTGAAATCAAGAAACCAAATAAATAAGTCCACAGGCTGTCAAATTTCAAAATAAAGCTGAGCAAAAGAAGAAGAACAAAACTGCCAGCTAAAGCGATCAAGACTTGCTTGATTTCGACCTTTTCTTCCAGTTTCTTCATTTGAACGCCCACATTTCCGACTCCAGAAAAAGTCGCTAGCACTGTCCCGGCAAAGAAAGGAAAGACATGGGTCAAACTTGAGAAATAAATATTGGAGTAATTCTTGCTGAAAAAGGCTCCGATAAACATAGCCAAGAAACTGAACAGAAACAGAGCAATTGAAGTCAGAGAAATCAGCCCCCGATACTGAGCAACTGACTTGCTAATCTTGCTAATGCCCCAAGCAGCCAAGCCCCAGAGGATATAGTAATGCACTTCCAGTGCCAAACTCCAAGTGTGAATCAGCAAATGCGGTACAAACTGGCTTTCATAACTACCGCCCGACATCATTTCATAAAAATTGGTCACAAAACCAAGAGCAGCTGAAATCTGCGTCCCGATACCTGCTACAAAGTCCCGACGGATCAATAAAGTAAAGGGCATGATGACCAAAATCATAAAAACTAGCGGAGGAACGATACGATAAAAGCGCCGTTTCAGAAAGCCCATAATATCAATCGTCCGACTTCTTGTAAACTCATCAATCAATAATGAAGTAATCAAAAATCCTGAAAAAGTGAAAAAGATGTCCACTCCAATAAAACCTCCAGGAAAAACTCCCTGAAAGTAATGATAGAGTAACACCAAGACCAGTCCAGTAATCCGAACCAGTGAAAACCATCTAATGCGCATTTTGATAAATTCCTTGCTTGAACGTTCCTTCATAGACGACATTACTTTCTGTCGTCAGTTTTCCTTTACCATTGGCTTGACCATTGGCAAACTCACCTTCATATTTCCAACCAGCCTTGGAGGTAAAAGTCCCTTTGCCGTCAAAAGTACCATTTTTGAAATGCCCTTTATAGCTATCCCCATTTTTAAAAGTCAGGGTACCTTCGCCGTTCATCTTTCCGTGAACTAGACTGCCTTCATATTTTATCTTACCTTGATCCAGCGTTAGCACACCCTTACTAGGGATATTGGAGGTAAACACTAAAATTGCTGACAAAGCAATCACAGTCACAGCTAAAATTTCTAGATTCTGACGGGTCAGATAGATTTTATATTTATCGTAAAATTCTTTTATTTTATCCATTTTTCATCCATTTAAGCGTTCTAACCACTTATGGCAACCAGCCAAAATCAGGTCATAAGTCTCATCGAAATCACCTGTGTACCAAGGATCCGGCACACCGAGATCAGCAAACTGGTAGATTTTATCCTGAAAATCCGCTGGCGCCATTTTCTTCAAATCTCGAATATTGGCTTCATCCATGCCGATGATGCAATCAAATTCTGCAAAATCTTGCGCTGAAATCTGCTGAGAAGTCTTTCCTTTGTCATAAGAAATCGTATGCTTCTTAAAAATAGCCTGAGTCCCTTGATGTATAGGGTTGCCATGCTCCCAACTAGATGTTGCTCGACTCTCGATGTGTATATCATCGGTCAGACTTTTCATAACAAACTCTGCCATCGGACTACGGCAGATATTTCCTAAACAAACAAATACAATTTTCTTCATAGATCTATTATACCAGAATAAAAAGAAAACTGCGGAGCTTTCTCGATTATTCTGTGACAGCGGAAGCGGGCTCTGAAAAACCGCTAATTATGCCGACTTACATAAAAGTGCAAATCATTGAGGCAGTAACCTACTCAATCTAGCTTGCACCAGATTAAACTTTACTTTTCTTCAGAAAGATATTCAAAACTTAATTGTGGCCATTTAGCCTGCCAGTTTTTATTATGAATTCTTTCCATATAAAGCTTCTTTCGATCCGCATCCGCTAAAAAATGCGGTGTCGGTCGAACCTGAAATGCTCGAATATCTGCCAAGCCATAGGGCGCAAAAAGCTCTAACTTATCATTTTCTAGCAATCGAAGACCGATAGCTGTGCAGCACTCAGGATACTTGCTCATGGCATCTTTCGAGCTAGTATAGGGCTGGGTGTTGGGACTATGAATGTGCATATAAACTTGATTTTTCAGCTCCCAAGAATAAGCGGGAAAAGCTTTTCTCAGCTCCATCTCCAGCTGCAAAGTTTTCTCATAAGACACAGTTGGATCAAAGAATATAACATCCACATCCGTTTCGGCATCAAAGCCCGGCTTGCCAGACAAGATATTCCAAATAAAATTTCTGACACTACCCGCAGCCAGCCAAGAGTCCTCGAGCCGCAGACTGCGGATTATTCCCAAAATCGCTCGGATATCCTGATCCTGACTCAGCCTCTCTAAAATCTCTTGATCGGTCATCATTCCTCCATATACTCATATCCTAGATGCTCATAGGCTTTGCGAGTCGCCACGCGCCCAGTCCGAGTCCGCATGACAAAGCCTTTCTGAATCAGGTAAGGCTCATACATGTCCTCTACCGTTTCGCGCTCCTCAGCAATATTGACTGAGAGGGTTCCCAACCCCACTGGACCACCCCCATAAACTTCAATCATGGTTCGTAGGATTTTCTGATCCACATAGTCCAGCCCTTCTCGGTCCACGTCCAACATGGAGAGAGCTTGGTCGGTTATCTTATCATCAATCAAGCCATTGCCCATAATCTGCGCGTAGTCCCGCACCCGCTTGAGCAGACGATTGGCAATCCGCGGCGTTCCTCGGCTACGCAGAGCCAGCTCCCGAGCAGCCTCGTGGGTAATATCCATCTCAAAAATCTCTGCCGTCCGCTCGACGATTTCGGTCAGATCGCTGGCTTCATAATACTCCATATGACCGGTAATCCCAAAGCGAGCCCGCAGAGGATTGGACAGCATGCCCGCCCGAGTGGTCGCCCCAATTAATGTGAAAGGCGGCAATTCCAGATGGACGCTGCGACTGGTTTCGCCAGTCCCAATCATAATGTCGATGTAAAAGTCCTCCATGGCGCTATATAGTACTTCCTCTACCGCCATAGGCAAACGATGAATCTCATCGATAAAGAGTACATCACCTGGCTCCAAATCATTGAGAATGGCCACCAAATCACCAGCCTTTTCAATGACCGGACCAGAAGTTTGCTTGATATTCACACCGAGTTCGTTGGCGATGACAAAGGCCATAGTCGTCTTTCCCAGACCTGGAGGACCAAAAAGCAAAGTATGATCCAACGCCTCATCCCGCAATTTAGCCGCTTCAATAAAAATTTTCAGCTGATCTTTGACCTTGTCCTGACCAATATATTCTCTTAAATACTGAGGACGGAGGGTACGTTCTACCAGCTCCTCATCCCCCATCAATTCATTATCTAAAATTCTACTCATAGAACTATTATAGCAAAAAATAGGGCAGAAGAAGCATTCCGACCCGCTTCTGAATACAAAAAAAGCCACCGAATTTGGTGGCTCTTATGGGAGATTATTATGAAAAAGTTTTAGGATTTCTATCAAATAAAGTTAGGAGGTCTTCATTTGATGGTATTAGTATAACTTCCTTATCTTAAAATTTGCTTAAAGAAAAAATATTTTTTAAAAATAAAATACTTTTAGATATCTTAGTAAGATGATACAAACTAATATGAATTGTTCAGTCTGATTAAAATAGCCTCTATTTCATTGACTGTCTCAAAAACTCATGATACAATGAAAAAAATCGAAAAGGAGATTTTAGATATGAACAACCTTAAAAAGAAAACTTATCGGAATACACCAGCCTTTATGTTTATGGCTTGGGGCTCATTCGCCTTCTTTGTGACTCTTGTTCTCGTCGGCCTCTATACTTTGAAAGAGCCTTTGATGGTTAAAGGATACTATCTCATGGGTTCTGTCGGACTGATTTCTTCTTCATTCACTCTTGCCAAAGTTATCCGTGATAACCAAGAAGACGAAGAACGTTACAATCAAATTTTCCAACCACAAGACTTAGATAACCAATAAAATAATAGTAAAAACGGCAGAGGGGGATTCTGCCGTTTTCTTGTATCTGAGGCTACTATCGCCAGGTGAGATACACTTCAAATGAAGCAAGTTTGCCGTTTATCTCACTCCTGCAAAATAAACGGTGGTGCTGGTGAAGAGGCTTCCTGCCTTGAGAATGACCTGATCTTTCAAGTCACTGTGAATCGCATCAGGCAAGGCTTGTGCTTCCAGCGCTATACCATTATGCTGAATCATTGGCTGTCCATTGATGATAACTGAATCATCAACAAAATTTGCCGAATAAGTCACGACACAAGGAGCATCCGTACGGAAAGTCAGATAGCGACCTGATGCCGGATCATAAAGATATCCTGCCTCTTTCTGCTCTTTATCTAGAACAAATGGATGATCCAGCCCTGACACGACCTGAATTTGCTCGTCTTGGTCTGTAAAAATTTCTTTCAGCGCTAGACCTGTTTGTAGACCTTTGACAAAGCCACGATCTGCATCCACTTCTTTTGCTGGCAAACCGTCAGGAGCAATCGGATACACCCCTTTGGTATGTAGCTGGAGGACATGCTGATCAATCGGCTGACTAAAATTACCTGACAGATTGAAATAGCTGTGGTTGGTCGGATTGACCAAACTATCCTGATCTGTCTGAACCTGATAGGAAATCTCAATCTCCCCTTTTTCCGATAAGTAATAGGAAATCCAGATTTTCAAATTTCCAGGGAAGCCGCCCGTCCCGTCTAGGCGCTCTGTATAAAATGTGACGCCCTCGTTTGTGACTTCCTCTGTCTGGAAAATCACACTGTCCCAGCCAGTAGAGCCACTGTGGTTGCAATTCTGGCCATTATTGACTTCCAGCTGGTAGGACTGCCCATTCAACACAAAGCTAGCATTCGCAATCCGTCCCGCAACTGGTCCCACGCTGGCACCATGCTTGGGACTATTGCCAACATAATCCTCAAAACGATCAAAGCCTAAAATAATATTGGCAAAATCACCATTTTTATCCGGCGTCTGATATTCTAAAATCGTTGCGCCATAGTTCATGACCTTGAAGCGATAGCCTAACTTATTTTCAAAGGTGTAGGCTAAGACATCCTGTCCTTTAAAAGTACCAAAAATAGATTCTTGATAAGATTTCATACAATCTCCCTCTATCTCGAGTCTGGGACAAAAGTCCTAGCCTCTCAATTGTCTTTGGATTTTCGAGCAAGACGCAGTGGTTGAGTGGGCTCTACTACGCTGATTTCATCAGCTTTTACAGCCCTACTCAACTGTGCGGAGGTGGGACGATGAAATCGAATTCTAACGAATGACCGATTTCTGTCCCACTCTCTTTCTTGACTTAGTCAAGGGACAAGGAGGGAAGGCCATCCTTTTTATCTGAAAGTCTTTTTAATAACTAGCTTTCCCATGACTAATGTTTGACTTATCCATATTTAGCTTTCTACTGCTGGAAAGGGTGGATGATAACTCCCTGAACGACCCGATTGACCGTACCTGTCGGAGACGGTGTATCTGGTCGATTTCTCACTTTCAAAGAAGTCAAGAGAGAGAAGAGCTGAGCATAGACGATGTAAGGGAAGGCTCGATAGCTATCTTCCAAGATATCACTTTCAAGAACCACTTGCTCAACATTTTCCAAGTCTTCTCTGCGCTCTGTAAAGAAGACCACCTTGCGAGCAATCTGATCTCCTGCCACTTCACGCACCAAATCCAAATCGTAGCGTTTGGTGTATGCATCCCTTGAGCCAAATACCAGCACAAGCGTCTCTTCGTTAATCAGAGATTTTGGTCCATGGCGGAAGCCGACTGGACTTTCATACATGGTCGCAACCTTCCCAGCTGTCAACTCCAAAATTTTCAGCTGTGCTTCGTGCGCCAAACCAAAGAAAGGCCCTGCTCCAAGGTAAATGACCCGGTTAAAGTCTAATTCTGTCAAATCCTGAACGTCAGCTACATCTGCCAAAACCTTTTGACTCAAGGCAATCAACTCAGCTACTCTTGCTTCTTTTTGAGCCAAATCTGCTGGGTCAAAAACCAATAGAGCTGTCAACATCATAGAGGTGAAACTGGAAGTCATGGCAAAGCCAGCATCATTTGATGGAGCTGGTTGCAATAAGAGGAGATTCCGCTCATCACCATGTGCCTGCTGAGCTAGTTTCCCCTCTGCAGCACAGGTAATGGTCACTTGATAAAGCTCATCAACCAGCTGCTTGGCTAAGTCCACTGTCGCAACACTTTCTGGCGAATTGCCACTGCGGGCAAAAGAAACAAGAACCGTTGGAATTTCCTTATGCAGATGCACTTCAGGATTCGCCACAATATCAGTCGTCGCAACCGAATTAAAATTCCATTGGCGCTCATTATAAAGCTTTCTGAAATATGGCAATAGCGTATCGCCCACATAAGCCGAAGTTCCCGCACCTGTAAAGATAACTTTTATATAATCATGCTTTTCTTCAATACCTTTTAGAAAAGCAGCGATTTGGTCAGCCTGATCCTTGTAATGATTAAAAGCTGTCTGCCAAACATCTGGCTGTTGGTAGATTTCACGCGTGGTGATTTCAGCGCCTAATTCAACCAGTTTCTCTTTTGAATAATCTAGCATGGTAGTCCTTTCAAAAATAAACATCGATATATTAGTTATTTGCTTTTAAAAGAGGGAATGGGAAAATTCCCCACTCCCCTTCATTTCTTTTTTCCTTAGAAAACAGTCCTACTCATCCTCATCATCTGATAAGCCTGCTAAAATATCATTGACTTTAACGATATTTTCGACTGCATTTTTCGGATAGTCAACATCAGCTCCTGTCAGAGAAGCATTGAGAAACTCAATCACCATCGGCAGATTCATACCGGCGTACAAGTCAATATCCTTACCTTCTAAAATAAGGCGGCTGACTACATTACATGGTGTGCCTCCCAAAAGATCTGCAAAGACAATATAGTCATCAAAATCCTTGACTGTATCTAAAAATTTAGCTGTGAAATCATCTGGTCCCTCCTCTGGCAACAAGGCAACGGCATGAATATCCGCTTGAGGTCCCATAATCATCTCAGTGGTTGTTTTCAGCTCTTCACAAAAGCGACCATGACTAATCAAAATTAATTGTTTGCTCATAATTTACACCATTATGCCATTCCAAAGAAGAAGTGGCCAAACGCTGAGAACGCAATCGCTGCAAGAATGATGAGCAAGATAGCTTTTGTAGAGTTCATACCCTTACGTCCAAGCAACCAGAAGATTACACCTGTGATGATAGCTGGTACCAAGCGTGGGAAGACCAAGTTAAGCATATCTTGAATTTCAATCGCTTTGTCCCCGATGTGTGGAACCCAAGAAACTTCAACACCAATCATGCTAGCAATCAGGGCACCAACCATGAAAACACCAAGTACGGATGCAGCATCAATCAAAGCTGTCAAAGTACTTTGCATATTGTTGACGAGGTTAACCCCTTCTTTATAGGCAAATTCCAATTGTTTCCAACGGAAAATGTCATAAGCAACCGCAACAGCGATCCATAGGAAGATACCGGCTGGGTTTCCCGCAACAGCTAAAGTTGCTGCGATTGAACCCATAATAGCTGGTACCAATGATCCAAAGATTGAGTCTCCAAGAGGAGCGAATGGCCCCATGAGACCTGTCTTGATACCATTGACCGCATCTTTTGATTTCACACCATCTTTTTCTTCCAAAGCAAGGTCAAAACCAGTGATAATGGTGTGGAAGAATGGTGAAGTATTGAAGAATTGCGTATGCAATTTCATCATTTCTTTCAGTTCAGGTGTACCGTCTCCATACATTTTGCGTAATTGTGGCAAAATCATGTAAAGGTAACCAGAAGCCTGCATACGCTCATAGTTCCAACCTAATTGGAAGGTAAACAAGCTACGTTTGTTAATCTGTTTAAAATCTTCTTTTGTTAGTTTGTAATTAGAATTCGTCATCTTCAATTTCCCCGCTTTCTGATTCAGTTACTGGAGCAGCTACGACTGTACGTTGGCTGTTTTTGAAGTGTTGTACTGCAAGAAAGACACCGATGATGGCGATACCAATCATAGATACACTCTTGAAGTTGTTAACAAAAGTAATAGCTTGTTCTTTTGGAAGTTTAGAGAACACTTCAGAACCAACAATGCTAGACACTGCAGCACCCAGGCTTTGAACATTACTGTAAAGTACTGTCAACATAGCTGTCAAGCCAAATCCAAGTGCCAAGTAGTGAAGGTTGCGTTTAACTGGAAGATAACGAAGCAAGATTGCAAATCCAAGACCTGGAAGCATTTGACCTGCAAGTTTCAAACCGTTTGCCAACCATTGTACATTACCGAGACCTGTAACAACAGTTTCTACAAAAGCTCCACCAAAGGCAAGGGCAAAGAAGACTGGTAGGGCACGAGAAAGAGCCCAAGGAATCGCACCAAGGAGATAGTTGCGTTCGATGCCTTTGTAGTCAAAGCGTTCAATCGCAGCATCCACACGGTGAGCGAAGTAAGTTGTAGTCATACGACCAAGAATGTCGAAGTATGTCAACAAAGTTGCTACCGGCACAGCGATTGTAGCAATAGCAAGCTCTGGATCAAGACCTTGAGCTACTGAGAAAGCAGTCGCAAGAACCGCACCAGAAGTAGCATCAATACGAGATGCACCACCGAAGGTACCAACACCAAGTACCACCAATTGAAGGTTGGCACCAATCAATAAACCTGTAGGTAAATCTCCCATGATGAGACCCGTGATAAATCCAGCAAATACAGGTGAACCTGCTGAAGAAACGATCGTCAACTCATCGCAGATTTGATAAGCTGAGTACAGAGTGAGTAGTAAAATTTGCCACCATTGTATCATGACAATGACCTCCTAAAAATTTTTCCTTATTTTAACAAATTCATAAAATCCGCAACCGGATCATTTGGAACCATCTGAGCTGTCAGCTTCACTCCTTTTTCATGCAGTTTGTGGAAAGCTTCCACATCTGCATCTACCACATTGATGGAACGAGTGATGGGGCGAGTTTCGTCTGACTGAGACATATTGCCGACGTTCAATGTTTCCAGTGGAACTCCAGCTTCTACCAAACGAAGGAAACGGTCTGGTTTGCGAGCGACGATAAAGAGTCGTTGTGAGTCATACTTACCAGCCAAGATGTTCTCTGCTGCTTTAGCGATTGGCAAAATGCTGAGCTTCACTCCTGGCGGCGTTGCCAGCTTAAGTCCGCTCTTTTCGATAGCATTTTCAGCTACCTCATCGTCAATCACCATAATGCGTGAAATATTGAGCTTGGTAGTCCAGAGATTGGCTACCTGTCCATGGATCAAACGTCCATCGATACGTGCACCTACTATTGTCATAAATTTTCCCCCTTTATTGTTTTAAATGTAGGTTGGTTAACTAGGTTAATTGATTCTTCATATTCCCCTTCCGTTTCAAAAATGATGATACGGTTATGTCCTTCTTTCAGAAGGCTATGCGGAATATAAAGCGATAAGGTTGGTCCAACATTCCAGAAACGGCCGATGTTGACGCCATTTACAAAGGCAAGACCCTTTCCAAAACCGGACAAGTCTAAATAGGTATCCTTAAGCGCTTTCATTTCAAAGTCAAAAGCGTAGAAAGCTGGTTGCTCTGGCTGCCATCCTTTTGAAAAATCAATGTTTTCTGTGTTTTCAAAAGAAAGTGGATACTGCTGCCAATTCAGCAAGAAGTGCAAATCCTTGCAAACACCCGTCCGAATCCCTTTTCGCTGGGTATCTGCTAAGAACTTATGCCCGTAATTGACCCGCCCCATGTTTTCCATCAGGACGTCAATACGGTGGGTAGCTTTCTTTTCCCCAGCAACAAAGATATCTTGACCAATCTCTGCTTGATACTGGGTTTCCATAAGCTTGCTGTCCACAAAAAGCTGCATCCGGTCTCGCCCGTCAATCACCCGAATTTTTTCCTCATCCGCGTCCCAGCTGGCTTCGGTACGGTAAAGCAAGTAGCCATAGCTCTGCCCCAAATCCTCCATTTTGACAGGATAGAGACTCTCTACTGGCTGAGCCAAATCAGCTAATGTCTCAAACAAACTCACCTTCTCACTCAGAGCAATATCTCTCAGTTCAAAAGATTCTTTTGTGAGCGGTTTCATTTGTGGGTACTCAGGATAGTAGGTCTCCATCATTTTTTGCACTGCAAAATATTTCGGAGTTGGATTTCCCTGTTCATCGAGCAGGGCATCGTAATCATACGAAGTCACCTGTGGTAAATCCGTCACACCTCTGGCCGAGCAGCCATTCATGAAGCCAAAATTGGTGCCGCCATGAAACATATAGAGGTTGATAGAGCCTTGTTTTAGAACCTCATGAACA
This sequence comes from Streptococcus sp. Marseille-Q8145, assembly GCF_965112035.1. Lineage (NCBI taxonomy): Bacteria > Bacillati > Bacillota > Bacilli > Lactobacillales > Streptococcaceae > Streptococcus > Streptococcus sp. Marseille-Q8145. Next base: position 220,348 of record NZ_CBCOPQ010000002.1, on the reverse strand, counting down.
GCTTGAGCCAACTCCTCAGGATCCCTTTTGATAATTGGTTCTTTCCAACGATTGAACCAACCATCCCAAAACTCCATACACATGAGCGGCCATTTTTTGCCATGCTCATCAAAGAATTCCTGCATCTGGGCAAAATTATAATCTGCCTTGGAGCCGAAATTTCCTGTAACAAATAAATCTTCCTCAATCAGCGTACCGGCTCTCAACGTCGCCCGCCAAGGACCATCCGATGTAAAGAGCGGACAATCAAGGCCTCGGTCCAACATCATCTGCCGAATCGCTCTCAGGTAGTCTTTATCCTCCCCGTAAGAGCCATATTCATTTTCCACTTGCATCATGAGGATATTCCCGCCCTTGTCCAAGAGCCTTGGAACCAAGCGAGGAAGCAACTCATCATAGTAGTCTGCAACAGCTTGAAGATAGGAAGCATCAGAAGAACGGATTCTCATATCCTCAGTCAAAAGCCAGGCTGGCATGCCGCCAAATTCCCACTCCGCACAGATAAAGGGCGAAGGGCGAACGATGGCATACAATCCTAAATCTTGAGCAGTCTGAAGAAACTTCTCAATATCTAAAATCCCCTGAAAGTCAAACTGGCCTTTCTTTGGCTCGTGCACGTTCCAAGGAACATAGGTTTCAACTGTATTGAAGCCTAGGGCTTTAAGATTATAGAGCGAGTGATACCAGTCTTCCGGCTGAATCCGAAAATAGTGAATCGCTCCTGATAAAATCTTAAACTCCTGACCATCCAAGTAGAAAGAAGAGCCTATTTCAAATCTCTTCATCTCCCCATTCCTCCTAGATTTAAAACGCTTTCATTTCTTGTTAATATTAATATAATAAACTTTTACATAAATGTCAACATTTTTTTTAAAAATATGTTAAAATCAATATAGAGAGGGATAAAAAAAGAGAGGTGAGCACAATGGCTATTCCTAAATATCAACAAATCAAAGATGATTTAAAACAACAAATCATTTCTGGTAACTTTGAAAACGGTGATAGATTCTACACAGAAGCTGAATTAATCAAGATGTTCAATGTTAGTTCCATCACCGTTGTCCGCGCTTTGAACGAACTTGCGAATGATGGCTACATCATCCGTCAGCAAGGGAAGGGAACATTTGTTTCACGCGCAAGAAAACACAAGCGTGTGGAATTCTCTGATATCGAAACTTTCCCTATCCAAAAGGATAAGGTGACTGTTCTGTCCATCGAACGTGGAAATGAATTGAGAATCTTGGAAAAACTAGAACTAACACCGTCCCAGTTCTACTACAAGATTGACCGTATCAGAAGGACAGGCGATAAAGTCTATATTTATCACCAAACCTACATTCCTGAGCAGTACATCAATCCAAACTATCCAGATCTGGACTACTACAGCTCGATCTACAATCGCTTCAAAACGGATTATCACATCCACATGAATGATGAGTATTTCGAAGAAACCAACGAAATCGTCTTTCCAACGCCAAAAGACATTGCCAAAACCTTAGAAATTGATCCAAACTTCCCAACTGTGCATCAAGTCAAGATCACAAAACTGGAAAATACTGGACAAATCCTAGAGTATAGCGAAACCTACAAGCGTGGTGATTTCTTCAAAATCAAATTTATTTCTTCTAGTCGCGATCATTAATCTGAAAAACGATGGTTCTCATGAGCTGTCGTTTTTCATTTCCTGACCAACTAGCCTATCTTTATTATAAACCTATCTATACCAATTTGCAATCCATTCTAAGAACTTTTGTTCATTAAAAAGTGAATTGTGTCAAAAAGTAAACAGGTCCTATTAATTTGTCCTGTTTTTCAATTATCCTAAGGAAGAAAAAATAAGAAACACTAGCTATTCTCCTGAAAATTGGTACAGCGATAAAGCAAAAAAGCTGAGATTGAATCCCAGCTTTTTGATATAAAATGTTCTTTATTTTTCAAATGAAATCGTTTATCAAGTCTTTAGAAAACCTGCTATTTCTTTATTTCTAATTCACGAACCTGAAGCAAAACATTAGGCAAATCTGCCCCGGCCTGAAGAAGAGCAGCAGCCGTATAAGCGCCTTCTACCAAAGGAACATTATTGATAATGATTTCCTTGTCAGAGAAGTCTGCGACCATTTCCAGATTCATCCGAGCCGAACCCAGATCGAAAAAGGCCAAAATAGTGTCCTTGTCATTAACATCTAAAGCTGCCTGAATCCCTTCAAAGCTCGTCCCGATGCTGCCATCGTCCAACCCGCCCACATAGCTGATGGCCACATCTGCCGCCACCTGCGAAATGAGATCAAACAAGCCTTGGGCCAGGTTTTTGGAATGGGAAACGATAAGAATGCCAGTATCTGCCATCAGCCTGCCTCCGTTTCTAGAAGAGCCTCAAAGAGGAGACCAGATGAAGCCGAACCGGGATCGATATGACCAATAGAGCGCTCACCGACATAGGAAGCCCGCCCCTTGGTCGCTTTCAGATCTTTGGTCGCTTCCACTAGGGAGCCAATTTTTTCATGCGTCAAGTCTCCAGACTGCAGAGAAAGAGGAATCTCCGACCAGACATCCACCATAGTCTTCTCACTAGGCACAGCCTTGCCCCGCTTCTGAATCATGTCCAGCCCAGCTTGGATAACTTCTGACAAGTCCTTGCCGTCTTTTTCAGCCTTGGCCATGCCCATGAAGGCCGAGCCATAGAGAGGTCCGGTAGCACCGCCCACCTTGCTAATCAGCTGCATAGAAACAGCCTGAAAAACCTCAGCCGCACTAGCAAAGTTCTTAGCAGCTAGATTCTCTACTGCTGCTGCCATTCCCCTAGCCATATTGGCGCCATGATCACCATCGCCGATGGGGGTATCAAGGTCAGACAGATAGTCTTTCTGACTCTGGATCTTTTCGTTGAACAACTGCATCCATTTTTTTGCTCTTGCTGCGTCCATAAGCACCTCCTTACCAAGCGGCTGTCGTGACAAGACTGTTGAGAGCTGTCAGCCAGTCTGGCCGGTCTAGCTGGATAAAGGTCAGAGAAATCCCCGCCATATCAATAGAAGTCATGTAATTACCCAGCTTTTTATAGACAACTTCGACTCCAGCATCTGCCAGGAGATTTGCTACATCGGCCGCAAAGACATACTGCTCCATGAGCGGTGTTGCACCCATACCATTGATGAGAATACCGATCTTCTTACCAGATTTGAGCTCAACAGACTGACTGAGCTTCTCGACCAATTCCTTAGCTAAGTCCTTAGACGGCTGCATCTTTTCCTTGCGATAGCCAGGCTCACCATGGATGCCAATGCCGAACTCTATTTCATCATCAGCCAAAACAAAACCAGGCTTGCCGACTTCCGGTACGGTTGCCCCGCTCAGAGCCAAGCCGACTGTGTGGATATTTTTGACCAGCTCATCAGCTAGCACCTTGATTTCAGTCAGAGATTTGCCTGCACGCGCCGCATCCCCTAGAATCTTATGGACAAGAATCGTACCAGCCACTCCGCGGCGACCTTGCGTATAGAGGCTGTCTTCCACTGCGATATCGTCATCTACGACGACACTAGCCACCTCAATCCCTTCCATCTCAGCCATTTCCTGAGCCATTTCAAAGTTCATGATGTCACCGGAATAATTCTTAATCACCATGAAGACCCCAGCACCCTCATCTGCTTCCTTGATAGCCTGCAAGACCTGGTCAGGTGTTGGTGAAGTAAAGACCGCTCCGCAGATAGCGGCCGACAGCATGCCCTCACCGACAAAGCCAGCATGGGAAGGCTCATGACCACTGCCACCGCCAGAAATCAAGCCGACCTTGCCTGTCTTCTCACTCTTGCGGGCAATGATATCGAAGCCCTCCACCCGATAAACCAAATCGCTGTGAATATAGGCCAAGCCGTCCAGCATCTCGTCCACAACCGCTGTTGGATCGTTGATAATTTTCTTCATAGGTGTCCTCCGTTTCTCAGCGTTTCTTTACGATGAGCAATTCGCCCTAAAAGAAAGCGCTATCATTTCAATATTATTTTAACATTTTATCTTACCGAAAGCAAATTCTGCCACATCCTAGAATAGAAGAAAGCATCAAATTAGTTGGCAAGAAAAAGTAGACAGCGTATACTAAAGATAGATAAGTAGACAGTGTATACTTTTGGAGGAGATGAATGAAACGCAATAGTGCCCAGCTGAAAGAACAGCTCATTCAAACGGGGATTGACGAAATCGGAAAACATGGGATTGAGCAGCTCTCGCTCAGGACTGTTGCCAAGGCCTGCGGTGTAACTCACGGCACTCCATACCGCCATTTTGAGAGCAAGGAAGGCTACTTCAAGGTGGTTTTAGGTCAGCTTTCGCAGTTTCTAAATCAGGAAATCAATCAGAGCATTGATGCGACAACTTCTGCGCGTGAGCAACTGACCCAGCTTGGACTTAATTTCATTATTTTTGCCAAGACTTACCCTCATTTTTTCGAAGCTCTCTTTATCAAATTTCCTTTTAAATATATGAAAGTGACGCAGGACACCATTCTCTTGGAGTCTGACTTGCCTGGATTTGATAAATTTAAGGAGCTTGTTTTAAAGCTTCGCAAGGAGGAAAATTTTAGCAATAGCGAAGCAGAAAGCCTTTTTCACTTTTGGAGCTTTATCACAGGTCTGGCCGTTCTGACCAACAGTCCTATCGGACAAGACCTTGATCCTCAAGCCATCCAAAGCACGATTGAGCACATGCTCGACATTTATATCAAAGGAGAACGATCATGAAAACCTTGATTATTTACACCTACCCCAGCCCAACTGGCTTCAATGCAGCTATTCTTAAAGAGGTTCAAAGCAATCTTTCTAAGAAGCTCGAAGTGAAAACCTTGGACTTGTATGCTGAAAATTTTGATCCTATCTTACGCTTTGACCAAGAACATAGACGTCGTGACTTGCACAAAGACCCTGAAATGGCAAAATACCGCGATTTGATTACTTGGGCAGAGCATCTGATTTTCATTTTCCCTATCTGGTGGAGCGGTATGCCTGCTATTCTCAAAGGCTTTATTGATTGTGTCTTTGTGGCTGATTTCGCCTACTCTTATAAGAAAGTCGGACTCCAAGGCCACCTACAAGGCAAGACCGGCTGGATTATCGTCAGCCACAATACTCCAGGTTTTGCCTTGCCTTTCGTCCAAGACTATGGCAAGGTACTTAAAAATCAAATCCTGAAACCTTGCGGTATTTCTCCAGTCAAACTGACAGAGCTCAGCGGGGTAGAACGCAAAACAGACCAACAACGCCAAGAAATGCTCAAGAAAATTGGGCAGTTGGCTAGTCAAATTTAAGATAAAGAAAACGGGAGCGGGAAAGAACTTCAAACAAGTTAAAAAAGTTCGTCTTCCCACCCCCGCACAGTTGATTAGGTCATCTTTGGAGCTTAAAAAGCGAAGGAAGATACCAATCAATCACTGCGTCATCTATTTTTCTAAGTTAGATTCAAAAGCCTGGACTTTTGTCCCAGCCTCCATCTTTTTTGTTTAATCTAAGCCCACGCGCTTGAAGATTTCATCCACGCGCTTGGTGTAGTAAGTAGGATTGAAGATTTCATCGATCTCTTCCTGAGTCAGACGGGAAGTGACTTCTGGGTCCGCTTCGAGCAGAGGCTTGAAGTCCACTTGATTATCCCAAGACTGGGCGGTCTTTGGCTGCACCAAGTCATAAGCCTGCTCCCGTGTCATGCCTTTTTCGATCAAGGTCAACATAGCCCGCTGGCTGAAGATGAGACCAAAGGTCGAGTTCATGTTGCGCTTCATGTTTTCTGGGAAGACCGTCAAATTCTTAACGATATTTCCAAAACGGTTGAGCATGTAGTCGATGAGAATGGTCGTGTCCGGTGCGATAATCCGCTCAGCTGATGAGTGGGAAATGTCGCGCTCATGCCAGAGAGAGACATTCTCAAAGGCTGTCACCATGTGCCCACGAATGACACGCGCCAGACCAGTCATATTTTCAGAGCCGATAGGGTTGCGTTTATGAGGCATAGCCGATGAACCTTTTTGACCCTTAGCAAAGAACTCTTCTACCTCACGCTGTTCAGACTTTTGCAGACCGCGAATTTCAGTCGCCATGCGCTCAATAGACGTTGCAATCAAGGCCAAAGCAGAGAAATATTCAGCGTGGAGGTCACGTGGCAGAACTTGAGTCGAAATCTCCTGCGGACGGATGCCTAATTTCTCACAGACATAGCTTTCCACAAATGGCGGAATGTTGGCAAAGTTCCCAACTGCACCAGAGATTTTCCCGGCTTCCACACCCGCAGCCGCAATCTCAAAACGCTCAATGTTGCGCTTCATTTCGCTATACCAAGTCGCGAGCTTAAGACCAAAGGTCGTCGGCTCCGCATGCACCCCGTGGGTACGACCCATCATGATGGTGAACTTGTGCTCCCGCGCCCGCTCTGCAATGATGTCAGTGAAGCGACGCAGATCCTCACGGATGATATCATTGGCCTGCTTGTAGAGGTAACCGTAGGCCGTATCCACCACATCGGTCGAGGTCAGGCCATAGTGCACCCACTTGCGCTCTTCGCCCAGCGTCTCAGAAACTGCCCGCGTGAAAGCCACCACATCGTGGCGCGTCTCCTGCTCAATCTCCAAAATGCGGTCAATGTCAAAACCAGCCTTCTCACGAATCAAAGCCACATCTTCCTTGGGAATCTCACCCAGCTCAGCCCAGGCCTCATCAGCCAGAATCTCTACCTCCAGCCAAGCCTTATACTTATTTTCTTCAGTCCAAATGTTCGCCATTTCGGGGCGAGAGTAACGGTTGATCATGATTTTTCTCCTTAATTCTATCATTAATAATTTCGACGTATATATTCAGCTTGTTTTATATTTCCAACTTGTTCACATGCTTTAATATACATTAATCTCGATTCTTCGCTTATATACATTATATTTTCCTCAAAGTAAACTATAGCATCATCAAATTGCTCTAATTTAAATAATACTTTTGCGTATATTTCATATAACTCTGGCAAAATAATATTTTGTTCTTCTAATTTAAGTATATCGAAGAGGCTTTCTTTTAAAGATTCCAAAGATACCGCATCATCTAAAGTTGTTTCATCAAAAGTTAGTAAAAAATATTTCCTTCTACAAAGTGACGATAGTTTTTAAACTCTCTTTTATATAAATATCTGATAACTTTAGCACTTCTTGGTAGAGACCCAATTTAATTCTAATAGCTATTTGTTTTGCCAACTCCAATTCAGACACATCTACTTCATGCAGAATCTCAATATTTATTAGTTCTTTTATTAAAAGTAATTTTTCTATATTTTCATATTCATAGTAATACAATATACTTTTTTCAATAATTATTTCCTTCATTTCTTTTGACAATGCAATAATCCGATCTAATGCAAAGAATAAAGTAATAAATAATACTGGTACTTTTAAAACATCAGAACCAATTTCTAAATTCCCAATTAAAGTAAATCCAAAAATATACTATAAATAAATATTTTTTTAATAATTTTATTTCTTTGCTAGCACTTCCAGTATAGACCCATATAATAAATACTACTAATAAAGTTAGAAGTAAAGGAAAACCTACCCCTAAAACTGGAAATAATTTAAACAGACAATAGCTCATAGTTATGGAAAGAATAATTAAAAATATGATTTTCTTTCCACTCTTTTTATTTTTTGTGCGACCCCCCCACCAATTGTAAAGAATTTCTTCAAGATAATTAAAATATTGCACAACAGTATAATATTTACCATCTCCAATAGGATGAAAAATAATTAAAATACCAAATAAAATAATAATTAACGTTGCTTGAAAATAAACTTCAAAGATTAGGGTATAAATTAGAATTGTTAAGATTATAATAATTGCTCTCGACAAAAAATTTTGTTTCTTAAAAATTAACATTATAACCAACGATAATATCATAAAAATTAACATATTAAAAAGTAAAGATAACTTATCAAAAATTATATCAGACGATAATATGACAGAATGTACATTCTGAGTTGATGGTACATATTGTAGAAACTCTTTCTTCCCTGAAAATATTGCATCTGTTATAAAGTATAAATTAGCAAATGATACTGCCGTCTGTAAAATAAACGGTTTTAACTGCTGATAAACTACCACTACAAGTATGCATGTAAATATTAAAAAAAGAATTCCGTATAAAATGCTTAAAAAATCTTTTTTTTTCAAATCTTTTTTAGATACATAGTTAATCGATGGTAACAACAAATTATTTATCAATCTAAAATCTAAAGAATTATTTTCCATTCAAAATCTATTCCTTATAATAGTAATTACTCAACTTTTAGGTCAATCTCTTTACTAAAGAAAACAGGACTATTAAGATGAGATATAATAACATCCAAATAAGAACTGTTTCAATTCCCAAACTCCTCAACCTCATCCGGCACATCACTAAACAAAGTTACATGACCTACCTTACGGTTGTGCTTGTCTTCTGTAATCATTTATTCACCGCCCACTCCGCGGCTTTCTCTGCATGGATTACCGTTGTGTCGTAGAGAGGCAAGTCAGTGTCGGATTGCTTGACGAGGAGACCAATCTCGGTACAACCCAAGATAACAGCTTCAGCGCCAGCTTCTTTCAAATCATCTATAACAGCAAGATAAGCCTGCTTTGAGCTTTCTTTGATATCTCCTAGACAGAGTTCGTCATAAATGATCCGATTGACCTCTGTAATGCCAGCTTGGTCTGGAATCAGCACTTCTAACCCAGACTCTATTAATTTCTCCTTGTAAAAATCTTGAGTCATGGTGTACTTGGTCCCCAGGAGGCCGACTTTTTGAATGCCGTCAGTCAACAAGGCCTGCGCAGTTGCTTGTGCAATATGCAAGATTGGAATCGTAATCTGCTCTTGTATCTGCGGAGCAACCTTGTGCATGGTGTTGGTACAAATAACGATGAAAGCCGCACCAGCTTGCTCTAAGCGCTGAGCAACATCTGCCAACAGTTGACCGCTTTTCTCCCAGTCCCCGACTGCTTGATAATGCTCAATCTCTGCAAAATCAACACTGTAAAGCAGAATTTTAGCAGAATGCAGACCACCCATCTCTTTTTTGATGGTTTCGTTGATGATTTGGTAGTAAGATGTGGTACTCTCCCAACTCATACCACCAATCAGACCGATAGTTTTCATAGGCTAATCAAACTCCTCCTTGCTTATCGCCACCGACGGATAGTGCGGCAAGCTACTCAGATCTGTATCCAATGGCAAATCATAGATAGCCAGATAATTGTCTGGATATTGAATCTTTAATTCCTGATATTTGGCTTTCACTTTTTCGTGATTGCTACTAGCAAACAAGACTTCTACAACAGCTCCAGTCTTATCCTTTTCAACAAAAGCATTAACGATGATTTGAATCATAAACTGGTCTCCATTTAGCTTTAAAGATTATCATTTTCTAAGTCTTCATGTATAGAAAATTCAAATGAAATTCTCTCAGGATGTCTAGGCAGGCCGTAACTACTCAGATAATCCTTAACTTCCTTCACGGAACAAGAATATTCTAAGACTAGCTGATTGCCAGCTCTCTCTAAAATATGAATCCCCTCTCTATCCGCAATCTCTGGAACAATCAAATCGTCCGTATAAGTCAGTGTTACGGTCGTTATTTCATCATCTAGCAATTCATCAAATTCTTCTGTCATTTCAAAAATCAATCCCCTCCCCAAACTCAACCACACTATCCGGCGCATCACTAAACACAGTCACATGTCCCATTTTGCGGTTGTGCTTCGCTTCTATTTTACCATACAGGTGGAGGTGGGCGCTTGGATTTTCTGCAACATACTTTTCAGCGGTCTCGACATGCTGGCCGAGAACATTGAGCATAACGGCTGGCGCATGCAGGTGGATAGCTGGCAATGGTGCTCCCAGAACACCGAGAATATGGGTGTCAAACTGAGAAAAGTCGCAGGCTTCGATTGAGTAGTGCCCAGAGTTGTGTGGCCGTGGGGCAATCTCATTGACGATGATGTCATCAGCCGTCGCAAACATTTCCACACAAAGAGTTCCAGACAGCTTGAGCTGTTCTGCGATTCGCACCGCCATAGCTTGGGCCTTATCAGCCAGACTAGCTGAAATTCGGGCTGGCACAATCGTCTTAGACAGGATATTGTTGCGGTGGATATTTTCCTGAACAGGGAAAACCGTCACATCCTTACCATTCCCTGACACGATGACAGAAATTTCAAGGTCGAAGTTGACAAACTCTTCCAAGACACAGTCTGCTGAATCGGCTAGCGTACGGGCTTCTTCCAAGTCTGCTTCCGAGCGAATAATCTTTTGTCCATGCCCATCGTAGCCACCAGTCGCAGTCTTGAGGATATAGTTTTTCGACAAGTCGATATCTGCCAAGTCTTGGCTAGAAGTCACGACCTTGTAGGGTGCCACGGTGACTTGGGCCTTGTTTGCGAGAAAGTCCTTTTCAAAAATCCGATTTTGAGAAATGCGGAGCAGGTCCGTTCCTTGAGGGAGCTGACCATCCTTAATGACAGCATCCAAACCATCAGCATCAACATTTTCAAACTCATAGGTGAGGACATCGCAACGCTCAGCCAACTGACGGAGGGCATCCACATCGTTATAAGGCGCTACGATAATCTCTGCCACGCGAGAGGCTGGGCAATCCGCCGCAGGATCCAGCGCGATGACCTTGTGCCCCATGTAGATAGCAGAAATGGCCATCATTTGACCTAGCTGGCCGCCACCGATGATTCCGATTGTTTTAGATGAGCTCATTGCTAGACTCCTCAGCGATTTTTCCTTGTTCTTCAGCAAAATCCGCTAGCGCTGCTGCTAGGTCTTGGTCTTCAATGGCCAAGATTCGCAGGGCAGTCAGGGCAGCGTTGGTCGCTCCTGCTTCCCCAATGGCCATAGTTGCTACAGGCACACCACCCGGCATCTGAACAATCGAATAAAGCGAGTCCAGACCGCTGAGCGCGCGTGATTTGACCGGTACACCGATGACAGGCAAAGTCGTTTTAGCCGCTACCATTCCTGGCAAATGAGCGGCACCACCAGCACCAGCAATGATGACTTTAATCCCACGGCTACGTGCTTCTTCGGCGTGCTGAAACATGAGATCCGGCGTGCGGTGGGCAGAGACAACCTTTTTTTCGTAGGCTACACCAAAGCGGTCTAGCACTTCGGCGGTTTTTTGCATGGTAGCCCAGTCGGATTTGGAACCCATGATGATGGAAATTACTGGTTTAGTCATAATTTTTCCTTTTTCTTCTTTTTGATAATGGTCTTAGGTGGTGGGGACGGAAGCAAACCTTCGGTTTCATTCCTAAACTTTGAGCCTAAGGTCTCAAAGTTTCCCCCTGACCAGAACATTCACTGTTATGGTCTTTTCACCACGGCGACCATTATCGTATTTGGCGACTTCGTCGCGTTATTTTTATACTTTTACTTTATAGCCTTGCTTCCGATATCTGTTCGGTAGAAGAGGCCTTCTGTGTTTTGTTTGTCGAGTTCCTTGTAGATGGTATCTTGGGCTTCTTTGACGGTATCAGCAGTGGTGACGAGCATATAGACACGTCCACCGTTTGATAGCAGTGCTCTGCTATTTTCCGCAAACTTAGCCCCTGCATAGTAGGTGATGATGTCGCCATCGGTTTTGGCTGGCAGCTCAACGCCCTTTTTATAATCTAGCGGGTAGCCATTTGACGCGACAACCACACCCAGAGTCACGCCCTTGTCGGTCCAAGTGATGTTCGGCTCCTTACCATCGAGAATATCAGTGATATTTTGTGCAAAGTCAGAAGTCAGGCGGGGCAGGATAATCTGAGTTTCAGGATCTCCAAAGCGAGCGTTGAACTCAATGACCTTAGGCCCGTCTGCTGTCAAGATAAGCCCTGCATAAAGAACACCAAGATACGGGCGATCTTCCTGGATCATGCCCTCAAGGACTGGCTTGACAATAGTGTCAACCGCTGTGTCAACCACACTCTGTGACAAGTGAGGGACTGGCGCATAGGCACCCATCCCACCAGTATTAGGACCCTTGTCACCATCGTAGGCACGCTTGTGATCCTGAGCGGTCGGCATAATGTAGAACTTGTCACCATTGACAAAGGCAAAGAGGGAGAACTCCTCACCGTCTAGGAACTCTTCGATAACCACACGCGCACCGCTGTCACCGAATTTATTGTCTAAGAGCATCTCGTGGGCTGCTTCGACTGCCTGGTCCACAGTCTCGGCTACGACGACACCTTTCCCGAGCGCCAAGCCATCCGCTTTAACTACGATTGGAGCACCTTTTTCTTCGATATAGGCCTTAGCCTTCTCAAAGTCGGAAAATGTGCCATAGGCTGCTGTCGGAACGCCGTATTTGACCATAATTTCCTTGGCGAAATCCTTGGACCATTCCAGCTCAGCCGCAGCCTTGGTCGGACCAAAAGCCTTGAGCCCAGCTTGGTTAAAATCATCCACGATTCCAGCAGCAAGGGCATCATCTGGGCCAACGAAGGTCCAAGCAATATCGTTGGCCTTTGCAAATTCAATCAACTTAGAATGTTCGGAAATTCCAATGTTTACTAAATCCAACCCATCCAAGGTCATGCCATCATTTCCAGGTGCGACAAAGACCTGCTCCACATCCTGAGACTCCAACAACTTCTTGGCAATCGCATGTTCACGACCGCCCGAACCAACAACCAAAAGCTTCATAGCTAAGATACCTCAATGTCCAATATCACAGGTGCTTACGCACCAAGCCAACACATCACGTAAAAATCATCGATATTTTTACGAATTATTTATCTAAATTATATCACAATCGTTCGTTTTATTCTATTCTAAGTAGGAAAAGAAGAGAAATAATCTACTTTTGTTAGGGATATCCATCTCTGACAAATAAAATCTACCTATATTATTTTTGGTGTTTTGACTATTTCATCCCTTTATTTCAAGCAGCAAAAATTTCATAAAACTAAAATAAATTAGAAATTCAACTATCATCATCTTTTAAAATTTTTCTTTTTTTATATTTTTTCCCGAATAATCTAAATGGAATCATCCAAATTACTTATTCAAAGGAGATTTATGAAAAAATATCAGAAGCTGTTTTTATTATCCGGAGCAGTCCTTGGGCTATTTGCCAGTCATTCAACGGCTCAAGCTGTTGCATCAACTGAAGCTGGAAACAAAGTTCTAGGCCCCACTGATCGTGCCAGCAATGTAACCGTCAATGTTACTGGGGATACGGCGCAGATTCATTATGCCCGCTCCAAGGCTCAAGTTCCCTATACCATTTCCCACGCAGTCTGGTCCGACGAAAATGGGCAGGATGATTTGAAATGGTACACCACACCTCAGACATCCAGCACAGCCATTGACCTCCGGCAGCACGCTGGATACGGCACCTTCCATGTTCATACTTACATCAATATTAACGGTAAAATGATTGGCTTGAATGGCACTACCTTCACTGTTAATAAGCCTGCTAGCAAGACAAGCGTCACAACATCTGGACAAATCGGCCGAATCAATTTTACGCGAAATAAAGACCAAGGGAACTCAAAAATTGTCCATGCAGTTTGGTCTGATGAAAATGGTGGCGATGATCTTAATTGGTATGAAGCTGGGCAAGAGAGTACTGAATTTAACTTTTCTAAGCACAAAGGTTATGGAAAATATTTCGTAGATACTTATGAAAATAAAAATGGCAAAATGATTTACCAATCGGGCACCACTTTCCATCTAGAAAAGCCTAATCCGATCATTCAGACAAGCTTCCCTGAACCCGGCATTATGGAAATCCTTATCAAAAATATTCCTGAATCCATGTATAAGGTCACTGTCCCAACCTGGTCTGAAAATAAGGGGCAAGATGATTTACAATGGTATCAGGCAAGGAAAAATCCTGACGGCAGTTATAGCGTTAGAGTCGAGCTGAAGAAACACAATTACGATACGGGAACTTATCATATTCATCTCTATGGCGAAAGCTATGTCAATCCAGCCTTTACATGTTTGGCAGGAGCGACTACTACAATAGATGCTGGCAAGATTCCTTCTCAAAAAGACCAAAAACCGCTTTTCTCTGTTGAAAATATCAATCAGGAAGAGGGAACCTACACTGTAAAAGTAACCGAAACTGCAGCATCTAAGCCAATTCAATCCGTCCGCGTCCCTATTTGGAGTACCCAGAATCAAAGCAATATCAAGTGGTATGAGGCAAGTAACAATGGAGATGGGACTTTTACTGCACAATTCAATATCCGCAACCACCAAGCCTTATCTGGAAGCTACACCAATCATATCTACGTTAAGTACAAAGATGGTAGCGAGCATAGCTATGCGACAGACAGCGTCACCCTCTCTGCTGAAAATATCAAAGCCAAGGTCTCTGTCAATAAAATTTCTACCTACAATTACGAAGTAACCGTTTCCGATGCTTTCGGACCAGGAACCATTTCTCTACCAACTTGGTCAGAGGTCAACGGACAGGATGACATCAAATGGTACACTGCTAACAAAGTGGGCAATGGCTTGTATAAATTCACCATCAATACGCAACAGCATGCTGGAAACGGACTCTTCCATACCCATGTTTACCGCAATCTCAATGGACAGATGACTGGACTTACAGGTACTAGCTATCAGGTTGATAAACCAACCACACCTGAGCCAACTCTCTACACACCTGATTATGCAGGAGCATCCTCTTATCCTCATGGTCAATGTACTTGGGGAGCAAAAGTACTGGCTCCTTGGGCTGGTCCTTACTGGGGCAACGGTGGCCAATGGGCAGCTAGCGCACGCGCAGCTGGTTTCCGAACAGGAAGCACTCCACAAGTCGGAGCCATCATCTGCTGGACCGATGGCGGCTATGGGCATGTTGGTGTTGTCACTCATGTCGAATCCAATACCCGCATCCAAATCAAAGAATCCAACTATGCAGGTAAACAGTATATTGGCAACTTCCGTGGCTGGTTCAATCCTTACGCCGCCGGTCAAGGAGCTGTCAGCTATATTTATCCAAAATAAATTTACCAAAAAAACCTTGGTTTTATCAACCAAGGTTTTTCATCTGTTCAAATCGAAGCCATTTCTTACTTCGCTAGTTTCTTTTCCAAATAGGCAACAATATCTGCGACATTTTCAAAGCGATCAACATCCTCATCTGAAATTTCAATCGCAAACTCATCCTCTAAAGTCAGGATGAATTCCATTAAGTCAACAGAATCAGCGCCTAAATCATCTTTTAAGCCCAAAGTTGGCTGGACAACAAAGTCCTTTCCTTGACGTTCTTGGATAATTTCTGTTACTTTTTGAAAAATTTGTTCTTGATTCATTCTGTATCCACCTCTTTTGAAAATTCCACCACAGATTTTCCGACAACATCTGTCTCCAGCATGGTTCGGATCTGACGAATGGTGCTATATACGGCCTTAGCATCACTTGAACCGTGTGTCTTGACCACTGGCGCCTTGAGACCAAAGAGAACGGCCCCACCGGCACTGGAATAGTCCAGACTCTTGCGCATTTCCTGTAGGCTGTCTTTGAGCAACAAAGCTCCTAGCTTAGCCTTAAGACCTCCGCCTAGCACAGCCTTTTTGAGCTGGCCTAGGATGCTAATGGCGGTTCCTTCGATAGATTTGAGCACAGCATTGCCCGTAAAGCCATCTGCCACGACAACATCTGCCACTCCATCCATAAGGTCACGCGCCTCTACATTGCCGATGAAGTTCAGCTTGTCATCCGCCGACAACAGTGCATAGGTTTCCTTACGCAGAGGGTCTCCCTTGCTGGCTTCAGTGCCATTATTGAGCAAACCAACCCGTGGCCGCTTAATGCCACGAACATTTTCCGCATAAAAAGAACCTAGGATAGCATATTGATGCAGATGGTGAGGGGTATTTTCAGCATTTGCCCCCAGATCCAGCATATCAAAACCGCGACCATCCACAGTCGGTAAAGTGGATAAAAGACCCGGTCGGTCAATATTTTTGATCCGTCCGACGATAAAGAAGCCCGCCGCCAAAAGCGCTCCCGTATTACCAGCAGACAGGACTGCATCTGCTTCGCCATCCTTGACTGCCTTAGCTGCCAAAACCATGCTAGCCTGCTTCTTCTTGCGAATAGCCTTGGTCGGCTCATCATCCGAATCAATCTTTTCATCCGTATGGACGATGCTGACGCGCTCTGTCGCTGTCAATAGAGGTTTAATCTTGGCCTCATCCCCATAGAGCACAAGCTCAATATCCGAGAAGTCTCTCAGAGCCTGATTAGCACCTTCGACCAAAGCCTGAGGGGCATTGTCTCCGCCCATGGCATCAATAGCTATTTTTTTCATGCTGTTCTTCCTCATGTTTGTCTTGTAAAATACTGCCCCAGTCGCCCAGAGAGTCGATAAATTTCTTTGATTTGAGATGAATACCCACGTATTCATCATAAACTTGATCTATAAAGTCCCTGATCTGTCGCTTGATCTCAGGGCTGAGCGAAATCGTCTCCAGCTCACTAAACTGAACCGCCTGAAACTGATTGAGCAAAAAAGGAATATTGGGATTAAGATGACTGCGATGAGTATCCTTGTGATAATGCTCTGGGCAGAGCACCCCGCCATATTGAAAGGAAAAATCAAAAGGCAGACCTGTCCGATGGCAAAAAACACAGTCATGGAAATTCAGAGAAACGCCAAAGCGAGATAAAATCTGAATTTCAAAAATATTTGTCAAAACCTCATAATCCAGCCCTTGATTCATCAAATTCAGTGTCTTTTGCAAAAAAGCAAAGAGGGCTGGATCTGGCTGATTGTCCTGAATACTAGCATCTGCTAGGGCTGCCACATAGCTGGCATAGGCCATGACAAAGAGATCGCCCTTGATTTGACCGTAACTTTCCACAGCTTGGTAATCTTCGATATAACTGAGTCCATCGTCATTGATTTTCATCAAAAGTTCTGCCGCAGTCAGAGGCTGGATGACTGGTGCCAACTTAGATTTTCCAGCATGTTTCACGAAAAACATTCGCTTGCCAGCCTGTTCCGTAAAGATCTTGACCAGCTTATCATCTTCCCGGAAATTCCGATTATAGAGAATCAAACTCTTGCTCGTTAACGGTCTAAGCATGGTCTTCCATGTACTCCTTGAGCCGTTTCAGAGCTTCCTTGATGGTTTCCATACTAGCTGCATAAGACAGACGGATATAGCCCTCTCCGTACTGGCCGAAGGCCGCTCCTGGGATAAAGGCCACAGCCTTCTTCTCAGCAAAATCCTGCAAAAAGGCAAAAGAATCTTGATTGTAGCCTGCTGGAATCTTGGCAAAAATATAGAAAGCACCGTCTGGCTTGATAATCTGATAACCCAGCTCTGTCATCTGTTCAATAATGTAATCCCGCCGCTGAACGTATTCCGCCTTCATGGGTTGGGCATCATCCTTACCAGCCGTCAAAGCCTCAATAGCTGCGTATTGAGCCATGGTATTGGCTGCTGTCACCAGATACTGATGGCTCTTGATCAATTGAGCCGTAAAAGCAGCAGGAGCAAAGATAAAACCTAGTCGCCAGCCCGTCATAGCATGAGACTTGGATAAGCCATTGATGACGATGGTCTGCTCAGGCAAATATTCTGCTAGAGAAACGTGCCCCTGCTCCGTATAAGTCAATTCAGAA
This sequence comes from Streptococcus sp. Marseille-Q8145, assembly GCF_965112035.1. Taxonomy (NCBI): domain Bacteria; kingdom Bacillati; phylum Bacillota; class Bacilli; order Lactobacillales; family Streptococcaceae; genus Streptococcus; species Streptococcus sp. Marseille-Q8145. The sequence goes on along the minus strand of NZ_CBCOPQ010000002.1, from coordinate 202,704 downwards.
TAAACCTCATCGCAGACGACAAAAACTTCATACTTGCTCAATACTGCTGCCAAAGCCTCAATCTGCGCCCTCGAATAGGTCACGCCAGTCGGATTGGCCGGATAGTTGAGAATAACTGCCTTGAGCTTGTCACCTTGCGCCAAGATAGCCTGCTCCAGCATTTCAGGAGTCAAAACAAAATTGTTTTCTGTCGTATCAATCTCGACAATCTCCGCCCCAACCAAATTGACAATCGGCTCATAGCCTGGATAAGCTGGCGCTGGTAGCAAGACCTTGTCGCCCTCTTCCAGAATAGCCGTCAGAGTCGCAGACAGGGCTTCAGTTGCCCCAATAGTGACTAAGACTTCATCTTCTGGACGATAGTTCAGATGGTACTTCTCCTTGACAAAGTCAGCCGCAGCCTGCCGCAGCTCCAAAAGCCCACTCATACCTGTATAGTGGCTTTGGTTGGCATCAATGGCTGCCTTGGCCGCCTCCTTGATATGATCCGGTGTCGGAAAGTCTGGCTCCCCCAAGGTCAGCCGCAAAACACCTGGAATCGTAGAAATGGACTGGTCAAACTGACGAATCAGAGACACTTCAATTTTATCTAAATTCTTATTAAACTTCTTAGTCAAATCCATAGCCGCCTCCGATAATCTAATAGAACTATTATACTATAAATGCAGTACTACAGCAAAATTTTATTACAAATAGGAATAAGAAAGAGATTTAGCAAGTTGCTAAATCTCTAATACTCCACAATCCTTATATATTATGTCTTTCAAAAAGGGGCGAAAGCGGACGTTTTTCATGGATTCGAACGATGGCTTCTGCCAAGAGATGAGCGATAGAAATCTGCTCAATCTTATCGATTAGTCTGTCCTCTGAAAGATAGATGGTATCTAAAACCACAAGTTTTTTGATAGCGGATTTTTGGATATTTTCCATAGCTGGTCCCGACAAGACTGGGTGAGTACAGCTCGCATAGACTTCCACAGCACCGGACGCTGCCAAAGCGTCTGCCGCATGACAAATAGTTCCCGCTGTATCAATCATATCATCTATCAGAATACAGGTCTTACCTTCCACCTTACCAATGATATTCATGACTTCACTGGTATTCATCTTATCAACGCTGCGACGTTTGTCGATAATTGCAATTGAAGTCTTGAGAAATTCTGCCAACTTACGAGCGCGGCTGACACCACCGTGGTCTGGACTGACTACCACATAATCGCTACCCACCATGCCTCGACGCTCAAAATAATCAGCAATCAAAGGCGCTCCCATCAAATGGTCGACAGGAATGTCAAAGAAACCTTGGATCTGAGCAGCATGCAAATCAATGGTCAATAGGCGATCTACCCCAGCAATCTCCATTAGATTAGCCACTAATTTAGATGTAATTGGCTCACGAGCACGAGCTTTTCGGTCCTGTCTAGCGTAGCCATAGTAAGGCATCACTACGTTGATAGACTCAGCACTAGCCCGCTTCAAGGCATCCACCATGATCAAAATTTCCATTAGATTGTCATTGACAGGTGAGCTAGTTGACTGCAAGATAAAAACGTGCTTTCCACGGATCGATTCTTCGATATTTACTTGAATTTCCCCGTCAGAAAATTGACGAACCGTTGATTTCCCAAGCGGCATCCCAATCTCCTTTGCAACACGCTGCGCTAATTCTTGATTAGAAGAAAGAGCAAAGAGCTTTAAATCAGAAAAAGACATGATTCCCTCCAGATTCTAAATCGTCTTTTATTGTAACCAATTACATTTTTCCTACCTACCATTGTAACGCTTTTCCAGCAATTTTTCAATAAAAAATAAAAGGGAGAACGAAAAGTCGTTCTCCTTCATATTTCATTAGTTTGGATAGATGTATGTTACGTATCCTTGTGCATTTGTTGGGTCAAACCATCCACGGTGATTACCGAGTGATTGGTTACCAGCATAGTTTGCTTCTGATACTTGAATGTTGTTAGCAGATTGAACTGCTGTTACAACGGCAACGTGTCCGTAGCCACCGTCGTTCCAACATGCAATCGCTCCAACTTGTGGTTGTGATCCTGTACGGAAGCCTGCTGCTGCTGCACTAGCTGCCCATTGGCCACCATTACCCCAGTAGTCGCCAGCCCATGGTGCCAAAGTCTTAGCACCCCAAGTACATTGACCTACAGGATAAGTTGATGCTGAAAGGCTATATGATGGAGTTGCAACAACTCCTGATGTAGCAACCGCTGCTTCTGCTGCAGGAGCTCCACCTGTATTATTTACAGCTTGAACTTGTGCTGCGAAGCTTGTATTTCCTGAAGCAAGGATTGCTTGTTGTTGCGCTTGTTGCTGGTTCTTATATGCTGCTTCTGCCGCCGCTGCCTCAGCTGCCGCTTTTTCAGCTGCCGCTTTTTGCTCTAAGAGACTATTTTTCTCATTTTCAGCAGTTGCTTTTTCAGCTGCAAGGTTCAGTTGAGCAACCTTGAGTTCAGACTGCTTAGTTGTCAACGTTTGAGCATCGTCTGCAAGTTTTTGTTGGTTTGCAATGACTGTATTGATAGCTTCATTGTTAGCAACTTGTTTTTCAGCAATCTTTTCTTTATCTTCTTTTTGTTGTTCCAGCATTTTGTTGTTAGCCGAAACGATTTCGCTCATCGCTGCTACACGAGAGATAGCTTCAGTGATTGAAGCAGAGTTGATGATTGTGTTGATATAGCTTGTTGCTGTGCCACTTGTTTGAGTACTACGCGCTTGGTTTGCAAGAGACTCATTACGAGCAACAATATTCTTTGATAACTCTTCAATTTCAGCAGTAAGTTTCGCAGATTCAGCATTCAATTTTTCATTTTCTGCTTGAAGCACTTCTTGTTGCTTTTGAATAGCTGAAACTTGTTTTTGAATTTCATCAACTTGTGCTTGTGCCGCTTTTTGTTGATTGGTTAAACTATCAATTTTACTATTTTGAGCTGCAATTTTATCATCTGTACTATCAGCCTTAACATTTACTAGCGCAGCACCTTGAGAAAGGATCACCGCACTTAATAAAACTGATGTAAGTAGCTTTTTCTTCATAAAAATATTAACACTCCTTCTTACTAAGACATTATATAGTATATCAAAAAAATTCTGGCTATATATTACGCATTCGTTACATTTCTATTTCTAATTCATCATAAATAGACTTTTTCAAACAAAGGCTGTAACAATAGGAAAAGAAAGGCATTAAATACTAAAGTTGGCACCAAAGCATAGATAATAAAATCAGGGAATGTAAAGCTCGCTAGGTGCAAGAATGATGCAGAAACAAAGCTGATCATTTCAAAAAAGAAAACAATCGTAATAATGGCCAAAACGCGTGTCCAGCGATTTAGCAAAAATACAGAAAGAAAATGATAAATGACAACTGTCAGTAGAGGCAAGATGAAGGTGAAAAGCCCAATCACATGTAGATAATAAACATCGTAAAAAAGACCTAGAGTAAAGAAAAGGAAAAAAATATATTCCTTTGAAAAGTTTAAAAACAAGAAAACCGTAAAAAACAATAAAATATGACTTGCTGGATGCCACTTCTCAGCAAATAGATCTACAAGACTTCTTGATAATTGACCATCAATGAAGAAGAACAGAAATAAAAACAAAGTTGTAAAAAAAGTTCCTCTTAGAATTTTCATACTAATTTCTCACCAACAGAACCGCTTGAATATCAGACAAATCCGCAGCAGGCTTCACCAAAACTTCTTTGTTTAATTGGTCCTTACCAGCTGACATTGATAAAACTTGACCAACCAAGACATTCTCAGCATTATAAGAGCCGAGACCACTTGTCGTTACAGTTGCTCCTTCTTCAATTCCGTCCAGCGTATTTAGCTGGCTGACGATAAAAGCTGACTTTTCAGTGTCAAAACCAACAATGATGCCATAGGCAAAGCCAGTCTTTGTCTGAATTTTAATGGCAATAGAACTATCATTCTTTTCATTTGTAAGCAGACTAACAATACTTGAAGAGTCGGACACACTACTAACTGCCCCAATTAAACCGCCGTTAGAAATCGCCAGCATAGAGGTTGTCACATCGCTTGACTGTCCCTTATCAAGAGTTAATTCATTCTTCCAAGTAGATGGAGAGCGAGAAATAACTTCTGCCGCAATCTTGACAGCACTTTGATCATTATTTCGTAGTTCTAATAGGGAACGCAACTGTTCATTCTCCAATTTTAAGGCATCAGAATTATTTGCCTTCTCTTCAAGATTGTAAATTGTTCCTTTTAGGGTCTCATTTTCTTGATAGGTCTCTATTAACTGAACAACCTTTTTCTTTTCCTTAGCAAAATAGTTAAAAGGAATAGCAACTACCCGATCAACACTGGACAAAAAATCACCAGTCACAGAAACAATCCATGGTGAAAGAGGGGAAAGCATCAAGCTTATCATAACAACTCCCAATAGCAAAATAGAAATCAAAAATTTAGACATCTTTAATTTATTCATTCCAATCTCCGCAACCAATAAATCCCTACACTTATATAAATCCAGAACAGACTATAACAAGTCAACAAAGCAAGTTCAAATAAACAATAAAAACAATTCTACAAAATAAAAACATTATAAAACAAGAAAAGGAGATAGCAAATGCTAAACTCCCTTATTTACGGAGAATGGGGGATTCGAACCCCCGCGCCAGTTACCCGACCTAACGATTTAGCAAACCGTCCTCTTCAGCCTCTTGAGTAATTCTCCAATATACTTAATGGGCACGAGTGGACTCGAACCACCGACCTCACGCTTATCAGGCGTGCGCTCTAACCACCTGAGCTACGCGCCCAAGTTATAAAAACTTGGTATGAACTTCTGTTCAAAGCGGGTGACGAGAATCGAACTCGCGACAACAGCTTGGAAGGCTGTAGTTTTACCACTAAACTACACCCGCATCTTAGATAATGGTATGGCGCGAGACGGAATCGAACCGCCGACACATGGAGCTTCAATCCATTGCTCTACCAACTGAGCTACCGAGCCAAATTGCGGGAGCAGGATTTGAACCTACGACCTTCGGGTTATGAGCCCGACGAGCTACCTAGCTGCTCCATCCCGCGATATTCTAATCTAAGGAGGATGTGGGATTCGAACCCACGCACGCTTTTACACGCCTGACGGTTTTCAAGACCGTTCCCTTCAGCCGGACTTGGGTAATCCTCCAAGATATTCATTATGGACCTTGTAGGACTTGAACCTACGACCACTCGGTTATGAGCCGAGAGCTCTAACCAGCTGAGCTAAAGGTCCAACAAGATCGTTATAGCGGCGAAGGGGATCGAACCCCCGACCTCCCGGGTATGAACCGGACGCTCTAGCCAGCTGAGCTACACCGCCAGATATCGGGAAGACAGGATTCGAACCTGCGACACCTTGGTCCCAAACCAAGTACTCTACCAAGCTGAGCTACTTCCCGATCATAAGTAAAAACGGAGTCATATGACCTCGTTTCCCTTCATGCACCCTAGAGGAGTCGAACCTCTAACCGCCTGATTCGTAGTCAGGTACTCTATCCAGTTGAGCTAAGGGTGCTCTATATCACGATAATCAATTATAACAAAAACACATAAAAAAGTCAAAACTTTCTTATGCACCCTAGAGGAGTCGAACCTCTAACCGCCTGATTCGTAGTCAGGTACTCTATCCAGTTGAGCTAAGGGTGCCCTGTCGCATATCCGCTATGCCGAGGACCGGAATCGAACCGGTACGATCGTTACCAATCGCAGGATTTTAAGTCCTGTGCGTCTGCCAGTTCCGCCACCCCGGCCTCAAAGCGAACGACGGGATTCGAACCCGCGACCCCCACCTTGGCAAGGTGGTGTTCTACCACTGAACTACGTTCGCATCTCTATCCAAAAAAAATGCCGGCTACATGACTTGAACACGCGACCCTCTGATTACAAATCAGATGCTCTACCAACTGAGCTAAGCCGGCTCATTTATATTTCTATGCGGGTTAAGGGACTTGAACCCCCACGCCCTAAAGCGCCAGATCCTAAATCTGGTGCGTCTGCCAATTCCGCCAAACCCGCGCTTATGACCCGTACTGGGCTCGAACCAGTGACCCTTTGATTAAAAGTCAAATGCTCTACCAACTGAGCTAACGAGTCTTTCTTCTTGAAACTGTCTAACAATTTCAACGGTCCCGACGGGAATCGAACCCGCGATCTTCGCCGTGACAGGGCGACGTGATAACCGCTACACTACGGGACCTATATGGGAGTTAACGGGATCGAACCGCTGACCCTCTGCTTGTAAGGCAGATGCTCTCCCAGCTGAGCTAAACTCCCAAAAAGGAAGTACTCCGACTTCCTATCCTGCTAAGCGACTACCATATCTCACAGGGGGCAACCCCCAACTACTTCCGGCGTTCTAGGGCTTAACTTCTGTGTTCGGCATGGGTACAGGTGTATCTCCTAGGCTATCGTCACTTAACTCGTTGAATTAACTTGCAATATCTTATTGCCTTGTCAACTCAAAATTGAATAACTACTCAAACCTCACAATACTTGCCAAAAGCTGCGCTCAATGAAAATTGGATAAGTCCTCGAGCTATTAGTATTAGTCCGCTACATGTGTCGCCACACTTCCACTCCTAACCTATCTACCTGATCTTCTCTCAGGGCTCTTACTAACTTGCGTTATGGGAAATCTCATCTTGAGGTGGGTTTCACACTTAGATGCTTTCAGCGTTTATCCCTTCCCTACATAGCTACCCAGCGATGCCTCTGGCGAGACAACTGGTACACCAGCGGTAAGTCCACTCTGGTCCTCTCGTACTAGGAGCAGATCCTCTCAAATTTCCTACGCCCGCGACGGATAGGGACCGAACTGTCTCACGACGTTCTGAACCCAGCTCGCGTGCCGCTTTAATGGGCGAACAGCCCAACCCTTGGGACCGACTACAGCCCCAGGATGCGACGAGCCGACATCGAGGTGCCAAACCTCCCCGTCGATGTGAACTCTTGGGGGAGATAAGCCTGTTATCCCCAGGGTAGCTTTTATCCGTTGAGCGATGGCCCTTCCATGCGGAACCACCGGATCACTAAGCCCGACTTTCGTCCCTGCTCGAGTTGTAGCTCTCGCAGTCAAGCTCCCTTATACCTTTACACTCTGCGACTGATTTCCAACCAGTCTGAGGGAACCTTTGGGCGCCTCCGTTACCTTTTAGGAGGCGACCGCCCCAGTCAAACTGCCCGTCAGACACTGTCTCCGATAGGGATCACCTATCCGGGTTAGAGTGGCCATAACACAAGGGTAGTATCCCAACAACGCCTCCATCGAAACTGGCGTCCCGATCTCATAGGCTCCTACCTATCCTGTACATGTGGCACAGACACTCAATATCAAACTGCAGTAAAGCTCCATGGGGTCTTTCCGTCCTGTCGCGGGTAACCTGCATCTTCACAGGTACTAAAATTTCACCGAGTCTCTCGTTGAGACAGTGCCCAAATCATTACGCCTTTCGTGCGGGTCGGAACTTACCCGACAAGGAATTTCGCTACCTTAGGACCGTTATAGTTACGGCCGCCGTTTACTGGGGCTTCAATTCATACCTTCGCGTTACCGCTAAGCACTCCTCTTAACCTTCCAGCACCGGGCAGGCGTCACCCCCTATACATCATCTTACGATTTAGCAGAGAGCTGTGTTTTTGATAAACAGTTGCTTGGGCCTATTCACTGCGGCTGACCTATGTCAGCACCCCTTCTCCCGAAGTTACGGGGTCATTTTGCCGAGTTCCTTAACGAGAGTTCTCTCGCTCACCTGAGGCTACTCGCCTCGACTACCTGTGTCGGTTTGCGGTACGGGTAGAGTATGATACAACGCTAGAAGCTTTTCTTGGCAGTGTGACATCACTCACTCGCTACTAAACTTCGCTCCCCATCACAGCTCAACGTTACAGGTATAAGCATTTGACTCATACCACGCCTCACTGCTTAGACGTACATCCATTCGTACGCACGAGTTAGCCTACTGCGTCCCTCCATCACTTCATACTCTAGTACAGGAATATCAACCTGTTGTCCATCGGATACACCTTTCGGTCTCTCCTTAGGTCCCGACTAACCCAGGGCGGACGAGCCTTCCCCTGGAAACCTTAGTCTTACGGTGGATGGGATTCTCACCCATCTTTCGCTACTCATACCGGCATTCTCACTTCTATGCGTTCCAGCGCTCCTCACGGTACACCTTCGCCACACATAGAACGCTCTCCTACCATACCTATAAAGGTATCCACAGCTTCGGTAAATTGTTTTAGCCCCGGTACATTTTCGGCGCAGGGTCACTCGACTAGTGAGCTATTACGCACTCTTTGAATGAATAGCTGCTTCTAAGCTAACATCCTAGTTGTCTGTGCAACCCCACATCCTTTTCCACTTAACAATTATTTTGGGACCTTAGCTGGTGGTCTGGGCTGTTTCCCTTTCGACTACGGATCTTAGCACTCGCAGTCTGACTGCCGACCATAATTCATTGGCATTCGGAGTTTATCTGAGATTGGTAATCCGGGATGGACCCCTCACCCAAACAGTGCTCTACCTCCAAGAATCTCTATGTCGACGCTAGCCCTAAAGCTATTTCGGAGAGAACCAGCTATCTCCAAGTTCGTTTGGAATTTCTCCGCTACCCACAAGTCATCCAAGCACTTTTCAACGTGCCCTGGTTCGGTCCTCCAGTGCGTTTTACCGCACCTTCAACCTGCTCATGGGTAGGTCACATGGTTTCGGGTCTACATCATGATACTAAGACGCCCTATTCAGACTCGGTTTCCCTACGGCTCCGTCTCTTCAACTTAACCTCGCATCATAACGTAACTCGCCGGTTCATTCTACAAAAGGCACGCTCTCACCCATTAACGGGCTCGAACTTGTTGTAGGCACACGGTTTCAGGTTCTATTTCACTCCCCTTCCGGGGTACTTTTCACCTTTCCCTCACGGTACTGGTTCACTATCGGTCACTAGGGAGTATTTAGGGTTGGGAGATGGTCCTCCCAGATTCCGACGGGATTTCACGTGTCCCGCCGTACTCAGGATTCTGCTAGGTACAGATTCTATTTAAAATACGAGGCTCTTACTCTCTTTGGCTGACCTTCCCATGTCATTCTTCTATAAAATCTGAGTCCACATTGCAGTCCTACAACCCCGAAGAGTAAACTCTTCGGTTTGCCCTCCTGCCGTTTCGCTCGCCGCTACTAAGGCAATCGCTTTTGCTTTCTCTTCCTGCAGCTACTTAGATGTTTCAGTTCACTGCGTCTTCCTCCTCATCTCCTTAACAGAGATGGGTAACAGGTAGTACCTGTTGGGTTCCCCCATTCGGACATCCCCGGATCTGCGCTTACTTACAGCTCCCCGAGGCATTTCGTCGTTTGTCACGTCCTTCATCGGCTCCTAGTGCCAAGGCATCCACCGTGCGCCCTTACTAACTTAACCTTATTTTTGACCTTTCAGTCTTAAACTCATTAATATTCACAGCGTTTCGGTTTATTTTCTTGTTACTATTTGATATAGTTATTCAATTTTCAATGGACAAGTTTAGAATAGTTATCACTATCCTAATGGAGCCTAGCGGGATCGAACCGCTGACCTCCTGCGTGCAAAGCAGGCGCTCTCCCAGCTGAGCTAAGGCCCCACAAGACCTCTCAAAACTAAACATGACGACCAATGGCTTCCGTTTTTCCTTAGAAAGGAGGTGATCCAGCCGCACCTTCCGATACGGCTACCTTGTTACGACTTCACCCCAATCATCTATCCCACCTTAGGCGGCTGGCTCCTAAAAGGTTACCTCACCGACTTCGGGTGTTACAAACTCTCGTGGTGTGACGGGCGGTGTGTACAAGGCCCGGGAACGTATTCACCGCGGCGTGCTGATCCGCGATTACTAGCGATTCCGACTTCATGTAGGCGAGTTGCAGCCTACAATCCGAACTGAGACTGGCTTTAAGAGATTAGCTTGCCGTCACCGACTTGCAACTCGTTGTACCAGCCATTGTAGCACGTGTGTAGCCCAGGTCATAAGGGGCATGATGATTTGACGTCATCCCCACCTTCCTCCGGTTTATTACCGGCAGTCTCGCTAGAGTGCCCAACTAAATGATGGCAACTAACAATAAGGGTTGCGCTCGTTGCGGGACTTAACCCAACATCTCACGACACGAGCTGACGACAACCATGCACCACCTGTCACCGGTGTGCCGAAGCAAAATCCTATCTCTAGGACGGGCACCGGGATGTCAAGACCTGGTAAGGTTCTTCGCGTTGCTTCGAATTAAACCACATGCTCCACCGCTTGTGCGGGCCCCCGTCAATTCCTTTGAGTTTCAACCTTGCGGTCGTACTCCCCAGGCGGAGTGCTTAATGCGTTAGCTGCGGCACTGAGTCCCGGAAAGGACCCAACACCTAGCACTCATCGTTTACGGCGTGGACTACCAGGGTATCTAATCCTGTTTGCTCCCCACGCTTTCGAGCCTCAGCGTCAGTTACAGACCAGAGAGCCGCTTTCGCCACCGGTGTTCCTCCATATATCTACGCATTTCACCGCTACACATGGAATTCCACTCTCCCCTTCTGCACTCAAGTTAAACAGTTTCCAAAGCGTACTATGGTTAAGCCACAGCCTTTAACTTCAGACTTATCTAACCGCCTGCGCTCGCTTTACGCCCAATAAATCCGGACAACGCTCGGGACCTACGTATTACCGCGGCTGCTGGCACGTAGTTAGCCGTCCCTTTCTGGTAAGATACCGTCACAGTGTGAACTTTCCACTCTCACACTCGTTCTTCTCTTACAACAGAGCTTTACGATCCGAAAACCTTCTTCACTCACGCGGCGTTGCTCGGTCAGACTTCCGTCCATTGCCGAAGATTCCCTACTGCTGCCTCCCGTAGGAGTCTGGGCCGTGTCTCAGTCCCAGTGTGGCCGATCACCCTCTCAGGTCGGCTATGTATCGTCGCCTTGGTGAGCCGTTACCCCACCAACTAGCTAATACAACGCAGGTCCATCTGGTAGTGGTGCATTTGCACCTTTCAATTGACTATCATGCAATAGTCAATGTTATGCGGTATTAGCTATCGTTTCCAATAGTTATCCCCCGCTACCAGGCAGGTTACCTACGCGTTACTCACCCGTTCGCAACTCATCCAGAAGAGCAAGCTCCTCCTTCAGCGTTCTACTTGCATGTATTAGGCACGCCGCCAGCGTTCGTCCTGAGCCAGGATCAAACTCTCATTAAAAGTTTGAGTTCTCACTCATTTCTGTCACTGACAGATTTATTGTTTTTTCTTTGTTCAGTACTACAACATTTGTTGTAGCGCCCTGCACATTGGTTCGTCTTGTTCAGTTTTCAAAGGTCTTTATCGCTCTCTCAAGCGACAACTATATCAGTATATCACCTATCCATTACCTTGTCAACACTTTTTTGAAATTTTTTTATCTTTTTTTCAATTTTATTTCCTAACACAATCAATATCACTGATAAATCAATAACTAAAAGGGAAAGGTAACCTCTTCTTCCCTCTCCCTTATTCTCTATATCACCGTGCTGCTAAAGTCTATTAAATATTCCTCTAACTCTCGCAACAGTCTTTTACGCCCCTTAAAACGTTCGCCGCCTAGTAAGCGGTGGTATAACTCTAGTTGTTCTTTGTCTAACTTGGAAGTGTAGGCTGCTAACGAACTTCGAAGAGCGACTAAATCATCTAAGGCTAGTTCGCGCTTGCTCAGTCTATGACTAATGGTACTGACTTCCTCATAGCATTGACGATCGAAGCGGCGTTTTTGGCTCTCTTGCTTTCGAAGAATGTCATGAATATGATTCCGAAATTTTGTCTTGAAGTAGCGATAGAGGCGGCTTTCATCTTGACTGATATCTGGATGACTTTCTTCCAGCTGGTGATAAACCAGCATACCCTCTTGTTCCCAGTCACTGTTTTCCCATAAATGTACATAATAATCCCGTGCACAGCGCCGGACGATCCACTGCACTTTCTCATAGCGTTCCTTGAAGTTCATGTTATCTCCTTTTTCTTTGATAATATGATTCTACAAGAAAAACTCTTCTCTCAGGCCTCCTGTCCCTATCCTGTCTATTTTATACCCTAACTGGTAATCAACGAAAATATTTATGACATCTCAGGGACTTTTTATGACATGTTAGGTTTTAAAGAATAAAAAAATAGCTTGATTACACAATTAGTAATCAAGCTATTTAATAAGAAAAGCATCTCTTAATTTTCTTCCATTTTGGATTTTATTTCATCATAGGAAAGGGCATGTGCTTCTCGTTCCAAGTCTTTTTCAGACTCTTCTGGCATATGACCTGTTTCATAGAGAGATTTAATTTGGGTGCTATCAAGCGTTTCATATTTAAGGAGCGCTTCAGCAATCAACTTGTGGGTTTCACGATTTGCTTGAATAATCTCAGCTGCTTTGTTTCGTGCTTCATTTAATAATGAACGTACTTCCTCATCAATCTCATAGGCTGTTTGTTCTGAAATTGATTTTTGAGGACTTTGTGCACCAAACATAGCATGGTTACCTTCGTATTGGACTGGGCCAAGTTTTTCACTCATACCGTATTCAGTGACCATTGCACGCGCCATCTGTGTAGCTTGTTCAAAGTCATTGGAAGCTCCTGTAGTTTGGACATTAAAGATAATCTCTTCAGCTACACGACCACCCATGAGACCAGCCAATTGCTCTTTCATATCTTCTTTAGAAAGAAGCATTTGGTCTTCTTTAGGCAGGGCAATCATATATCCACCAGCACGACCACGAGGCACAATGGTTACCTTGTGTACGACACGCGCATTGGACAAAACAAGTCCGACAATCGTATGCCCCGCTTCATGGTAAGCGACAATCTGACGATCGCGCTCTGAAACGGTTTTATCTTTCTTAGACGGTCCTGCGATTACTCTGTCTTCTGCTTCATCAATATCATCGGCATCGATGACTTTTTTGTTACGACGAGCTGCAACTAGAGCTGCTTCATTCAAGACGTTTTCCAAATCAGCACCAACAAAGCCAGGTGTTTGCTGAGCAACTAGTTTCAAATCAACATTTTTAGCTAGCGGTTTATTCTTAGCATGAACGCGAAGAATAGCTTCCCGACCTTTCACATCAGGGCGACCAACTAAAACTTTTCTGTCAAAACGACCTGGACGTAGAAGAGCTGGATCAAGAACATCCGAACGGTTAGTAGCCGCAATGATAATGATTCCTTCATTGCCTTCAAAACCATCCATTTCAATCAAGAGCTGATTGAGGGTTTGTTCACGTTCATCATTACCGCCACCGAGGCCAACACCACGCTGACGACCGACGGCATCAATTTCATCGATGAAGATAATAGCAGGAGCCGCTTTTTTCGCATCTTCAAATAGAGAACGAACACGGCTTGCTCCGACACCGACAAACATTTCAACAAAGTCAGAACCTGAGATGCTGAAGAAAGGAACACCTGCTTCACCAGCAACTGCCTTGGCAAGCAAGGTCTTACCAGTCCCCGGAGGGCCTTCCAAAAGAACACCTGCCGGAATACGAGCACCCAGCTTAGTATAACGTTTTGGATCTTTCAGGAATTCAACAACTTCAACAAGTTCTTGTTTTTCCTCTTCTGCACCAGCGACATCTGAAAAGCGTACTTTGATATCTTCTTTATTGGCCGCACGAGCTTTGTTACGTCCAAAATTCATAGCACCACGAGCACCGCCACCGCCTTGATTCATCATAGACATAAAGATGAAAGCGATGATGATAAATGGAACCAAGGAGATCAAAAGATTAATCCACATTCCACTGGAGCTTTCACGCTTAATAGTCACTTCTGTCTCATGCTCAGCAGCTAGCTTTTGCAAATCAGAAACTGTTGTATCTGATGGCAAAACAACACTAGTAAATCTGCTAACTTTTGAGATTTCCGGACTGAAAAACAGGATTCCTGTCGTATCTTTTGATTCTTTAGGTTTTTTGTAAGTACCCGATACCTCGATAATACTACCATTTGGCTGGTAGCTCATCTCTGTAACATTATTATTTTGGATTTCTTTCACTAATTGGCTGTAGTTGATTTGCTGACTACGGCCTGTCGCACTTCCTGTAAAGAAATACTGAAAACCTGTAACAAGGACTACAATAATTAGAATATAGAGAAAAGGATTTTTTATAAAACCATTATTTTGTTTATTTTTCATTTATATCTAGTAAACCTTTATTTTGTATAAACTTCTTCTTTCAAGACACCTACATAAGGAAGATTGCGATAATACTCATCATAATCTAGTCCATAACCCACTACAAATTCATTTGGAATTGTAAAGCAAGTGTAGTCTGCCTCAATGTCAACAATGCGTCCTTCTGGCTTATCCAACAACGTAGCAATTTTTACAGATGCTGCATTTCTTTCTTTGAACAAATTACACAAATTCTTCAAAGTTTGGCCAGTATCGATAATATCTTCGACAAAAAGAATATCACGACCAGCAATATCTTGATCAATATCTTTGATAATATTAATCACGCCACTACTAGTTGTACCGCCATGGTAACTAGACACCAGCATAAAATCTAATTCAATATCTGTATCCACGTGTTTGATTAATTCAGCCATAAAAGGAACTGAACCCTTCAAAATTCCTACAAAAATAGGCTTTTTACCTTGATAGTCTACTGTCAGCTGTTGGCCCAATTTTTTTGCCGCTGTTACGATTTCCTCATGAGAAACCAATACTTTTTTAATATCTTGTTCTAGCATAATTTTACCTATCTAATTTCTGAATATAAAGTACAGTACTCATTATATCACTTTTTAATTCCTTACTCAAATCACTGATAGCGATATTTACAATTGCCAAGATTTGCTGATTTTGCTCAACAATAATTGCTTTTTCGCGCTCTTCAAATGGAATTTTTTGATCAATGAATAGCCGACGAAGTTTTTTATGATGTCCCTTCAAACGAAGACAATCACCTGTTTTCCTGCGACGTAAAAGAAGTGGTGTTTCACGTGAAACTGCAATCGCTTGAACATTTTCACCCTCCAAAGGAGTGCCAAATGAGAATTGATAGTCCCCAAATTGAAGTTGATTACCACATTCTAACAGAATTGAGTCCACTTTCAAATCAGACCTACGACTGATTTTTCTGATTTCAAAATGCTTATAATCTTTCACCAACTCATATTCATCCTTTAAAGGGTGGATGTAATTAGCCTTGGTTCGTAAGATTCCTAAGATTTCTTCAAATTGCTTTTTATTTATATTTAATGAAGGAAATTTCTTTAAATATTCCTGCAGGAGAAAATTTTGCACTTCTGGAATTTGCCGCTCAAACACTTCAAGATTTGTAACGTCCAATCCCTGCGTCAGATGAGACAGGGCTGTCTGTAAATCCTCAACTTCTTTCCCAAAAGAAATCAGTGAATCCTTAAATTGCGGATTTTCTTTTTCTAGATCCGGCAGATAAAGATTGCGAATTCGATTTCTGAGATAGTCATTTTGAAAATTACTGCTATCTTCAAAATGCTGAATATCTGGAAAGTCTGACTTATGAAAAGTAAACAAAGGACGAATCAGCTCCCCGCAAGCAAAAGACTGGACAGCTTTCATTCCAGACAAGTGGCGCAGCCTTGCTCCTCTTATTAACCTCATAAACACCGTCTCGGCCTGATCATCAGCATGATGAGCCGTTACTAAGGCCGTGTAGCCTTCTGTCAGCATGATTTCTTCAAAAAAATGATAGCGAAATCGCCGAGCTTTTTCCTCAGAAAAATCACCAGAAAAATTTGAGCTGAAAAATTTTACACCAAGTTGCTGGGCAAAATTTGACAGCTCTTTTTCTTCCATATTCGATTCTGGACGTTGCTTGTGGTTGACATGCGCTATTCCCAACTCAATCTCTAGCTCTTCCCTGTTCTGGTACAAAAGATGGAACAAGGTCATCGAATCCAAGCCACCAGAAACTGCTACCAGCACTTTCCGATGATTTTGAAAATACCGCTTTTCCTGCATTTGTTTGCGAAATTTCTGATCGATCATTTCAGAACTCCGTACACATCATCTGCGATTTTAGAAATTGTATCATAATCCGAATTATTCGTAAGAATGGCAATGATAAATGGCGAATCCGCATACACAATAGCGACATCATGCTTAAAATCATAAGCATCACCGATTTTATGGGCAACTTTTACATTGATGTTTTTAGAAATTCGCTGATTGTCATAATTTGTCTGAGATAAGGCATCGATAATCATGCCATTTTGCTCATAAATGGCTTCCATGACATTGCCAGCCATTCGAGCAGAGGCTTGTCTGCTTTCCACATCCCACTTCTTGCCCGCAATTTTTTCAATAGTATTTTGAAATTTGCTATCAGATTGATTGCTTGTATAGTAGGCAAGGATATTGTTGGCCACATTATCCGACTCTTTTGCTACACCATTGATTAAGTCCTGCACAGAATATTCCTTATCATTTGCTGATTTGGAAATACTGCCGCTTCCCTCAGGGTCATAGGCACCTGCAAAATCATTAACAGCCGCTGTATATTTTAACTTTTTATCCAAGGAAATGGTATGATTGTTCAGTTGCTCCTGAGCATAATAAAGATAAGGAATTTTCGTCACACTGGCTGAGTACATTTGTTGATCTGAATTAATTCCTGCTTCTTTGCCCGTTTCTAGCTGTTTTACATAAATAGAAAAGTCAGCTTTTTTGTACTTAGAATTTAGAATCTCCTGAACCTTTTCCATTCGATTATCTTCTTGGGAAAGAGAATCAACAGAAACCCAACCTTGACCTTCAATTTTAGCGTATTCTCCCTTAGCTGTTTGAGCAATTTGTACTACCTTTACTTTGCTATAAGCAGGTAGTTTAGCTACAATCTTTTTAGAAGAATTGATCGGGATAGTATCGTAGAGCACATAGTTAGGGACCAGCCATCTTTCCTGTTTAACATCTGTGATAGACTGAACCGTATCCTCATAAATGCTATTCTTATCTGCAATTACAAACTGGCCATTCTTTAATTTAAAGATAGGAATCCCAGCCTCATTCACGTGCAACTCTGTCAGCTCTAGTGGCTGATCTGGCAAAAGTTTCCCAGCTACCTTAGTCAAAGTAGTATCTGTAAAAGTAGGCGTTTCTTCATAAACATTAGGATTTGTAGGGATACTCGTATGGTAACGGCCATAAGCTGTACCTGTAAGCTGATACTTTTCTTCTTCGTCTAAAACAAGTTCCTTTTCAGTACTGATTGCTGTTTGACTGCTCCATAAGGCTGGCAGTAAAAATATCAGCAAAAGTAACTTACGCATGACCTCCCCTTTCCTTTTTTGTTTCTTGAAGTTTTAAAGCTTGATTCTTTTCGGATAATTCTGCTAGTTTTTCATCCGAAAAAGATAAAAATTTCGCTATATTTTGAAGTAAATTTTCCATAATTATTGTGGTAATAAATCTGGTGTTGTGTAAATGTATTCTCCTTCTTTTGAAAAAGAATACTTGGCACGAGCATATTTAGCAGCGTAGCTGTCATCTTTCAACTTAGTAGCGATATCAGACTGATAGCTCTTTTCTTCACCTAATTTTTCATATTTTTTCTGTAGTTGTGCATATTGAGCACGACGATTAAGTAAAGTTTCGTAGCTCTGGTATAAATTATAGGCTGGAAGGATAAAAAGTAGCATGACTAAAATTAGAACCCATCCCATAAAACGATTTCGCTTCCGACGTTCCTCATCGAGGTATCTGCGACGCTGATTTTCATCTTGGATAAAGCGATTATTTATTTGAACAATATTTCTAGACATTTTCTTCAATCCTTGTCTCACTGATAATTTCATACATTTTAGCAGCATCTTCTTTTTTAGTGCTGTCTTTCATTTCTAGCACCCGCACTGTTAACAGCTTATTGCCAAAACGAACTTCAATTTGATCATTGATTTTCAAATCTGTCGAACTTTTTGCCAGGATTCCATTTACCTTGATACGACCTTTATCTGCTACCTCTTTAGCTACTGGACGCCGCTTGATAATGCGTGATACCTTTAAATATTTGTCTAATCTCATAGTCTTTTCCTCGATTTTCTCTTAATATTCTATCATTCTTTTGAAAGAAACAAAGCCAAAAAGCTGAAATTTTACCGAATTGTAATGTTTATTCAGCTTTTCGATTCTTGATTTCTACCAGTTTTTCACCAAAGTTCAGCAAGTTTTCCAAAATCTCGAAATCTTTTTTATTCCGAACATCAAAAACGACTTCAATCAAGCCTTGTTGCTCACCAATTCGAGCCTTTAGATTTGTCGCTGACAAGGCTTCAAAATAATCCTGGGTCAGATAGATTTGCTGAGAAATTTTTTCAAAACGAATGATGACAGATTCTTGCTTCCGCTCAACAAGTGCCACAAAAGCCTGATCAAGATAGGACTTGACTAAGCCAATCTCTAGTAGGTAAGCCACTACGTCCGGATATTCTCCAAAGCGGTCAATCAATTCATCTTGCAGATGTTCATAGTTTACACGATTGTCAATTTCACGAATTCTCTTGTAAACTTCGATTTTCTGACGTTCATCAGAAATATAATCGCTTGGAAGATAGGCATCAATCTGAAGATTGATTTCGGCATTGCTTTTTTGGCGCTTGGTTTCCTTACCTTGCTTCTTAGCAATTGCTTCTTCTAAAAGCTGAGAATACATTTCAAATCCTACAGAATCAATGAAACCTGACTGAGAACTTCCTAAAATATTTCCTGCTCCTCGGATAGACAAATCCCTCATCGCAATCTTGAATCCAGATCCTAACTCGGTAAATCCTTTAATGGCTTCTAGTCTTTTTTCTGAAACTTCAGTCAGAGATTTATCTGGTCGGTACATAAGATAAGCATAAGCGATTCGATTGCTGCGGCCAACCCGACCACGAAGTTGATACAAGGTTGACAGACCCATATGATCAGCATTTTCGATAAAGAGAGTATTTGCATTTGGAATATCGACACCAGTTTCGATGATCGTTGTTGTGACTAAAATATCGTATTCGCCATTAACAAAGTCTAAGAGGGTATTTTCTAAACGCACCTCTGTCATCTGTCCATGAACATAACCAATTGAAGCCTCTGGAATCAACTCTTTTAATTCTGAAACTTTTTGCTCAATGGTGTCAACTTTATTGTAAAGGTAGTAAACTTGTCCGCCTCGGTCTATTTCACGCAAAACCGCATCCCGAATAACCGTCCTATTATTCTCTAAAACATAGGTTTGGACTGGATATCGATTTGTCGGTGGTGTTTCAATGACCGATAAATCTCGAATTCCTAGCATTGACATATGAAGGGTTCGTGGAATAGGGGTGGCCGTCAAGGTCAGCACATCAACCTTCTTTTTTAGTTCCTTTAACTTTTCCTTATGCTTGACACCGAAGCGCTGCTCTTCATCTATCACCAATAGCCCCAAATCGGAGAATTTTACATCTGCTGATAGAAGGCGATGGGTACCGATAATAATATCAATCTGCCCTTTTTCCAATTTTTCCAGAGTCTCTTTTTGCTCCCCTTTGCTTCTAAAACGACTGAGGACATCGACATTCACGGCAAAATCATTGAAACGTTCTTTAAAGTTTGTGTAGTGTTGCTGAGCTAAAACAGTGGTCGGAACCAAGATAGCCACCTGCTTATGATCGTTGACAGCCTTAAAAGCAGCCCTCATAGCCACCTCTGTCTTACCAAAACCAACATCTCCAACCAAGAGTCGATCCATTGGACGGTCGCTCTCCATATCCTTCTTGATTTCCTGGATGCTTCTTAGTTGGTCATCTGTTTCCACATACGGAAAAGCATTGTCAAACTCTACTTGATGCTGGTCGTCACTAGAAAATTGAAAACCTTTTAATTGACTACGCTCTGCATATAATTTAATAAGGTCATCGGCAATGTCTTCAACCTGATGTTGTACTTTTTGCTTCGTTTTTTGGAAACGCCCATCATTTAACTTATTAATTTTAGGTGCTTTTCCATCACTAGCTACATATTTAGACAGAAGGTTGATTTGATCCACCGGAATGGAGATACGATCTGCATTTTGATACTGAATCGTCAAATAATCCCGATGAACTCCTGAAACCTCAATCGTTTCAATTCCTAAATAGCGACCGATACCGTGGATATTATGAACCACATAATCGCCTTTTTCCAGTTCATTATAGTCTTTCAATCTTTCAGCATTAGAAATATTTTGACGACGAATCCTACGTTTGATTTTTTTCTGAATCATCTCATGCTCAGTAATCAAAACGATTTTTTCATCGACAAAATTAAATCCTTGAACTAGATTTCCTTCTATGAGCTGGACAGCTTTTTCATGGATGTCTTTTTCCTTGATGTAATCTAAATGAATCTCATAATCCTGTAAAGTTTTATGTAAACTTTGTAAACTTGAGGCTGAATTTGCTTGTAAGACTACCGTATAGTCCGATTTCCTAAAGCGATTGATTTCTTCTTTTAAGAGAGGAAACTGACTAAAGAATTCCTGCATTGGATATTGATTAAATTGATAAAGTGCATCAAATTTTAGATTTCCTAAGCCTTTATGGAAATTAGAAAAAAATGTAGCAGGTTTATATTTACGATAGTCCTGATAATTATTTGCAAAGTATTGTTGATTTGACAGTGCTTTACTATTTTGTAAATCATCTGTCAAGATATCGGCAACTTCTAACTCAAACTGGGCGTGCTTGTCCATTATCTTTTGAAAATCATCAAAAAATATAGGAGTGTGCGTTGGCAAATAGTCTAAAATGGTCCATTCTTTCTGATAGAAAAAGGAAAGAAATTTACGAATATCTGCATGATGATATTGCTCTCTAACAGAGCTTAATACTTCTTCTAAATAGGATTTTAAAGAAGGATCAACAACCGTAGAAAGTGACGCTTCAAGATTTTTCTGTCCTCTTGCATAATCTTCTTCTTTTAATAGAAGATCTGTAACAGGCTCTATCAAAATCTGTTCCACATTTTCAAGAGAAAGCTGATTTTCAGGATTGAAAATCCTTATGCCATCAATCTCATCTCCAAAAAACTCTATCCGATAAGGATATTGAGCCGAGCGTTCAAAAATATCTAGAATATCCCCTCTCAGACTGTACTCTCCTTGACTGAGAACCTGAGAAACCTTTTTATAACCATTACTTGACAAAGACTTGACTAGGTTGTCAAGGTTGTATTCTTCAGTAACAGAAAGGATAAGCTCAGATTGTTTAAAAATATCAGGCTGGGGCAATAATAAACGACTGGCTGCAACATTGATGATCAGAATCCCATTCTTCTCTTTGTCTGATAAAAAATTCATGGCTTCTAATCTGGCAAAGATTTTTTCTTGCGATGAAAAAACAAACTCAGCTAAAGGCGTATCATCTGCCAAGAAAGTATAGACTTTTTCTTCCCCCAACAAAGAAATCAAGTCACTAGCTAGACGCTCTGCTTCGTTCTGACTCGAAGTAATGACTAGGATTTTCTCCTGCTCTTCTAAGCTGCTAGCAATCGCTAAAGCCTTTGTTGAAGCTGAAAGTCCCATCACTAACTGACGGGTCTTTTTTTGCAATTGTTTCTTCCAGTCTACAATTTGTCGGTTTCGACCAAATAGATCAAGTAGTGTCATTGTCTTATCCATTGTATTGTTGCATGGTCTGCTCAAAATTCTCAGTTTGTAAATAATGATTTACAGCACTGTCAACTTTTTCTAATGTGTTTAAAATACTGATATAATCTTCCTCATCAAATTTTCCTAAAACATGATGAATAACTGACATATTATTTTTCGGTCTTCCAATGCCAATTTTCACTCGCTTGAATTCCTGTGTTCCAATATGTTTAATGATGGACTTAATACCATTGTGCCCGCCAGCCGAACCTTTGGTACGAAGACGAATTTTCCCAACTTCCATATCAAGATCATCATAAATAACGAGTAAGTCATCTATATCTAAGCCGTAGTAAGTGAGCAGGGCATGGACTGCTTTCCCACTTTCATTCATAAAAGTAGTTGGTTTTACAAAATAGACTTTTTCTCCATTTAAGAAAGTTGAAGCAATGTCTGCTTGAAAAATCTTATCTGCTGTAAACTTTAGATTTAATTCTTTACACATTTTGTCAACTAACATAAAGCCAACATTATGTTTGGTCTCAAAATATTTATCTCCTGGATTTCCCAATCCAACAATTAATTTTGTCATTTTACTCCTTTATAAAAGCCAAAAGGGCTGGAAATTTCTTTCCAACCTATGTATTTTAAATTTACACTTGATTTACACGTTAAAGCGGAATTCCATAATATCGCCATCTTGAACGATATATTCTTTTCCTTCTTCACGCAAACGTCCAGCTTCTTTTACAGCCTTTTCAGATCCATATTTTACCAAATCATCATAAGACATCGTCACTGCACGGATGAAACCTTTCTCAAAGTCTGAATGAATGATACCAGCTGCTTGAGGGGCTTTCATACCACGCTTGAAGGTCCAAGCTCGGACTTCCTTTTCACCAGCGGTAAAGTAGGTTCCAAGTCCCAACAAATGATAGGCTGCTCGTGTCAATTTGTCTACACCTGACTCTGTCAAGCCAATAGCTTCCAGAAATTCTGCCTTGTCTTCATCGTCCAGTTCAGAAATTTCCTCCTCGGCACGCGCTGAGATGACAACAACCTCAGCATTTTCTGTAGCTGCAAATTCACGAATCTGCTTCACATAGTCAATATTGTCTGGATCTGCAACTTCATCTTCACCGACATTGGCCACATAAAGTACTGGCTTAGTCGTTAAAAGAAAGAGACCTTTGACGATTTTTTGCTCTTCTTCTGTAAACTCAACTGTCCGAGCAGACAGACCATCTTCCAGAACAGGTTTGATTTTCTGCAAAACATTAAATTCTGCAACTGAGTCTTTGTCTTTCTGGGTACGAGCCATCTTCTCAACACGCGCATAGCGTTTGTTAATGCTTTCCAGATCGGCCAAAATAAGCTCTAGATTGATGGTCTCAATATCAGCCATGGGGTCGACAAAGTCAGACTCACGGCCCTGTTCCCGCATGACATTTTCATCATCAAAGGCACGGACTACATGGACAATAGCATCCACTTCACGGATATTGGCCAAGAATTTATTTCCCAGACCTTCTCCTTTTGAAGCTCCCTTTACAATACCAGCAATATCTGTAAATTCAAATGTAGTGGGAACCTTCTTTTGAGGTTTAATCAATTCTGTTAATTTGTCCAAACGAGCATCTGGCACTTCTACCCGACCGACATTTGGATCAATTGTCGCAAAAGGGTAGTTAGCAGCTTCTGCCCCTGCTTTTGTAATTGCATTAAATAAAGTTGACTTGCCCACATTAGGCAGTCCAACAATCCCTGCTGTTAAAGCCATTCGTATCTTCTCCATTCATCTTTTCAATCCAAACCATTATACCATAATTCCTTATCCTAAACAGCGGATTTGAATGAAAAATTTCCTGCTTTCGGGATAGAAATAGAAAATATTTCTGCAAAAAATGATATAATATAGTTAATATTTTGATAAAAGGAGTTAGCCATGAAAAAACTGACAATGAAAACTTTTGTTCTTTCTTTCTTGACGATGTTTACTTTACTTTTTTTAGCTGCCTGCAGTAGCAGTCCTAAAAAAGCCTATTTTCAGTTGATTGATCAAAAGACCAAGCAAGACAGCCGGATCACTCTTGAGTATAAGGGAGATGATTTGCTGAACAATGAAACCAGCAATGTTTTCTATTATGAGCCTATCGGATTGACAAAAGATACCGCCAAAGAACAAATTGGAGGCTACATGCAAACTCTGGAAAACATTAAAGGACTTACTAATAAAATCGAGTATAAAGACGATCATTTGACGCAAAAGATGACAATAGATTTTAGCAAGGCAGATATTTCAGAACTGAAAAGCAAGCAACTTATCCAAACAGATGGAGACCAAAAAGCTAATTATATCAGTTATAAAGAAACGGTAAAATCTCTTGAAGCTTCTGGCTATAAAGAAGTCAAAGACGGTAAATTTGAAGAACTTAAATAAAAGTAGAGAACGGATAAGACTTTCTTAGTCTTATCCGTTCTTTGTTGATGAAGTAGGTCATTCAAAATTGGGCTGAGTCCAAAATATGGACTATTCAATGACCTTCTTCATTTTTCTTTCAAAATCATATCTGCTCATCATAACGACATGCTCACAATTACTACAGCGAATCTTGATATCTGCTCCCATGCGGACGACTTCCCAACGATTGGCCTTTTTGCCCGTTGACTTAATGGTACAGGCATGGGGCTTTTTCATTTCTACAAAAGTTCCAAGTTCGTACATCTTCTCTCCTTTTGACAATCTTTTTTTATTATCTTAAAAATACAGATTGGCGCTTCTCTCCATCCTAGCTGTATTATACCACAAGTTTAGAGTCAGCTGCTTGTAAATGATCAAAATAAGACAAGGCGGATCGAGTCAGCCTTGTCTTAAATCTTATCTTCTAATTAGTACGGACTGGTGTGATCAGCTGGATAAAGTTTTCAGCATCTTCGCTTGGTACTAAAGTGAAAGGACGAACAGCTGAAATAAAGCTAATGGTCACCTTCTCACTATCGACTGCCTTTAGCGCTTCGATCAGGTAGGTAGGATTGAAACTAATGGTCAAATCTTCTCCTGACACACTTTCTGTATCAATTTCTTCATTCACGCGCCCAACTTCTGGTGAATGGACATGAGCGCTGACAATGCCTTTCACAATTTCTAGTTTCACTGTTCCGTTTTGAGTCGCATTGGACAGAAGACGAGACCGTTCCATGGCATGACGTAAATTATTGGTATTAAAGGTCACAACGCTTGAAAATTCTGTAGGAATCAGGCGGTCTGTGTCTGGATAGTTTCCTTCCAGTAAGCGTGTATAGAAGCTGATATTTTCACTTCTAAAGAGAAGTTGATTATTGGCAAAGAAAACCTCTACTGTTTCAATTTCGTCTGTGAAAACAGCTGTAAATTCACGCAGAGAACGGCTAGGAATTACCACATCGAAATCATCCCCCTTCTTATCCAAAGTAATTTTCTTTTGGCTCATCCGGTGAGAGTCTGTCGCAACTGTTTTGAGGGATTGATTATCTGTCAAAACAAAATGAACACCCGTCAAAATAGGACGGCTTTCTTGCGTGCTAGCAGCAAAAGCTGTCTCATTGATGATATTTTTAAGGACTTTTGTTTCTAAAACCAAAGGATTGCTAGTAGAGACTTCTTGGATACGTGGGTATTGATCTGCATCTTTTCCTTTTAGCGTAATTTCTGACTTGCCGCTGGTAAGGACGATTTGTTTTTGCTCAATTTCTTTGAAATCAAGCACGATATCTGGCAAGCTAGAAATGACATTGATAAAGAAATTTGCTTCAAGGAGGATAGAACCTGATGAATTAATTAAGAGCCCAGCATTTTCATTTTGAACTGAAATGAAGTTTTCAATGGAAATTTGGCCATTTGAACCAATCAAGGTAATGCCTTCTTTCGTTACATCAATTTTAACAGTTGATAAAATTGGAATAGCGTTTTTTGTACTAATAGCTCTTTTAGTTGTATTCAAAGCTTGTAGGAATAAATTTTTATTAATAGAGAAGTGAATCATAGGGACTCCTTTTTATTATTTATGATTATTAAGTTAATAGTAATAGTAGTTCTTGTGGAAGCTGTGGAAAAAGGGAGCAAAGTATATAAAATCAAGTTTTAAGACTTGTTCACAACCTGTGGAAAAAACTTCAGATTAGCTCAATCTTTTCCACACCCTTATTTTATCTTGTTTTTGATATTTTCGATTTCAAGTCGCAAGCTATCGTCAGTTTCGAGTCGGTTTTTGATTTTTCCATGCGCGTGAATGACTGTTGTATGGTCTTTGCCACCAAATTCTCGCCCGATTTTGGGTAGGCTATTGTCTGTTAGTTCGCGGGCCAGATACATAGCTACCTGTCTAGCTAAAACGATATTTTGGACTCGACGACTTCCCTTCATTTCCTTGACACTGACGCCATAGAAATTGCCGACCTCAGACTGGATTTTTTCAATCGGAATGACTGTTACCTGACTAGAGTCCTGCTTGCGAGCTCGAATAGCTTCAGCAGCAATGTCAATCGTAATTTCCTTGAGATTGCGGACTCTTGCAATGAGCGTAATATCATTGAGCGCCCCTTCTAGGTCACGGACATTCGAGTCAAATTGTCCGGCGAGGTATTCCAAAGTATCATTAGGGAAAATATAGTCCAGATTTTCGATTTTGTTCCGGAGGATGGCAATCCGCGTTTCAAAATCAGGTGGCGTAATATTTTGAGTGAGCCCCCATTTGAAGCGCGTGACCAAGCGTTCTTCCAAATTATCAAGATGATCTGGACTGCGATCGCTGGTCAGCACAATCTGCTTGTTATCGCCGTGCAGGGCGTTAAACGTATTGAAGAATTCTTCCTGGGTAGAGACTTTTTTTCCGCCAAGAGACTGGATATCATCAATCAAGAGCAAATCCAAGCTCCGATAGATTTTTTTGAAATTATCCATGTCGCCGAGCCTCAGATGCTCCAGAAAGTCATTGATAAAGGTTTCCGCTGGAATATATTTTACACGCGCATCAGGAATATTTTCTAAAATTTGATTGCCAATAGCATTCAGTAAATGCGTTTTGCCTAGCCCTGGTCCGCCATAGATAAATAGGGGATTATAGGTAGTTGCTAGATTTTCAGACACAGCCAAGGCTGCTGCTTTAGCCCAGATATTTCCGTCCCCTTGTACAAAATTATCAAATGTATATTTAGCTTTTAATCCAGTATCAATGGGCGGCAAACTTGGCCGAAATGGAGCTTTTTCAGGTAATTCTTCCAGCTGATATTTAGAAATACTGTCATGTCCTGCTTCTTCAAAGACGTATTTGGCCGTGATTTGATCGTTGAAAATTTCAAAGCCAGCTGTGAGAATAACGCCCACTAAGTTTTGTTCCCAAAATAGCTGTTTGACGGGGCTATCAAGAAAGATAGTGGCATGATTATTTTCAATGGCTATCAATTTTGCTTCTGCAACAAAAAAATCATAGGTTGTTTGTTTGAGTTGAGTAGCTGAAAGTTCTAAAATTCTTCGCCAAAATTCTTGCTCTTTGGTCATTGCCTCCTCCTTTTCAAAAAATTATTCTCTATGTCGACTCTCATTTTAACATAAAATGACTAAGTTTTCCACAAGTTGTGGAGAAAAATTAACAATGTTCATAAGACTTATCCACAGATTGTGGATTACAGGTAAAATCCTTATTTTTCAACAATTTAGGCTGCTCTTAAAGGTGGAAAAGTCTGTTAGTTTGAAAAAAGAAAATAACAGCCCTATTTCAGGCTGTTTATAATTCTTTGATACTCTTCCTCGTTTTCAAAAGGAATAACGATCTTTCCTTTTGAAGAATTTTTTAATTGAATGGAGACATTGAGTCCAAGGATTTTTTTTAATTTTTCTTCTTCTGAATGGGCAAAAATTTCTTTGTTCTTCTTAGTCTTTGACTTCTTGGTATTTTGTAATGAAAGTTCAAGAGCACGAACGGATAAATTATCTTGAATGATTTTGTCCAGCCAAAAAACTTGCTCTTCTTTTCTGAGTGGGATGAGGAGACGAGCATGCCCTTGCGAAATCATTTCCTCTTTGACAGCGTCCATCATAAAAGCTGGTAGCTGTAACAAGCGGACAAGATTACTGATGTAAGGCCGAGATTTTCCCATGATTTTTGCAATTTCTTCATGGGTCAGACCTTTCTCAATCAGATGTTGATAGGATTCCGCTTCTTCGATTGGATTGAGGTCTTCTCTTTGCAAATTCTCGATGATGGCTTGCTTCATCATGTCATCGTCAGACAAGTCTTTAATAAGGGCAGGAATGTTTTCTAAGCCAGCAATTTTAGCAGCTCTGAATCGTCTTTCACCTGCTAAAATTTCGTAACCAAATAAGGAAGATTTTCTCAAAATAATGGGCTGAATAATTCCATTTTCTTTAATAGAAGCTGCCAATTCATTTATTTTCTCTTGAGAAAAGCTTTTTCTAGGTTGATAAGGATTGGTTCGAATGTCTTTTAGTGGTATGTATTGATAATTTTCCATTTGTATATAGCATAACACACCTTTACGATCGTGTAAAGGTGTGTTGACAATTATGTAAAGTATTAGTTGTCACTTAAGTCCTGGGTTGATTTGGTCAATTTGATTGTCGTAGTAGCTTCTTTACCATCTCTAAAGTAAGTCACTTTCAACTCATCTCCCAGAGAGTGTCTGTAGAGAGCAGATTGTAAATCACTGGTTGACTCGACATCCTTATCGTCAACTTTTGTGATGACGTCGTATTTCTGAAGTTTATTTTCAGCAGGCATTCCTTCTTGTACAGAGCGGACAAGGATACCTGATTTTACAGATGAAGGTAGACGTAATTTTGCTAAGTCAGAAGTGGCGATATTAGATAAATCGAGCATTTGGATACCCAGAGCAGGACGAGTGACTGTTCCATTTTTCTCTAATTGCTTGATGATATTGACAACATCGTTTGATGGAATTGCAAAGCCCATGCCTTCTACAGCAGTTTGACCATTGTGAGAGATTTTGCTGGACGTAATACCAATAACTTGCCCTTGGATATTGATGAGTGGGCCACCAGAGTTACCAGGATTGATAGCAGCATCTGTTTGCAAGGCAGTAGTCGAAATATTTTGGCCGTCTTCAGATTGCAAGGTTACATTTCTACCCAAACTAGAGATGATTCCCTGTGTAACAGAGTTAGCGTATTCTGTTCCGAGAGGGCTTCCGATAGCAATAGCAGTTTCTCCTACTGTCAGGGAGTTGGAATCTCCAAATTCAGCTACATCTTTCACCTTTTCAGAGCTAATTCTTACTACAGAAATATCAGAATAAACATCTGAACCAACGACCTCACCAGGAACCTTACTACCATCTGCTAGTAGAATATCGGGATTTTTTGCTCCATTTAGCACGTGAGTATTGGTAACAAGGTAGGCATATTTTCCTTCCTTCTTATAAATGACACCTGATCCCTCACTAGCTACTTGAGGATCACTGGTTGATTCATTATTGATCACTCCTTCCTGATTAGAACTGGTATAAGTAATCACCGATACAACTGCGTTTTGCACTTTTTTTACAGCCTTTGTGGTGTCGGTTGTGTTTTTATAAGACGTTGATACAGTAGTCTTTGAGCTAGAAGGACTGATATTAGCCATTTTATTATTAAGAAATGAAGTGGCTAAATTTCCTAGGCTTCCGCCAATAAATCCTACAACTAAAACAATAAAAAGCAACAAAGATTTTTTAAAGAAATTTGAAGCGTTTTTCATATTTTCCTCCTTGATTACAATTGATGAAATTATAGAAATCTATTCTTAATTATAACTTAAAATCCACAAGTTTTCCACAACTTGTGGAAAACTTATAAAAAATGTTGATAGA
Organism: Streptococcus sp. Marseille-Q8145; assembly: GCF_965112035.1. Lineage (NCBI taxonomy): Bacteria > Bacillati > Bacillota > Bacilli > Lactobacillales > Streptococcaceae > Streptococcus > Streptococcus sp. Marseille-Q8145. The sequence continues at coordinate 173,204 of NZ_CBCOPQ010000002.1, read as the reverse complement.
GGTTAGAAAATACATAGATTCAACCAGTTTTCCATAAAAAACTGATGTGAATAAAGTGTGAAATCCATGTGGATATGATAGAATGGAAATATGAAAATAAAGCTTGTAACCGTTGGAAAATTAAAAGAAAAGTATCTCAAGGATGGAATTGCTGAATATGCCAAACGCCTGAGTCGATTTTCTAAGTTAGAAATTGTAGAATTAGCAGACGAAAAAACACCAGATAAGGCCAGTGAGCTAGAAAATCAGCAAATCCTCGAAAAAGAGGGAAATCGGATCTTAACAAAAATCTCTGAACGAGAATTCATGGTTGCTCTAGCTATTGAAGGAAAGCAATTTCCTTCAGAAGAGTTTAGTTCGATCTTGAGCGACATCACAGTCCGTGGCTTTTCTGATATTACATTTGTGATTGGCGGCAGCTTGGGCCTGTCTCCTGCTGTCAAAAAAAGAGCTAATCTACTGATGAGTTTTGGAAAATTGACCCTGCCTCATCAACTGATGCGCCTTGTTTTGGTAGAGCAGATTTACCGGGCTTTCATGATTCAACAGGGGAGTCCCTACCATAAGTAAATCTTGACTATACTAGATTTTTCTGATAGAATGAAAAGGTATCGGTCTCATAGCTCAGCTGGATAGAGCATTCGCCTTCTAAGCGAACGGTCGCAGGTTCGAATCCTGCTGGGATCATAATATACACTATTCAGACACGAAAAATTTCGTGTTTTTATTATTTTTTTGAGAAAACGACATTTCAGGAATAAAAAATGACATTTCAGGGAAAGATGACAGATTATTTGAGATTTTATTTATAATAGATCTTGTAAGGTAACACTTACGAAAAAATGTTTAGGAGAATCTAATATGAAAAATACTCAGAAAAACTTTAAAACAATCGCTCAATTCCCAGCCTTGAATGAAAAAGAACTTAAAGAAGTTCTTGGAGGAGATTTTAGAAAGATAGGCCTTCCTCGAATTATTTTTAAGTAAAGGAAGTAATTAGGAGATAAAAATGATATTAAACTTCATTTTATGGTTTATATGTGAATTAATAGAAATTTTTGCAATTGTAAAAATATATAAAAAAGTAGAAAGTAAAGTAAAATCTAGATTTTACTTTATTTGTCTTTGTATTTTTACGGTTATTATTGCTCCTTTAGCATCTCTGATTAATTTATTACTCTATTACATCATCTTAATGGTGCAACCTTTCCTTTTTTATGCTTATTTTTATAAGAAAGAAAAGTTGCCTAATTATCTTTCTTTATTTTTATCTTTTTTCCTTTATTTAGCAACTCAGGCTTCGTCTACCTTTTTTTCAGTTATTATTTCATCTATTACAGGGGATCAATTTGTAAAAAGTAATTGGGCTATCTTTTATATCACGATAAACAGTATCTCTGTTTTGTTTATGCTAAAATCCATTGATTATTTTGAATTTCAACTGAGAGATTTTAAAGACTCTTCCTTTAAAAAAATAGTTCAAAAGATTAATATTTATTATTTTCTAACGATCCTCATATTGAATGTTTCGCATTGGTTAAGTGAAGACGATCATTTTAATAGTTTTAGTAGTATGCTAGCGACTATTTGTTTCTTGATCTTTATGACGACTCTTTTCTATTTGAAGGCGATTCGGGAAAAGTATGAAAAAGAAGAGGAGATTCGACAAAGAGAATTGGAACAGTTGCAGCTGCAGCAGTATACAGATGAAATTGTTTCTCTCTATAATGAAATTCGTGGTTTCCGTCATGATTATGCTGGCATGCTGACCAGCTTTCAGACGGCCATCAATACTCAAGATATCAAGGAAATTGAAAAAATATATCAAGAAGTTTTAGTTGATGCAAATTTAAAATTACGCTCGGACAAATATACCTATTTTGATTTGAACAATGTTGGTGACTCAGCTCTCCGAAGCGTTATGACGGAGACTTTATTCAAAGCGCGTGAGCACCAGATTGATTTGACATTCGAAGTCAAAGATCCTGTTGAGAAATTACCGATTAAGCTATTAGATGTGGTAAGAATGGCTAGTATATTGCTAAACAATGCTGTTGAAGGCGCAATCGAAAGCTATGAAAAAATGATTCATGTGACTTTAGTTCAACTCGATACGGAAATCATTTTTGTTGTAAAAAATTCCCGCAAGCAAAGGAAATTAGATTTAGAAGAAATTTATGAACCAGAGTTCTCAACGAAAGGTTATCGAAGAGGTCTAGGTTTAAATAATCTGAAAGAAATTTTAGAGAATTATGAATATATCATGCTAGATACAGAAATAAGTAAGTATGATTTCACCCAAGTATTAACAATTAAAAGAAGGAATAGTTTATGAGAATCTTAGCATTAGAAGATACCTTAGCCCATCAACTCCGCATGGAAAAAACTTTAGCAGAGATTGCTGAAGAAATGGGTCTCGATATCCAGGTCAAAATCACAGGAAAAATTCAGGAATTTAAGGACTACGTCGAAAATGAAGATGTCAATCAGATTTATTTTCTGGATATAGATATTAAAGGGGAAGAGACCAAAGGACTGGAGGTCGCTCGTTTTATTCGTCACCATAATCCATATGCTATTATTGTCTTTGTAACTTCAAAATCAGAGTTTGCGACCATGACTTTCAAATACAAGGTGTCAGCTCTTGATTTTATTGACAAGGATATTAACGATGATTCGTTTAAAAAACGTATCAAAGATTGTATCATTTATACGAAAAACACCTTAATTACAAACACCAACATGGTTGATTACTTTGAATACAGCTATCGAGGCAATGATGTGCGCGTGCCATTTAATGATATTTTGTATATCGAAACCTCAAGCTCCTCCCATAAGTTACGGATGGTCGGAAAAAACTTTATAAAAGAATTTTATGGAACGATTGCCAGTGTTCAAGAACAGGATGAGAAAACCCAACGATTCTTTGCTTCCCATAAATCTTTCTTAGTCAATATCGATAATATCTGCGATTATGATAAGAAAACAAAGGAAATTATATTTTATGAAGGCCGTCGTTGCCCTGTTTCTAGGCTAAGAACAAAACATTTAAAAGAAATTTTAAAAAATAAATAAAAAACTGTTGACAAAGATTCAAAACCTGATATAATAGAATATGTTCTGAAAAGAACATAGATGGTCCGTTGGTCAAGGGGTTAAGACACCGCCTTTTCACGGCGGTAACACGGGTTCGAATCCCGTACGGACTATACTATCCGCCATAGCTCAGTTGGTAGTAGCGCATGACTGTTAATCATGATGTCGTAGGTTCGAGTCCTACTGGCGGAGTAAAAGAGTTTCAGGTATGCGAATTACCAATAATGAAGAGAGGACAATTGTCCTCTTTTTTTGTATGATATCAGGCAGAAATTTGATAAGTTTGATATAATAATTTTAGAAAATATGTTCAAGAGGTTTCTTATGAAATCATTAAAATTTCAGTCTGTTTTTGACATTATCGGGCCTGTCATGATTGGCCCTTCCAGCAGTCATACTGCAGGGGCTGTGCGTATCGGTAAGATCGTATCCTCTATTTTTGATGATACACCGACCGAGGTTGAATTCCAGCTTTTTAATTCCTTTGCGAAGACTTATCGTGGGCATGGTACAGATTTGGCTCTGGTAGCAGGTATTTTAGGAATGGATACGGATGATCCTGAAATTCCTAACAGCCTTGAAATTGCCCATAAACGCGGTATCAAGATTGTCTGGACTATTCAGAAAGATAGCAATGCTCCTCATCCAAATACGACAAAAATCACGGTTAAAAACGCCCATAAAAGCATCAGTGTAACGGGTGTGTCTATCGGTGGTGGAAATATTCAGGTGACCGAGTTAAATGGCTTCTCAGTCTCTCTCAGCATGAATACGCCAACCATTATCATCGTCCACCAAGATGTTCCAGGTATGATTGCCCATGTAACGGAGGCTCTATCACGCTACAATATCAATATTGCTCAAATGACGGTGACTAGAGAAAAAGCGGGTGAGAAAGCGATTATGATCATTGAGGTGGATAGTCGTAGTTGCGAAGAGGCTATCGAAGAGATTCGGAAAATCCCCCATCTCCATAATGTCAATTTCTTTAAATAGGAGAAGAGATGTTTTATTCAATAAAAGAATTGGTTGAGCAGGCTGATTTAGATTTTAATGGCAATGTTGCTGAATTAATGATTGCGACCGAATATGAATTGACAGGTCGGGAAAGAGACGAAGTTTTACGTCTGATGAGTCGAAATCTTGAGGTGATGAAAGCTTCGGTTTTACTTGGGCTTGACGAGAGTAAGTCTCGCAGCGGATTGACCGGTGGAGACGCAGCCAAATTGCACCACTATATCCAGTCGGGGAAGGCTTTGTCAGATTATACTGTGCTGACTGCTGCAAAAAATGCCATTGCTGTCAATGAACACAACGCTAAAATGGGGCTGGTTTGTGCTACACCAACAGCCGGTAGCGCTGGTTGCTTACCAGCCGTACTTACATCAGCGATTGAAAAACTAGATTTGACAGAGGAACAGCAATTAGACTTTTTGCTGGCTGCTGGTGCTTTTGGCTTGGTTATTGCCAATAACGCTTCTATTTCCGGTGCAGAAGGAGGCTGTCAAGCTGAGGTGGGCTCCGCTTCTGCTATGAGCGCAGCTGCCCTGGTTTTGGCTGCTGGTGGCTCTGCTTTTCAGGCGAGTCAAGCTATCTGTTTTGTCATCAAAAATATGCTGGGCTTGATCTGTGACCCAGTAGCTGGTTTGGTAGAAGTTCCTTGTGTCAAGCGAAATGCCATGGGAGCTAGCTATGCTTTTATCGCAGCGGATATGGCTCTGGCTGGAATCGAGTCTAAAATCCCTGTTGACGAAGTCATTGATGCCATGTACCAAGTAGGCTCTAGCCTACCTACTGCCTTCAGGGAAACGGCTGAAGGAGGGCTAGCTACAACTCCTACCGGCCGCAGACTTTCAAAAGAAATTTTTGGAGAATAAATAGTATCTTTGAGTAAGAAAAAATGACTAAAGATTTTTAGTCATTTTTTTATTATTTTAGTAAGCCCAAGCAGATAGTCCTTGTGCACTGTAAGCACGGTAAGCTGCTTGAATTTGATCTTCAACAGTTGCAGTAGATCCCCAACCTGGCATTGTTTGGAAAAGACCACTTGCTCCTGATGGGTTGTAAGCATCGACTTGTCCGTTAGATTCGCGAGCAATAATATTTTCCCATGTAGATGCAGGCACTCCTGTCATTTCAGCCATACGAGCAGCTGCGTAAGAACCTACAGCACCTGGAGTATTACCATTTGCGAGTACGACGTCTGATGAATAGGCAGAGTAGTCTGAAGTTGCAGTAACTGCAGGAGTTTCTGTCGTTACTGGAGTTTCCGTAGCTACTGGGGCAGCTGGAGTTACTGGAGCTGGGACTGCTGGTGTCGCTGGTGAGACAGCAGGTGCTGATGTTGTTTGTTTTGCAACATCTTTCAAATCACCCAATTCCAAAACTTGTCCAGTCATGATAAAATCTGGATTTGAAATTTTGTTTAATTCTACCAAACGTTCAACAGTTGTTTTTTTACTTTCAGCGATTTCTGATAAGGTATCTCCAGCTTTTACTGTATAAGATTCAGCACTAGCAACAATAGTTGATGCAAATAGTGTTGCTGTAGCAATTGTTCCTGCTAGAGTCAATTTTTTCACTTTCATACTCATTTTAAAAGTTTTCTCCTTTAGTTATAATACTATCATACACATTAAATGTTACTAAAAGATTACATTTTAAGTGCGAATATTACAAAAATATTGAGATTTACACATAAAAATATTATTTTAAAAGGTTTTTAGTGTATTTCATTAGATCTCTAACAAAAATATTGCTATCAAACTTATACTATTCTTTATTTTTTTAAGATAAAAAGCAAGATACCAATCAGGAAAATAGAGAGAAGAGCCAGATTGTCAATCATTTTCCAAGAAAGTTGTCGATAGCGGCTTCTTCCTTCGCCTCCACTATAGCCACGCGCTTCCATTGCGATAGCTAAGGCATCTGCCCGTTTGAAACTAGAAGCAAATAAGGGAATTAAGATTGGAATGATTGATTTAACCTTTTGAACAATCGTTCCTTCGCCAAAATCAACTCCTCGAGCCCTCTGAGCGTTCATAATTCTCGTAGTGTCATCCATTAAAGTCGGTACGAAACGTAGGCTCATGGAGAGCATGAGGCCAATTTCATGCGTAGGAACTTTAAAGACTTTGAGTGGCTTCAGTAGAGCTTCCACTGCATCTGAAAGGCTGAGTGGTGTTGTGGTTAAGGTCAGAAGGGTTGAAAAGAAGATAATCAAAACAAAACGGCTAAAGATAATCCCCGCTTGAGAAAGACCAAATTCCGTAATTTTAATGAAACCAGACTGGAAAAGTACCTTGTCTCCCCCCGTCAGAAAGAGCTGGAAGAGGGTGGTAAAGGCAATAATGAATACCATTGATTGAATTCCCTTTAGGAAGAATGTCAAAGGAACTTTTGAGAGAAGAATCAGAGTAAAAACGAAAACAAATAGCAGCAAATTAGTGATGAGATTGTTGGCCCAGAAAATTAATAAGATAAAGAAGAACATGGCCACTAATTTACTGCGCGGATCCAATCGATGGATGACTGAATTTCCTGGGATATACCGTCCTAAAATCAACTTATCCATGCATCATCTCCTTAAATTCCTCAATTGTAATTGGATAATGAGAAAATTTCATTCCTTTTTCAGCTAATTCCTGGGCAAATTTTGTGATTTTAGGAACCCCTAGCTGAATCTTTTCCATAAAATCGACATCTTGAAAAACCTGAGCAGGCTGACCACTTTTGACGACGCGCCCCTTTTCCAACACATAGACTGTATCAGCAAAATTAGCAACATCATCCATTAAATGGGTTACAAGGACAATGGTCATTCCAGCTTGATGCAGTTTCTTAAAGAGTCCCATCAATTCCTTGCGTCCTGCTGGATCAAGTCCGGCCGTTGGCTCATCCAACACCAAGATATCAGGCTCCATTGCTAGGATTCCGGCAATGGCAACCCTTCTCATCTGCCCGCCAGAAAGTTCAAAAGGACTGCGGCTAAACAATTCTTCAGAAATGCCGACAAGGCTTAATTTTTCACGCGCTAAATCCTCGGCTTCTTCTTTAGAGACACCAAAATTTTGCGGACCAAAGGCCACGTCTTTCAAAACAGTCTCATCAAAAACTTGACTTTCAGCAAACTGAAAGACCAAACCAACCTGTTTACGAACTTGTTTGATGTCCTTGTTTACGGAATTTGAAGTAATGGTAACATTGTTGACTTGCACGCTGCCCTCACTTGGAGTCAGCAAGCCATTCAAGAGCTGTAAAATGGTTGATTTTCCGCTGCCAGTGTGTCCAATCAAAGCCGTATAGCTGCCATCTTTGATTTCCAAATCAACTTCAAAAAGCGCTGGACCCTCAAATGGAGTTCCAGCCTGATAGGTATAACAGACTTTATTTAGAGTAATTCCCATAATTGTTCCTGCAATTCTTTTTCAGTTAAATAGGTTTCTGGCAGAGTTAGCCCAGTTTGAATCATGGCAGCTTTGACCTGGTTGACAAAGGGTTGATCCAAGCCCAAGTCTTCCAAATCAGGTCTGGAAAAGAGTTCTCTTGGTGTAGCGGTTGACTCAACCTGACCATTTTTCATAACGAGGACACGGTCACTCAGCGAAATTTCGTCCAAATCGTGGGTAATGGAGATGACTGTTAGATGATTCTTATCTTTAATTTCCTTGACAGTCCGAATCAGTTCCAGTCGGCCTTCTGGGTCTAACATACTGGTTGCTTCATCCAAGATGATAATATCTGGCTGGAGTGCGACTACGCCAGCAATAGCAACTCTTTGCTTCTGTCCGCCAGAAAGTCGAGCAGGTTCTCTCTCTTTAAAATTCTGCATGCCGACTAGTCCCAGAGCTTCATGGACGCGTTTCACCATCATCGGATAATCCATGCCTTGATTTTCCAGACCAAATGCAACATCATCCTCAACAGTGGCCCCAACAAACTGATTATCAGGGTTCTGAAAGACCATGCCGATTTGGCGACGTTTTTCCCAAACATTATCAGCCGTCAATTTATCTCCAGAAATGATGATATCGCCACTCTCGGCTTCTAAAAGACCGTCAATCAAACGAACCGTAGTCGATTTTCCGCTGCCATTGTGGCCGACAATAGATAACCATTCTCCTTGTTTCACGTGAAACGAGACATCTTTTAAAATATAATCTTCAGACTTATGGTCATAGCGATAACTAAGATTTTTTACTTCAATGATATTTTCCATATTATTTAAATGTATCTTTAAAGAGATAGGCACTGCCCTTGAAATAATCATAGCCAGAATAAATAGTGAAAATCAGGGCTATGTAAAGGAGAATCTGACCGAGTAACGTCCAATGGAGCAGAAGAAAGAGGATGGCAAACATCTGCGTGAAAGTCTTGATCTTGCCTGGCATAGCGGCCGCTAGAACTGTTCCGCCAGTTTCTACTAGGAGAAGTCTCAAACCAGTGACGGCCAGCTCTCGGCAAATGATGATAGCTACTACCCAAGCAGGAGCTATTTTCATTTCAATCAGCATGATAAAAGCGGACATAACCAGCAGTTTATCGGCCATAGGATCGGCAAATTTCCCAAAATTGGTCACGACCTGCCACTTGCGCGCCAGATAGCCATCCAGGTAGTCTGTGATGCTGGCAAGGGCGAAAATGATTCCAGCTAGGATATGCATGGCTGGCGAATGCCCAAAAGTCAAAATCAAAATAAAGATTGGAATTAAGGCAATTCTGGCAAGGGTTAAAGCGTTGGGGATATTTTCTTTTTTCATCATTCTTCCTTTATGATTCAATTGTAAGGGTGATTATAGCACTGTCACTGGTCAAGGTAGATAGGTCTATTTTCTGACTGCCCACAGTGACAGTGACACCTTTCACAACTCCTAAGGTAATTGTATAAGTCGTATTGGGAGAGAGTGTCACTGTTTGGCTTGATTGGGTTGGAGTAAGGGTTATACCTGCTGCCAAGTCCGTATTTGTTACACTAATCCAGCTTGAGGTATTGCTTGCTGAGATTGTTAACTGAGTAGTTTGCGATTCACTACGATATTTTGCAGTTAAATAGTTTCCTTCTCCAGTGACTTCCAGCTTTTCTTTTGTTGAGCTAGAGTCTGTAGTGGAGGTCTCAGGTGGAGTTGAACGTTCTTCGAGACTTGAGCTAGAGATGAGGCTGTAACTATCGGAGCTGGTAAACTGCGGAGTAGTTGTACGTGCATATTGCCAAACGTAATAGGTGACAAAAATAATGATAGACAGGGCAACTACTAGGAAATAAAAGAGCGGAAGTGAAAAGGAACGATTTTTATATTTTCTGCTTCGAAATTCTTCGTTTTCAGCTAATTCAATTTCGTCATAAACGACAGTATTATCTGTGTCGTAGGCCTCCAATAGAATTTGCTCGTCTAAATCCAGAGCCCAAGCGTATTTTCGTAGCAGGCTACGGACGTAAAAGGCATTCGGAAATTTTTCGTATTGATTGTTTTCAAGAGCCTTTAGGTAGTCAGTTTTTATATCTGTTTTTTTGGCTACATCTGCTAAAGTAAGTTTCTGGTTTACTCGAGCAAGTCTGAGTACTTCTCCTATCGTTTTTTTTCTCATAAAGATAGTCCTTTTCTCTTAGACATTATTCTAACAAAATTTTGAAATAAACTTGGAACTATTTTGGGAAAATAGTAAAATCTGTCATATCACACTGGTCAATGAAGCGACGTCCGACTTTTAAGACGTCATTTAAAGTGATATCCTGTAAAATCTTAGGTAAATCAAAAAGATTCTCCCCTTTTAAATGCGGTTCATACTGGGTTGCCATGTATTCAAGAGAATTTAGCCCATGCAGCAGATCTCCAAACATTTCACTTTTAATCGTATCTAGGTGTGTTTCTGTGACATCTGGATCCTGAGCAAATTTCCGGATAGCTGAGCGAAATTGATGAGAAATTCCTACGGGTTCCTGCGTGTCCATAGTTAGGATGACAAAGTGGAAATCCTTTTCCACCTCTACTTCAAGAGTGAGCGAATTGTCAATTTTTCCGTTTTCATACAGAGTCTGGAAACGCTTGGAAGTCCAACCAAACATCATAGCAAAAAGCAATTTCAGGGCAATTTTATAGCGATAAAGCTCCGTATCCTGTATCGTATCTTTCCCACGAATACCGATTGCCAACTTAGGACTGGCAACTTCCATCCGACTAGTAGCAGTTGGAATTACTGGCTGTAAGATGAGAGGCTCTTTTTCAATCGTTTCAGTTAATAATTTAGGAGATAAGGTCTCTTGTGTTTGGACAATATCTTCAAAAGTGGACTCCAAATCAAAATTACCAATGACAAATAAAGTCATATTGGACGGACGGTAGAAAAGCTCAAAGTTCTCTGTCAGATCTTCCACAGTAATATCCATGATTGACTCTGTCGTTCCGGCAATATCTTCTGCTAGTGGGGTTTGAGGATAGAGATTGCTCAAAGCACCAAAGAAGAGCCGATAATCTGGATCGTCTTGGTACATTTCGATTTCTTGCTGGATAATTCCTTGCTCACGCTGAACAGATGCTTCTGAAAAATTGGCTTGGGAAACGAGTTCCTGCAACAGTTTTAGATTTTCTACTACACAGTTTGTCGTAGAAAACAGATAGCTGGTCCGTGTAAAGCTTGTAAAGGCATTACTTTCTGCGCCAAATTTAGTAAATTCCAGCAGCAAATCCTCACCGTTTTTACGTTCGAATAGTTTATGCTCTAAAAAATGTGCAATCCCTGCTGGATAATGAGAGACTTGCTTTGTTTCACGTGAAACAACCTTAGTATCAACAGAGCCAAAATGTGTTGAGATGATGCCGTAGGTTTCATTAAAATCATTTTTAGGGAGTAGGTAAACCTGCAATCCATTTGCCAGCAACGCCCGATAGATGCTTTCTCCCACGGCTATATAATTGATTTTTTCTAAACCTGGATTCTGCATTATTTCCCTTCCATAAAGTAAATCGCCTGTAATTTCAACTGCTGGGCTGCCTCTATAAGATCAGCTTTGCTGACATTTTCTAATGCTTTCAGCCAAGCCTCTAGTGACAGAAATTTTTTCCCTAGAACAGAGGACATGTAAGCACGCTCAATCAAGGTGTTTTGTCGATCCTGAGCCAGAAGTATTGAATTTTTCAGCATATTCTTGGTTTGTTCAAGTTCTTCATCTGTGAAATGCCCCCGTTTCAAATCTAGAATTTGGCGGTTGATTAAAGCGATGGTCTTTGTCCGATTTGCTCGGTCAATTCCAGCATAGATTCGCATCAAACCAGAAAAAATATCAAAACTACTAGAAATAGTGTAGGCTAGGCTCTCTTTTTCCCGAACATTGACAAAGAGTTTGGAGTGGGCGAATCCTCCTAATAACCCATTCAAAACAATCAGTGGCAGATGGCCACTATCCCCATATTGACTAGAAAAATGGTAGGCCAGTTCAACAATGGACTGATGTACATCTCGCTGCTCCAGCTTTTCTCTAGTTATATTTGAATAGTTTTGCTGGTAGCTAAGCTGTAAAGGCTGCTCTCGCTCAGAAAACTGGAATTCTTGGATTTTCTCACGGACAGCAATCTCATTGAAGTCACCGATGAAGAAAAAATCAATTTGATCCTGATTTAGCATTTGCTGAAAAGCAGCGAAACTAGTTTCAGCCGTTTCTTTTTCTACTAGCTCGATTGTTGCCACGCGTGGAATCCGCATTTCTGGTAAAACGTAAAATAAATTATTTAACTCTCTGTGAGCATGGTAGAAATGATTCTCAATTTCAGCTTCCAAGTCTGTTAAAACATTTCTCTTTTCAATCTCAAAAGTTTTGGTATCAAAAGCCTGTCCATTTGACAGGGGAAAAAAGAGACTAGCCTTCAAAAAATCTAGTATTTCATCTGCCAACATATTTTTTCGGCTCAAGAATTGATCCCGCACGAAAGAAAGATTGATATCTAGATAATGCACTAATCCCCGTCGTGAAAGGCTTGTCGAATAATTAGCCCCATATAAATTTGCTAATTTTTCTCGAAAGGCTTGTGATGTTGGGTAAAGAGCATTTGAAGTTTCCAGCATACTGGCCGTAAGAACCCGCCCAGCTATTGTTTTTTCAGACATAGGAGCTGAAAATCGCACTTTAATTTTATTGGTTTTAAATTTTTCTGACTGAATGAAGTGAAGATGTACTCCTTTTATGATTTCCATTGCTCTCCTCATACCGAATAATATAGACTTCTATTATAACACGAAATGCTGTTTAATGCTTTGTAAGGAACGGCATTTTTAGAGATTAAAGCGTTTTCTATTTTTCTAGTAAAACTTGTCCTTGAATGAGACTACCACGGAACAGTTTCCGCTTAAATTATGATATAATGACAAGGATTGAGGTGAAATATGGAATGCAAATTATTTGACGAATTTATTACTCTACAGGCTCTCTTAAAAGAAGTCGGTATTATTCAAAGTGGCGGAGCAATCAAATCCTTTTTAGCAGATAATCAGGTCTTTTTTAACGGTGAACTGGAAAATAGACGAGGAAAAAAACTTAGAATTGGGGATGTAGTCTCTCTCCCAGATCAGCAACTAGAGATCATCCTCCTTGCCCCAAGTCAGGAGGAGATCCTTGAACATCAAGAGGAGCAAGCAGAGAAAAAAAGAGTGGCAGACTTGGTTAAAGCCATGAATAAGGACTTGAAAAAATCTCAACCAGCAAAAAAAGAACAGAAGAAAAGAAAGCCCGAGCAGAGAAGCAAAAAAGCACCTGTTCGCTTTCCAGGAACTTAAGCCATGTGGTTAAAAACGCTGAAAATTAAACATTTTCGTAATTACCAAGCTGCAGAGGTTGATTTTGATCCTGGCCTTAATATCTTTCTGGGGCAAAATGCACAGGGGAAAACCAATATTCTAGAAGCCATCTATTTTTTAGCCCTTACTCGCAGTCACCGAACCCGAACCGATAAGGATTTGATTCATTTCCAAGAAAAAAATCTTCAAATTTCGGGAATTATTGAAAAAACAGCGGGTAAAATCCCACTTGACATCGAGTTGACACCAAAGGGGAGAATCACCAAAATAAATCATTTAAAACAAGGGAAACTATCAGATTATATAGGGGTTGTCAATGTTGTCTTATTTGCTCCAGAAGATTTACAGCTCATTAAAGGCGCCCCTGCTTTACGCAGAAAATTTATTGATATTGAGCTTGGGCAAATCAAGCCCATCTATCTTGCTGACTTATCTAGCTATAATCATGTGCTCAAGCAAAGAAATGCCTATCTTAAGGCTAATGATAAGGTAGATGAAACCTTTCTCTCTGTTTTAGATGAACAACTGATTGATTTTGGTTGTCGTGTCATGCAACATCGTCTAGACTTTATTGAAAAGCTAGAAGGTTTTGCTCAGGAAAGCCATAGCGATATTTCTCAAGGGAAAGAGAATTTGACAATCAATTATTTGTCGTCTGTTCCGTTTTCACGTCTCGAAGATTTGGAAGCTTCTTTTCGGTCAGCCTTATCAGAAAGTTGTAGACGAGACCTTTTCAAAAAAAATACTGGTGTTGGACCTCACCGAGACGATATCAACTTTTTTATCAATGATATGGATGCCGGATTTGGTAGCCAAGGCCAGCACCGCAGTGTGGTTCTATCTCTCAAGTTAGCTGAAATCAAACTAATCGAAAGCCTTACAAAAGATACTCCAATATTATTGCTTGACGATGTGATGAGCGAACTTGACAATATGCGTCAACTTAAATTGCTAGAAACTATCTCTCAAAATATCCAGACTTTCATCACGACAACCAGCTTAGATCACTTACATAATCTACCAGATGATATTAATATTTTTCAGATAAGTCAGGGTGTAATAAAGAAAGAATAGAATATTAACTTTACAGATTAGTCAATTGATTGTAAATATATTTTACAACGTTGTAAATTAGAAAAACAACCTTGTCAAGGAGTTGACAAGGTTGTTTTTCTTTATAATTCTATTGGACAGAGTAGTTTGGAGCTTCATTTGTGATTTGTACATCGTGAGGGTGACTTTCTTTCAAACCAGCACCACTCATCTCAATAAACTGAGCATTTTCATGAAGTTCTTGCAGATTAGCTGCACCGACATATCCCATACCAGAACGTATACCGCCCAACATTTGGAAGACGATATCTGCAGCGGCTCCTTTATAAGCTACACGCCCTTCGATTCCTTCTGGAACCAGCTTATTCGCTTCATTGACAGAACCTTGGAAATAGCGGTCGCTGGACCCCTTCTTCATAGCTGCGATAGAGCCCATTCCACGGTAAGTTTTAAATTTACGTCCTTGGAAGATTTCAGTCTCACCTGGCGCTTCGTCTGTTCCAGCAAACATGGAACCAAGCATGACTGCATTTCCACCTGCAGCAAGCGCTTTGACGATATCACCTGAGTACTTGATGCCTCCATCAGCAATGATGGTTTTTCCATACTCACGCGCAACTGCAGCTGCATCGTAGATAGCTGTTACTTGTGGGACACCAACACCAGCAATGACACGAGTTGTACAGATAGAACCTGGTCCGATTCCAACTTTTACTACGTCAACACCAGCATCAAAAAGGGCACGCGCACCTTCTGCAGTTGCAATATTTCCGGCAATCAAAGTGCGATCTGGGAAGTGAGCACGAATTTCAGCAATTTTACGTAGAACGCCAGCTGAATGACCATGGGCTGTATCAATAACAATGGCATCTGCTCCTGCTTCAAAGAGGGCCTCTGCACGTTCAAATGTATCTGAAGTGACACCTACCGCACCAGCAACTAGCAGACGACCAAATTCATCTTTGGCTGCATTTGGGAACTCAATCACTTTTTCAATATCTTTAATGGTGATAAGACCAGAAAGTCGACCGTTTTCATCTACTAAAGGTAGTTTTTCAATCCGGTGTTCTTGCAGAATTCTTTCAGCAGTTGCCAGATCAGTTCCGACTGGAGCTGTAACAAGATTTTCACTGGTCATGTGGTTGGAAATTGGCTGATTATAATCTGAAATAAAGCGTAAATCACGGTTAGTCAAGATACCGACTAATTTACGATTTTCCATCGTTTCAACCACTGGAACCCCACTAATGCGGTAGCGCCCCATCAATTCATCTGCTTCAGCAATCGTATGATTAGGAGTCAGGAAGAATGGATCGATAATGACACCATTTTCAGAACGTTTTACCTTACGAACTTCATCAGCCTGCTGTGCAATAGACATATTTTTGTGGATGACACCTAGACCGCCGGCACGGGCAATGGCGATCGCCATTTGACTTTCGGTAACTGTATCCATAGCTGCAGTAATAATTGGGATATTTAATTTCAAATTCTCAGCAAGTTTTGTACTTAAATCAGCATCGTTTGGCAACACATGACTTTCAGCTGGAATGAGCAATACATCATCAAAGGTAAAACCTTTTTTCAAAAATTTAGTGTCCCAGTTAGACATCCACAGTTTCCTCTTTTCTTATATATTGAGCAGGGCTCGTCTTTTTATTGTTAATATCATACCATTCTATAGGTATTTGTCAATGATTATTATGCAAAAATTAAAAACCATCTCTTTTGAAGGTAAAAGACGATGGTTTTTGATACAATCTACTATTATTGTTCGTTATTTAAAGTAATTAATTCCCATTGCATTTTTGACTTCTGACAGGGTTTGTCCAGCAACTTGTCGAGCACGTTCACTGCCTTCTTTCAGCATGTCATAGACTTGGCCCATGTCTTTTGCAAACTCGAGGCGACGCTCTCTGATTGGTCCTAATTCCCGCTCTAAAATCTCTAAGAGATAGCGTTTAGTTTTGACATCCCCCAGACCACCGCGTTGGTAGTGTTCTTTCATAGCCGCAATTTCAGCAGCATCTTCTGGCTGACCAAAAACATCCAGATAATGGAAAACCATATTACCTTCGATTTTTCCTGGATCTTCAACTTTGATGTGGTCGGGATCGGTGTACATACTCATAACCTTTTTCTTGAGTGTATCCATGTCATCCGCTAGATAAATCCCATTGTTCAATGATTTGGACATTTTAGCATTGCCATCAAGCCCTGGCAGACGACCAGCCGCTTCATTTTCTGGATAGATGCCTTCTGGCTCCACCAAAACCTCACAGTCATAGGCATGATTGAAGGAACGAACAATTTCACGTGTCTGCTCAATCATAGGCTTTTGGTCATTTCCGACAGGTACATAATTGGCCTTAAAGGCTGTAATGTCAGCTGCTTGAGAGATAGGATAAACCAAAAAGCCAGTTGGGATACTTTCTCCAAAACCTTTCTGAGCAATTTCTGTCTTGACAGTCGGATTGCGCTCTAAACGAGCTAAAGACACCAAATTCATATAGTACATTGACAGTTCTGCCAACTCTGGAATTTGACTCTGGATGAAAATAGTTGCTTTTTTGGGATCCAGTCCAGCTGCTAGATAATCTAAAGCCACATTACCAATGGATTCTACAATCGTTTGTGGATCTTTCGCATGGTCTGTCAGAGCTTGTTGGTCCGCCAGAAAAACAAACATCTCATACTTGTCTTGATTTTGTAAAAGGACACGGTTACGTAAGCTTCCTACATAATGACCAATATGTAATTTTCCAGTCGGACGGTCTCCGGTTAAAATAATGGGTTTTGTCATTGCTTGCTCCTCAATTAGTGTTGTTCTCATTATATCATTTTCAAAGAGAATGCGGAAGAATCTAGAAGAAAAAAGAAGAATCATAGTTTAAAAGAAATACCTTGACAATATATTTACAGCATGTTTACAAAGTTGACGGCATTTTCATCTCTTTAAATAGTTTTTTATTCCATAATAATTTGAAAAAAGAAGAATTTTCTAGTAAAATGGAGGAGACTACATATGATAGGAGAAAATCATTGCTTACAGTATCTGATGTGTCACTGCGTTTCAGTGATCGAAAATTATTTGATGAAGTAAATATTAAATTTACAGAAGGAAACACCTATGGTCTGATTGGGGCAAATGGTGCAGGTAAGTCTACCTTCTTGAAGATTCTAGCTGGGGATATTGAGCCAACGACAGGCCATATTTCTTTAGGACCAGATGAGCGGCTCTCTGTTTTGCGTCAAAATCATTTTGACTATGAGGATGAGCGGGTCATTGATGTCGTTATCATGGGGAACGAGCACCTTTACAGCATCATGAAAGAGAAAGATGCTATTTATATGAAGCCTGATTTCTCTGACGAGGATGGAGTTCGAGCAGCTGAGCTGGAAGGTGAATTTGCTGAACTTGGTGGCTGGGAAGCTGAAAGTGAAGCATCTCAATTGCTACAAAACCTCAATATTCCAGAAGACTTGCATTATCAAAATATGAGTGAATTGTCGAATGGCGACAAGGTTAAGGTCCTTCTTGCCAAGGCTCTTTTTGGCAAGCCAGATGTCTTACTTCTGGACGAGCCGACCAATGGTTTGGACATCCAGTCTATCACTTGGTTGGAAGATTTCTTGATTGATTTTGAGAATACAGTTATTGTCGTATCCCACGACCGTCACTTCTTAAATAAAGTTTGTACGCATATGGCTGATCTTGATTTTGGTAAGATCAAACTGTATGTCGGAAACTATGATTTCTGGAAAGAATCAAGTGAATTGGCAGCTAAGTTACTCGCTGACCGAAATGCTAAGGCGGAAGAAAAAATCAAGCAATTGCAAGAGTTTGTTGCCCGCTTCTCTGCCAATGCTTCTAAGTCTAAACAGGCAACCTCTCGTAAAAAGATGCTGGATAAGATTGAATTGGAAGAAATTGTTCCGTCAAGTCGAAAATATCCATTTATCAGCTTTAAAGCGGAACGGGAAATCGGGAATGATCTCTTGACAGTAGAAAATCTTTCTGTCAAGATTGATGGCGAAACCATTCTTGACAATATCAGCTTTATCCTGCGTCCTGGCGATAAGACAGCTTTGATTGGACAAAATGATATTCAGACAACTGCCTTGATTCGTGCCTTGATGGGAGATATTGACTATGAGGGGACCATCAAGTGGGGTGTTACAACCAGTCGTTCTTATTTGCCAAAAGATAATTCTCGTGACTTTGCAGGCGGTGAATCTATTCTGGACTGGCTCCGTCAATTTGCTAGCAAGGAAGAGGATGATAATACCTTCCTTCGCGGTTTCTTGGGTCGGATGCTTTTCTCTGGCGATGAGGTTAACAAGCCTGTCAATGTCTTGTCAGGTGGAGAAAAAGTTCGCGTTATGTTGTCTAAACTGATGCTTCTTAAGTCAAATGTTTTGGTTTTGGACGACCCAACCAATCACTTGGATTTGGAATCTATTTCTAGCCTTAATGATGGTTTGAAGAACTTTAAGGAGTCGATCATTTTTGCCAGCCATGACCATGAGTTTATTCAAACCTTGGCCAACCATATCATCGTTCTCTCAAAAAATGGTGTGATTGACCGCATTGACGAAACTTATGATGAATTTTTGGAAAATCAAGAAGTTCAGGCAAAAGTCAAAGAACTTTGGAAAGATTAATAAGTTGTCAACGTAGTTTGACAGAGGTTTACAGAGGCATGAAACAACGTTTCGGCCTCTTTCTCTATAAGGAACATGGAAAAAATCAGATATTTTTTTAAGAAAAATTGGCTTTATTTTGCGTCCTTCATCTTACCTTTTCTCATTATGTGTTTCGTTTATCTGAGTCAAGGTATTTACTGGGGTAGCAATACTTCGCCGTTACTTGGAGATGGCTTTCATCAGTATGTCGTATTTGATACGACATTGAGAAATATCCTTCATGGAACGGATAGTCTTTTTTACACGTTTTCAAGTGGATTAGGACAAAATTTTTATGCTCTATCTAGCTATTATCTAGGAAGTTTCCTTTCCCCCTTCGTCTACTTTTTCGATTTAAAATCAATGCCGGATGCGGTTTACTTGTTTACTCTTATTAAGTTTGGTTTAATTGGATTGACAACTTGTATTAGTATTAAAGGGATCTTTAAAAAAATTCCAGAAACACTAATCTTGACTCTGTCAACTTCCTTTGCCTTGATGAGTTTTTCAGTTAGTCAACTAGAAATAAAAACTTGGTTAGATGTATTTATAGTAGTTCCTCTTATCATCTTTGGTTTACACAAGTTGATGAATGGACAAGGGAGAGTTTTATACTTTACAAGCTTGTCAATTCTCTTTATCCAAAATTATTATTTTGGTTATATGATGGCCTTGTTTTTAGTCCTTTGGTATCTCGTTCAGCTTTCTTGGGACTTTAAGGCCAGGATTCGGTCTTTTCCTGATTTTACTATCGTGTCAATATTAGCAGGCCTTACTAGTTTAATTATGATTTTGCCGACTTATCTAGATCTGAGTTCACATGGTGAGACCTTGACAAAGGTTGAAGGCTTGTTTACTGAGAAAAGTTGGTATCTAGATATTTTTGCTAAAAATTTTGTAGGAAGTTTTGATACGACTAAGTATGGATCCATTCCTATGATTTATGTTGGTCTATTTCCTCTTATTTTAAGTATCTTATTTTTCACGATAAAAAGTATTAAGCTTCGCGTGAAACTGGGCTACATTTTGTTGATTGGCATTTTTATAGTGAGTTTTCGACTACAGTATTTGGATTTGCTTTGGCAAGGAATGCATGCGCCAAATATGTTTTTACATCGCTATTCTTGGCTCTTCTCACTTCTTATTATTTTGATGTCTGCAGAAACGCTCAATCGTTTGGAGGAGGTAAAATGGCGACAAGTATTCCTTAGCTTTCTACTCATTTCTTTTGGTTTTCTAGCCACTTTGCATTATAGAAAACACTATGATTTTCTTGGTCCCGAAAATTACATTTTTACTTTAGAGTTTTTCTTTGCCTATCTCTTAATCAGTTTTGCTTTTATTCGTTATCACGTTAGGCAAAGGATGTTTACACTATCTTTACTGTTTTTTGTGGTTTTTGAGCTTACTTTAAACGCTTATTATCAGGTTGATGGAATTGCAAAAGAATGGGTCTTTGCAAGTCGTTCATCCTATTCGAAAAAGATGAACGAGATTGACAGTCTTGTCAAGTATAGTAAGAAAGAAAACAAAGATTTCTTTCGAACAGAGAGGCTTGATCCTCAGACTGGGAATGATAGTATGAAATTTAATTATAATGGAATTTCTCAATTCTCATCAGTCAGAAATACGCAAGCAAGCTCGACTTTAGATAAATTAGGTTTTAAATCAGCAGGAACTAATCTTAATCTCCGCTATCAAAATAATAGCATTTTGATGGATAGTCTTTTTGCTGTAAAGTATAACTTGTCTGAGACAGATCCGCAGAAATTTGGTTTTTATGCTGAGAAGACTGAGCGGTCAATGACATTGTATGAAAATAATTATGCTTTGGGTTTGGCTTTCTTAACCAATGATGTTTACAAAGATGTCAAATTCACTAATTTAACGCTTGACAATCAGACAGCCTTTTTAAATCAACTATCGGGTTTGAAGCATAAATATTATGAGCGAATTTCTATAGCTGGCAATGAGGAAGAAACTGAAGGGAAAGTAACTGCAAGTATCGAAAATGACGCTCAATTAAGCTATGCTAGCGTCACTTACACAATTGAGGTGCCTGCAGGTAGTCAAGTCTATGTCAACCTTGCAGATCTTGATTTTTCAAACGATAATCAAACCGATGTCAATATCACTGTAAATGGAATCACGAATCGTTACCCAACCCATAATGTTTTTCCATTTTTGAATATTGGTTACTTTAAGGAAGCACAGACGGTTTCTATTCAATTTTCTTTTCCAGAGAATCGAACTGTCTCTTTTAACCAACCAGAGTTCTTCTCTGTGGATGTAAACAAATATCAGCAACTCATAAGTAAATTGAAAGAACAAGAAGTTTCTGTGACGACAAAATCCAATACGGTAACGGTTGATTATCACGCGGATAGAGATAGTTCTCTCTTTTTCACTATTCCTTATGATAAGGGTTGGACAGCTAGTGTAGATGGCAAGAAAGTACCGTTAAAACGTGCGCAGAATGGTTTTATGAAACTTGATGTGAACAGAGGAGCAGGTAGAGTTACTTTATCATTTGTTCCAAGGGGATTAAAGGAAGGAACTGCAGCTTTCATTTTAGGAATAGTTTTATTTTTCTTCTATGATAGGGTTCGATTTAAATGGAGAAAAAAACATAGAGATAGTTCAGCATAGCCTTTACATCATCAAAAAAGCTTTAGAATATATGTCTGTTTTTACAAGTTCTTCAATAGTCTGTAATATAATTCATCAAAGTAATAAAGTTCTGTAATACTTTTGCTTTAGGATAGATATATCACAGAAAAGGAGAATTCTAAACATGAATTTGTATTTTAAAAATAGAATGATGAAAGCAGGCTTGCTCAGTTTGATGGCAGGAGCTACTGCTTTGCTTCCGATTGTAGCCAATGCAGAAAGTTATACTGTCAAGTCAGGTGACACCTTGTCCGCGATTGCTGCTTCTCATCAGACGACTGTTGACAAGATTGCGCAAAAAAACAAGATTAGCAATATCAATCTGATTAGTGTTGGCCAGGTTTTAGAACTGGACGATGATGTATCTGAGCAAATGACTGTTGAAAAATCAGATAAGGCTGAGCAATCTACTGTAAACCCAAGTTCTGGCTTGAGTGCTGAGGATGCAGAGGCTAAGGAGTGGATTGCTCAAAAAGAATCCAGCGGCAGTTATACAGCGCAAAATGGGCAATACTATGGTCGCTATCAGTTGACCATCACCTATCTAAATGGAGATTTATCACCAGAAAATCAAGAGAAGACAGCGGATGCTTATGTAGCAGGTCGCTATGGCTCATGGTCGGCTGCTAAAAATTTCTGGTTAGCAAATGGCTGGTATTAAAACTTTAGGAAAAATTATATTTACAGGGATTGGAGTTTATATTCTATTCCCTTTTTTATAATTATTAGTACATTTTTGCTTGGAATATGATATTTTTTATCAAGATGTTTACAATACTGTAAATTTACTTGACAACTTATAAAGCTCTTCAGATTGGCCAAAGGTTATTCGTTGTTCTCCGTGCTAAATCATGCTATAATAGACCTTGCTCAAGCGACCTTCAATCGTTGAAAGCACAGCACGACCTTTAATCGTGAAATAACGAAAAGATGGGAGAACACAATGAGTGATAACTCTAAGATTCGTGTCGTCGTTGGTATGAGCGGAGGTGTCGATTCATCAGTAACTGCTTTACTCTTAAAAGAGCAGGGTTATGATGTGATTGGCATCTTCATGAAAAACTGGGACGACACAGATGAATTTGGTGTCTGCACAGCCACAGAAGACTACAAGGATGTAGCAGCTGTTGCAGACCAGATTGGCATTCCTTACTACTCTGTCAACTTTGAGAAAGAGTACTGGGAACGTGTTTTTGAATACTTCTTGGCGGAATACCGAGCTGGTAGGACTCCAAATCCAGATGTCATGTGTAACAAGGAAATCAAGTTTAAAGCCTTCCTTGACTATGCCTTGACACTGGGCGCTGATTACGTTGCAACGGGTCACTATGCTCAGGTGAAGAGAGACCAAGATGGCTTGGTTCACATGCTGCGTGGCAAGGACAACAATAAGGATCAGACTTACTTCCTAAGCCAACTATCACAGGAACAACTTCAGAAGACTATGTTTCCTCTGGGTCATTTAGAAAAGCCAGAAGTTAGAGCGATTGCTGAAAGAGCTGGCTTGGCCACTGCTAAGAAAAAAGACTCAACTGGCATTTGCTTCATTGGTGAGAAGAATTTTAAAGAATTTCTGAGTCAATATTTACCAGCCCAGCCTGGTCGCATGATGACAATGGATGGCCGAGATATGGGTCAGCACGCAGGACTCATGTATTATACCATTGGCCAGCGGGGTGGTCTTGGAATTGGTGGTCAGCATGGGGGAGATAATGAACCTTGGTTTGTGGTCGGAAAAGACCTTAGCCAAAATATTCTTTATGTTGGTCAAGGATTCTATCATGACCATTTAATGTCAACCAGCCTTGACGCTAGTCAGGTTCATTTCACGAAAGAAATGCCGGAAGAATTTACTATGGAATGTACAGCTAAGTTCCGTTACCGGCAGCCTGATTCTAAAGTGACAGTTACTGTAAAGGGTGACAAGGCTGTTGTCAACTTCGATCAACCACAAAGGGCGGTTACTCCAGGCCAAGCAGTCGTTTTCTATGATGGAGAAGAGTGTTTAGGTGGAGGATTGATTGACAGAGCTTATAAGAATGGTCAAGTCTTGCAGTACATTTAAGTAACTACAAGAGGAACGAGAATGTTTCAATTTTTTAAGAAAAAGACTGATGAGAAGGACAGACTTGAAACTCTTTCTGACTACAAGAAGCAGTATTTGCATGAGAAAACGACAGAATCTATAGAGGCATTATTTAAGGTATTAAAGCAATCTAAAGTTTGGGTTCCCTTCAATGCTTATCTAATGGATGAAAGTGAAGGTCAAGAAGGTGTTCGCCTAAAACCCGATATTCTGCAGAAGGGAGATGATTATTTCTATCCCTGTTTCTCAAACGAGCAAGAGATTCCAAAAGAATACTATGATCGCTTTTCTTGGTTGCAACTGCCTGTCACAGATTGTTTGTTTGCAGTTGAAGGCAGAGGGAGATTTCCATTAAGAGGGATTGTTCTAGACGCATTCTCTGAATCTGTCGAGATTGATAAAGAAGCTTTTGAAGCGATTCGCCAATCTTAGTTGCTTTAGATTGACAATTCAACATAATTTGCTAAAATAAGATAAGCAATACCTATGATGGTCAAAGCTCATGGATGTTGCAGGCTTTTTTGTCCTGCACTTCTAGAGACTTGGCCTTTTTTGGTGAAAAAATGAAGGAAAAAGAAATGACACACAATTTTACTGAAAGTTATGATGTTATCGTGATTGGAGCGGGGCATGCTGGGGTTGAGGCATCGCTTGCTGCTAGTCGAATGGGTTGTAAAGTTCTTTTGGCAACCATCAATATTGAGATGCTGGCTTTTATGCCTTGTAATCCCTCTATAGGAGGGTCTGCAAAAGGCATTGTCGTTCGTGAAGTAGATGCTTTGGGCGGAGAGATGGCCAAGAATATTGACAAGAGCTATATCCAGATGAAGATGCTCAATACTGGTAAAGGACCCGCTGTTCGGGCTCTTCGGGCGCAAGCGGATAAAGAGCTCTATTCTAAAGAAATGCGGAAGACTGTTGAAAATCAAGAAAATTTGACTTTGCGGCAAACCATGATTAATGAAATTCTGGTTGAAGATGGTAAGGTCATTGGGGTTAAGACAGCGACGCAACAGGAATATGCAGCTAAAGCCGTCATTGTGACGACGGGAACAGCCTTGCGAGGAGAAATTATTATTGGTGATCTCAAGTATTCATCTGGTCCAAACCATAGCTTGGCAGCCATTCCTTTAGCAGATAATCTGCGGGATCTAGGTTTTGAAATTGGTCGTTTTAAGACAGGAACACCTCCACGTGTTAAGGCATCATCGATCAATTATGATGTGACCGAGATTCAGCCAGGAGACGAAAAGGCCAATCATTTTTCATACACCTCTCGTGATGAGGACTATGTGAAAGATCAAGTGCCTTGCTGGTTGACTTATACCAATGCGGAAAGTCACGGAATCATCCAAAATAACCTGCACCGGGCTCCTATGTTTTCAGGTATCGTTAAAGGAGTAGGACCACGTTATTGTCCGTCTATTGAGGATAAGATCGTCCGTTTTGCGGATAAGGAACGCCACCAGCTTTTCTTAGAGCCTGAGGGTCGTGATACGGAAGAAGTTTATGTGCAGGGGCTGTCAACCAGTCTGCCAGAAGATGTACAGAAGGACTTGGTTCACTCTATCAAAGGTTTAGAAAATGCTGAGATGATGCGGACAGGCTATGCCATTGAGTACGATATGATTATGCCTCACCAGTTGCGGGCAACCTTGGAAACTAAGAAAATTTCAGGGCTCTTTACAGCAGGTCAGACCAATGGAACTTCTGGTTATGAAGAAGCCGCTGGTCAAGGGATTATCGCTGGGATTAATGCGGCCTTGAAGATCCAAGGGAAGCCGGAGTTAATCTTGAAGCGCAGTGATGGTTACATTGGAGTCATGATTGATGATTTGGTGACCAAGGGGACTGTAGAACCTTATCGCCTCTTGACTAGCCGAGCTGAGTACCGTTTGATTCTCCGCCATGACAATGCAGATATGCGTTTGACAGAGATGGGACGGGAAATTGGTCTTGTAGATGATGAGCGCTGGGCTCGTTTCGAGATTAAAAAGAATCAATTTGACAACGAGATGAAGCGTTTGGAATCCATCAAGTTGAAACCTATCAAGGAAACCAATGCTAAGATAGAAGCGCTTGGCTTTAAAGCTCTGACAGATGCAGTGACAGCTAAAGAATTTATGCGGCGACCGGAAGTGTCTTATCAAGATGTGGTTCAGTTCATTGGTCCAGCAGCAGAAGAGTTGGATGAAAAGATTATCGAGCTAATTGAGACAGAGATTAAGTACGAAGGATATATTTCTAAAGCTCTTGATCAGGTTGAGAAGATGAAGCGTATGGAAGAAAAGCGGATTCCAGCAAATATTGACTGGGATGATATTGACTCGATCGCGACAGAAGCACGGCAGAAGTTTAAGAAAATCAATCCAGAAACGATTGGTCAAGCAAGCCGTATTTCGGGTGTCAATCCAGCAGATATTTCTATTTTGATGGTTTACTTAGAAGGCAAGTCTAGAAGCATTTCTAAAAACAAAGCAAAATCATAGCCATATTAACGTACTATTTTATTGATAGTACGTTTTTGCATAATTTACACGTTTGTAAATAAATATTTACAAAAAATCTCTTTTATATAGAGAAATATTTACAACTACTGTCAACTTTTTGTTTAATAAAATTTACAAGATTTACACATCTTGTAAATTGATTGTGAATATTTGTTTGAGAATAGATCTAGGATTTGAGTCTTTCTTGCTTCACAAGTATCCAGAGGCAGTGAAAACTCGCTTTTTTTAAGAAAATATGGTAAAATGGCGCAATAAGAGGTTTTTTAATGAAAAGAATTCGTTTTTCCCCGAGCCACTTTGCGATAGTGGGGTTTACTTCCTTTATCATATTAGCTATTTGTCTACGCCTTTTTGGTGATAGTTTGCCTATGCTGGTGTCTCTTTTTACAGTGTTGGCGCTCTTGGTTTGGCTATTTATACAGCAGCAAAGAGTGACTGAATTGGACGAGCTTGAGCAGATTCGCTATGTCAATCATCAAGCAGAGGGAAGTTTAGCTTCTTTGTTGGATAAGATGCCAGTTGGTGTGATTAAAATCAATGAAAATAGTGGAGATGTGGACTGGTTCAATCCTTATGCTGAATTGATTTTTACAACGGATGATGGGGAGCTAAATAGTGATCTCCTTCAGGAAATTATCCAGCTTGCTGCTTCGAAATCGGGTAGCTACGCAACAGTAGGAGACAATCAATATTCTGTTTATTTTGATTCAGCTTCTAGTGTCCTGTACTTTTTTGATGCATCAAGCGAGTATGAAGCAACAGTTGGGCTCGTTACGACGCGACCAGTTATCGGTGTTGTCTCAGTTGATAATTATGATGATTTGGAAGATGCTGTATCAGATTCAGATATCAGTCATATCAATAGTTTTGTAGCTAACTTTGTAGCAGAGTTTTCTGAGCAATTTCATATGTTTTACCGTCGGGTGGGAATGGATCGTTATTATCTTTTCACGGATTATACGGTTTTGGAACAACTGATGGATAGTAAATTTTCGATCATTGATCAATTTCGGACAGAAGCCAAGAATCGAAAACTTCCTCTGACGCTTAGTATGGGCTTTTCTTACGGGGATGGTAAACATGATGAAATTGGTAAGATTGCCCTTCTTAATCTTAATTTAGCTGAGGTCCGGGGTGGTGACCAAGCGGTTGTCAAAGAGAATGACGAGACCAAGAATCCAGTTTATTTTGGTGGTGGAACAGCTGCATCTGTCAAACGTACACGTACGCGTACAAGGGCTATGATGGCGGCTATTTCAGATAAAATCAAGAGTGTAGATCAGGTTTTTGTGGTTGGTCATCGCAATCTTGATTTGGATGCCCTAGGCTCCGCGGTGGGTATGCAGCTTTTTGCTAGCAATATCATTGAGAAAGCCTATGTTGTGTATGATGACCAACAGATGGGCTCGGATATCTATCGCTCTATCCAAAAATTGACATCAGAAGGCGCTGATTATCTTTTGCCGATATCGGAAGCCGTAAACCGAGTGACCAGTCGCTCACTTTTGATAATGGTGGATCACTCGAAATTGGCCTTAACGCTTTCAAGAGAATTATTTGATCGATTTAGTCAGACGATTGTGGTGGATCATCACCGCCGCGATGAGGATTTCCCTGAAAATGCAGTCATTGCCTATATCGAAAGTGGAGCTAGCAGTGCCAGCGAATTGGTAACGGAGCTGATTCAGTTTCAAAATTCCAAGAAGAATCGCCTGAATAAAATTCAAGCTAGTTTACTCATGGCTGGGATTATGCTAGACACCAAGAATTTTACCTCCAGAGTAACGAGTCGAACCTTTGATGTAGCTAGTTATTTGCGGGCTCGGGGTAGTGATAGTGTAGTCATTCAGGATATTTCTTCGACGAATTTTGAAGAGTATCGAGCAGTCAATGAGCTGATTTTGACAGGTAAGAAGCTTTTGCCAAATGTGATTGTAGCAGCGGGTGCTGAAAATGCCAGCTATGATACAGTCGTCATTAGTAAGGCAGCTGACACCATGCTTGCCATGTCGGGCATTGAAGCAACATTTGTGGTCAGCAGGAATACTGAGGGTTACGTATCCATTTCAGCTCGTAGTCGCAGTAAGATCAATGTTCAGCGGATTATGGAGAAAATGGGTGGTGGCGGCCACTTTAATCTAGCAGCAGCGCAAGTTAGCGATCAAACGGTTGCTGAAGTCACTCAACGTCTAAATCAAGAGATTATGGATCAAGTGATGGATAATGAGGAATCAATAGAAAAGGAGAAATAAAATGAAAGTTATTTTTTTAGCAGATGTAAAAGGAAAAGGGAAAAAAGGGGAAATCAAGGAAGTGCCTACTGGCTACGCTCAAAATTTCCTGATTAAGAAAAATCTGGCTAAGGAAGCCACTGCACAAGCTATCGGTGAGCTGAGAGGTAAGCAAAAATCTCAGGAAAAGGCTCACGCAGAGATGGTGGCAGAGGCTCAAGCTATCAAAGCTAAGTTGGAAGAAGAAGCAACGGTCGTGGCTTTTACAGAGAAAGTCGGACCAGACGGACGGACTTTCGGTTCGATTACTAACAAAAAAATTGCTGATGAATTACAAAAGCAATTTGGTCTAAAAATTGACAAACGGAATATCAAGGTTGATTCTCCCATTCGTTCGATTGGTCTGATTGATGTTCCTGTAAAGATTTACCAAGATGTGACAAGTGTGATTCGCCTGCGGGTTACGGAAGGGTAAAAAGAATTAAAGGAAGGATTCACCTATGGCAGAGATTGATGAGTTGCGAGCTCAGCCTCAAGATATTTTAGCAGAGCAGTCTGTACTAGGGGCCATTTTCATTGATGAGAGCAAACTGGTCTTTGTCCGTGAATATATTGAGCCTGGAGATTTCTTTAAATATGCCCATCGTCTGATTTTTAAGGCTATGATTGAATTGGCGGATCGTGGGGATGCTATTGATGCGACCACCGTTCGCAATATTTTGGATAGCCAAGGAGACTTGCAAAATATTGGTGGCTTGAGCTATCTGGTGGAGGTCGTTAATTCTGTGCCGACTTCTGCCAATGCAGAGTACTATGCTAAGATCGTCTCTGAAAAAGCAATCTTACGCCGCTTGATTTCCCGCTTGACAGAATCCATCAACCAAGCCTATGATGGGGAAAGACCATCCGAGGAAATCATTGCGGGTGCGGAAAAGGCTCTGATTGATGTCAGCGAAACGGCCAGCCGCAGCGGATTTAAAAATATTCAAGATATTCTAAATCTTAACTTTGCTAATCTAGAAGCCCGTTCTCAGCAAACTACTGATATTACGGGGATTGCGACGGGTTACCGTGAGTTGGATAAGATGACGACGGGCTTGCACGAAGAAGAGTTAATCATCCTAGCTGCTCGTCCAGCGGTTGGTAAGACAGCCTTTGCCCTCAATATCGCCCAGAATATCGGGACCAAGCTGGATAAGACAGTGGCTATCTTCTCTCTAGAAATGGGGGCAGAGAGTCTGGTGGATCGGATGCTGGCTTCAGAAGGAGTGATTAATTCTCACTCTATCCGTACGGGGCAACTGACAGATGAAGAATGGCAAAAATATACCATTGCGACGGCTAATCTGGCCAATGCGAGTATCTATATTGATGACACGCCAGGGATTCGGATTACGGAGATTCGTTCGCGAGCTCGTAAGTTGTCTCAAGAGACAGGCAATCTTGGTCTGATTTTGATTGACTACCTGCAGCTGATTACAGGAACGGGTCGCGAAAACCGTCAACAGGAAGTTTCAGAAATTTCTCGCCAGCTTAAGATTTTAGCGAAGGAACTCAAGGTGCCAGTTATTGCTCTGAGTCAGCTCTCGCGTGGCGTGGAGCAACGGCAGGACAAGCGACCAGTGCTGTCTGATATTCGGGAGTCTGGGTCTATCGAGCAGGATGCGGATATCGTAGCCTTTCTTTATCGAGATGACTATTATGAACGGGCCGGTGAGGAAGAGGAAGGCATTCCTAACAACAAGGTTGAAGTCATTATTGAGAAAAACCGGAGCGGAGCGCGTGGTACGGTTGAGCTAATTTTCCAAAAAGAATATAATAAATTTTCAAGTATTTCTAAAAGAGAGGATGTATAGTATGAGTGATGCATTTACAGATGTGGCAAAAATGAAGAAAATCAAGGAGGACATCAAGGCTCACGAGGGGCAGATGGTAGAGATGACCTTGGAAAATGGTCGTAAGCGCCAAAAAAGTAAACAAGGTCGTTTGATTGAAGTTTATCCTTCTCTCTTTATCGTTGAGTATGAAAATGAAGGGGGGCAGCCGGGTGAAATTGCCAACACCTATGTGGAGTCCTATACTTACTCAGATATTTTGACAGAGAAAAATTTAATTCGCTATTTTGACTAAGAATAATAGGTGATTCCAGAACTTTGTATTGCTTCCTAGAGTTGGGTAAAACCCAACTTTGAGGAACAGTTCATTTCTGGGATTTTTCTTAACCTAAATATGCCATACCAAGGATGGTTAAGATCAGCTGAATGGTGTATCTGCGAAGGCATGAGCTAGAGCTTACGAAAGCTCCTACATATAGAGAAAGGGCTGGTGAAAGAAATGATAAGAAATTTAGTTTTTGACTTAGGAAATGTCTTGATTGAATGGAATTCTGAGAAAATTTTGACCACTTTCGAACCTGAGAAAGAGCGTCGACAGATTCTTAGACAGGCTATTTTTGATTCGGGTGTCTGGCATCAAACAGACAAGGGAGAGTTGAGCTTGAAAGAAGCCTGTGACGAAGTGCTAGCTCAGCTGGATGACTCCTACCATCCTGCTGTTCAGAATATCTTCTACAATTGGTATGAGGTTGTGGAGGTTTACAGTGGTTTACAGGAAAAGATTCGACTATGGGCTGATCAAGGCTATCGCATTTACATCCTGTCAACTACTTGCGAGATTTTTTACCGTATTGAAAAAGCTGGTTCACTGCCCATCTTTCCACTACTGTCGGGCTATATCCTTTCCTCAGAAGTCGGGGTTGTCAAGCCAGAGCCAGAGATTTATCAAAAACTACTAAAAAAGTATAGTCTTGATCCGACAGAGTCAGTCTTTATTGATGACATTCAAGCTAACTTGGATACGGCAGCTGAACTGGGTTTTGAAACCATCTTATCCACAAGTGAGCCAGAGAATATCAGGGCTATGGAGGCTTTGTTGGCTGCGAAAGGAGAGTTTGTCTGATTGATGATCGTTTGTTTCACTTATCGTTGAAAAGTAGTGAGTCCAAGCTCCAATCTTGACATTTGCTGATGATTGCGTTATCATAATCCTATATATGGGAGTCTGTGTACAGTCTGAGAGGAAGTGTAAGCTTCGACCGCACCTGATCTGGGTAATGCCAGCGTAGGGAATTGTATTTGTAAAGACCTTGTGGTTTTACTAAAATGGGGAGTTATTCGCCAAGTTAGTTTACTGATGCATGCAACACCTTTTCCATATTGGAGAAGGTGTTTTTGTATGGAAAGTAAGGTGTTTATAAAGGGAGCTCGCTGTCTTTTTGATTAAAAACCAAGTTATTTTCTTGTGAATTTTAATCCTATCTGCATAGATTATTCTCAGATGAAGCATGAAAGTAAGGAGGTGAAGAGATGAAAGCCAGTATCGCTTTACAAATTCTTCCTTTGTCACATGATGTGAATCGTTTGGCAGTCATAGAGGAAGTGATTGAGTTTTTGCAAAAACAGCCAGTGAAGATGGTCGTGACGCCTTTTGAGACCGTTCTAGAAGGGGAATGGGAGACCTTATTTCCTATTCTGCAGCAGGCGATTGAGCTTGCAGGTACTCAGGCAGACAATGTTTTTGCTAATGTGAAAATAAACTATGGAAAGATTTTAAGTATTGATGAAAAACTTGAAAAATATCCTGCGGCAGCAGATTAGCCTTTTGGGTATGCTGGGAATCCTTGTTATCTGGCAGGTTATGGGCTGGCTCAAGCTCTTGCCCAAATTTATCCTGCCGACACCTCTGGAAATCGGTCAGGCCTTTATCAGAGATGCCGGATTTCTAGCAAGTCATAGCTGGGCCACCTTAAAAGTAGCCCTGCTGGGGTTAGTCTTGGGTGTCATCTTGGCCTGTATACTAGCTGTGCTCATGGACAGCATGAGCTGGCTCAATGATTTGATTTACCCTATGATGGTCGTGGTGCAGACGATTCCGACCATTGCTTTGGCGCCAATCTTGGTTCTCTGGCTGGGTTATGGGATTTTGCCCAAGATTGTACTCATTATTCTGACGACGACTTTTCCGATTATCGTCAGTATTCTGGATGGTTTTCGGCATTGTGACCGGGATACTCTGACGCTCTTTGAGCTCATGCAGGCAAATCGCTGGCAGATTCTCTGGCATTTTAAGATTCCAGCTAGTCTGCCCTATTTCTATGCGGGCTTGCGCGTCAGTGTTTCCTACGCCTTTATCACGACCGTTGTTTCCGAATGGCTGGGCGGTTTCGAAGGTTTGGGTGTTTACATGATTCAGTCCAAGAAACTTTTCCAGTACGACACCATGTTTGCTATTATCATATTGGTTTCGGTTATCAGTCTTCTGGGGATGAAGCTGGTGGCTGTCAGTGAAAAATATGTTATTAAGTGGAAATAGGAGCTCAGCTCTGCTATTTCCAAAAAAGAAAAGAGGATTATAATGAAAAAAACTTATAAAATGTTGCTGGCAGGTTTGGCTGCCGTGTCTATCTTTGGCCTAGCGGCTTGTGGTAAGTCAGGCTCAGAGTCTGCTAGTAAGGATAAAAAGATTGATTTTATTCTAGACTGGTCACCAAACACCAACCATACTGGCCTTTATGTAGCTCAGGAAAAGAGCTACTTTAAGGAAGCAGGTGTGGATGTGGATATCAAGTTACCGCCTGAAGATAGCAGTTCGGATTTGATTATCAATGGCAAGGCACCTTTTGGTATCTATTTCCAGGACTCCATGGCTAAAAAACTGGATAAGGGCGCAGAAATCACAGCTGTCGCAGCCATTGTAGAGCATAATACTTCGGGCATTATTTCTAAGAAGTCTGCAAGGATTACAAGTCCTAAGGATCTGGCTGGCAAGAAATACGGCACTTGGAATGATCCGGTGGAGCTGGGCATGCTCAAAACTTTGGTCGAAAGCCAAGGCGGCCAGTTTGATGAAGTGGAAAAGGTTCCCAACAACGATTCCAACTCAATTACGCCGATTGAAAATGGTTTGTTTGATGCGGCATGGATTTATCATGGCTGGGACGGTATCATGGCAGAGACGCAGGGCATGGACACGAATTTCTTTTACATGAAGGACTATGTCAAGGAGTTTGACTATTATTCTCCTGTCATCATTGCTAATAATGACTATCTCAAGAAGAATCCGGACGAGGCGAAAAAGATCCTGCAGGCTATTAAGAAGGGTTATCAATATGCCATGGAGCACCCTGAAGAAGCAGCAGATATTTTAATCAAGCATGCGCCAGAGTTGAAAAACAAGCGTGACTTTGTCTTGGCTTCTCAAAAATATCTGTCTGAGCAATATGCATCGGATAAGGACAAGTGGGGTCAGTTTGAGGCTAGCCGTTGGAATGCCTTTTACAAATGGGCCAAGGATAAGGGTATCGTAGACAATGACTTGAGTGACAAGGGATTTAGCAACGATTATATAAAATAATGACAGAAATTAAACTTGAAAATGTAAGCTATGCTTATGATGAGCAGCAGATTTTGAAAGATATCAGTCTACAGGTGGAAGCTGGCCAGGTCGTAGCGATTTTGGGACCAAGTGGAGTCGGGAAAACGACCCTCTTTAATCTGATTGCTGGGATTTTGGAGGTCCAGTCGGGCAGGATTGTCCTAGACGGGCAGGAAAATCCCAAGGGTCGGGTGAGTTATATGCTGCAGAAGGACTTGCTGCTGGAGCACAAGACGGTGTTGGGCAATGTCATCTTACCCCTGCTAATCCAAAAAGTATCCAAAAAGGAAGCGACGGAGCAGGCAACTCAGATTTTGAAGGAGTTCGGGCTCTTTGATGTGGCAGATAAGTATCCACATGAGCTGAGCGGGGGGATGCGACAGCGCGTGGCACTGCTACGGACCTATATGTTCGGCCACAAGCTATTTCTTCTAGACGAGGCCTTTAGTGCTTTGGATGAGCTGACCAAGATGGAGCTGCATGCTTGGTATCTGGATATTCATCGTAGGCTGGGTCTGACGACTCTCCTCATTACCCATAGCATCGAGGAAGCTCTGGCTCTCAGTGACCGTATCTATATTTTGAAAAATCGCCCTGGGCAAATCGTTGCAGATCTCCAACTGACTTGGTCAGCCAGTGAGGATAAGGAACTGCAGAAGCTACGATACAAGCAGGAGATTTTGAAGCTTTTGGGGCTGTAAGTTGCCTTGTTTTATAAAAATGACTTTAATCAAGCCTCTGGGCTTGATTTTTTTATATGACTCCCTTTACTTTTGACTTTATTCATGGTACAATAGCCTTTGTGTGAAATAGCAGCAGGAAAGCATGAAGCTCGTCAACAGGTGTCTTATAACAAGTAACCTTGGCTGTTTAGGCGAAGGGCATCTGCACGAATCAGGGCTTTCTAAGTGACTATTTCCACCGAAATATTTTTATTTTTAGGAGGACATACATATGTCACGTTATACAGGACCATCTTGGAAACAAGCTCGTCGCCTTGGCCTTTCACTTACAGGTACAGGTAAAGAATTGGCACGTCGTAACTACGTACCAGGACAACACGGACCAAACAACCGTTCTAAATTGTCAGAATACGGTTTGCAATTGGCTGAAAAACAAAAACTTCGTTTCACTTACGGTGTAGGTGAAAAACAATTCCGTAACTTGTTCGTACAAGCTACAAAAATCAAAGGCGGAATTCTTGGTTTCAACTTCATGCTTCTTTTGGAACGTCGTTTGGATAACGTAGTTTACCGTCTTGGTCTTGCGACTACTCGTCGTCAAGCTCGTCAATTCGTAAACCACGGTCACATCCTTGTTGACGGAAAACGCGTTGATATCCCATCATACCGCGTAACTCCAGGTCAAGTGATCTCAGTTCGTGAAAAATCATTGAAAGTTCCAGCTATCCTTGAAGCAGTAGAAGCTACTCTTGGACGTCCAGCATTCGTATCATTCGACGCTGAAAAATTGGAAGGTTCATTGACTCGTTTGCCAGAACGCGACGAAATCAACCCAGAAATCAACGAAGCACTTGTCGTTGAATTCTACAACAAAATGCTTTAATTTCTATTGGAAATTTATTCAGAAGCCGATTTCGGCTTCTTTTTTATTCAATTAACAAAAAGAGGCTGGGATATCTTGTCCCAGCTTTTATTAGTTGTCGAGTTTTATAGCATCTTTAAAAGAAGACTAGCCATTTGTTCCGGGCTTTCCTTACTGCCTCGGGCGATCCACATCTGGTAGACGCCAAAGAAAGCATTAACGAGGTAGACGATGCCGTATTCCTTTTCGATTTGATTGAAAGCTTTATTGCGAAACCGTTCTTGTAGGATTTGGGAAAGTAAGGATTGGAGCTTATGGCGTAGGAAATTTTGGATTTCTCTAGTGCCGTTTTCCGTCAAGAGAGCAGCCAGAAGAGGCTCTTGGGTCAAGAACTGAAAGACCTCTGTGATAGCGACTGCTACATCTTCTCGATTGTGTTCAAAGATGTATTCTAGTTGATGGAAGAGGCCTTGCTGATAGCGCTCAATCATATCATATTTATCTTTGTAGTGGGTATAAAAGCTACTGCGACTGATGCCAGCAGCTCGGGCCAATTCGACTGTTGTAATATGGTCAAAAGACTCCTGATGCAATAAGTCAACCATAGCCTTCTCAATGATGGCCTTGGTCTTTTTACGTTTATTACTTTCCGTCATTTCAATTTTTCCTTTGTTATTGAATTATACAAAATTAGACAAGGTGTACAAAAATAGAATTTTCTGCTTGCCTTAATTTTTTTATTGTGTATAATCTATTATATCAAATTTTTAGACAATGTGTATAAAAAAGGAGAAAAGATGTTCAAAGAATGGAAAGCGATCTTCAAAAAACCGAAGATTATTGTAGTCATGCTGGGGCTTGCCTTAATTCCAGCCTTGTATAATGTGATTTTTTTGAGCTCCATGTGGGATCCGTATGGCAAACTTTCTGATTTGCCAGTAGCGGTGGTCAATCAGGACCAGAAGGCGAGCCTGTATGGACAAGACCTGTCCATTGGGTCAGATATGGTTCAAGATATGAAGAAAAATGCAGCGATGGATTTTCATTTTGTGGATAAGGATCAGGCAGAGAAGGGATTGGAAAAGGGCGACTATTACATGGTGGTGACTCTTCCTAAGGATCTGTCAGCAAATGCGGCTAGTATTTTGAGCAATCAGCCTAAGCAAGTTACGATCCACTACCAAACATCCAGTGGTCATAGTTTTATCGCCAGCAAAATGAGCGATTCTGCCATGACTTCGATGAAGCAATCGGTCAGTCAGAAGATTACAAACAGCTATGTGACAAGCCTTTTTGCGAGTATGGATAAGCTAAAAGGTGGACTTGGAACAGCCGCAGATGGCACAGCTAAATTGGCCGAAGGCAGTCAGGAATTAGCAAACGGCAGCCAAAAGCTGTCTACTAACTTGGAAAGTCTAGCTCAGTCTAGCCTCACTTTCTCAGATGGAGCCACAGCGCTGTCAACAGGTCTGGTAGCATACACAAATGGAGTGGCTCAGATCAATGCCGGCTTGCCAACTTTTACTAGCAAGATGACGGAATATACAGATGGAGTTGGGCAGCTTTCAGCTGGTGCCAGTCAATTAACCGCTCAGTCACAAACATTATTGAATGGAACCAACCAACTGACGGGTAATTCACAGGAATTAGTCGCTGGTGTGGAGCGCCTAAACAGCGGCTTGGCAGAACTGCAATCCTCCGTTAATAGCAGTGTTACGACTAACCAAGAAAAGGTTGCTCAGTTGACGGCAGGTCTAGATCAGCTCAATACAGCTATTCAGAATGCCACATCAGGAACGAGCTTGCCAACGGAAACAATTGCGGCTTCTCTCACAACGATTGCGACCAACGCGCAGTCTTTGGCAAGTAGTGCGCAAAGTGATCGGGCAGCAGCCATGGCAGCTTTGGAAGGAACAGCTGCTTACCAAAAACTTTCTGCCGATGAGCAAGAAGAACTAAAATCAGCTCTAGCAGGTGGTGCTGATTCTAGCAGTAGTGCAGCGGCAACTATTGTACAGGAAGTCCAAGCTATCCAAACGAATCTGCAAGGACTGCAAACAGCCAGCAGTCAGGCAAGTCAGCTGTCGGCGGCAGCCAACCAAGTCCTGCCGGGAGCTTCAGCTATGATTAGTGGTCTCTACGGTGGCCTAGGTCAAGTAAATGAAGCTTTATCCTCTGCCAGCACTGGTTCAGCGACCCTTTCTCAAGGCATTACGGCTTATACAGGTGGCCTTTCTCAAGTAGCTCAGGGAGTAGCCGCTTATACTACAGGTGTCGATCAGCTTTCTCAAGGAGCAGCTAACCTAGCGAGCCATAATGACCAAGTGACTTCAGGAATCGGTCAAATCAGCTCAGGCCTCTCTCAATTACATGATAAATCATCTACTTTGGTCGCAGGGATGCAAACATTATCTACAGGTGCTACTCAAATGGCGGATGGTTCTCAGCAGTTAGCGAATGGTGGTCTCACCTTGAACAGTGGGCTGGGAGACTTGTCAGTCGGTGCCCAGACTCTAAATACAGGCT
The DNA here is from genome assembly GCF_965112035.1 of Streptococcus sp. Marseille-Q8145. Taxonomy (NCBI): domain Bacteria; kingdom Bacillati; phylum Bacillota; class Bacilli; order Lactobacillales; family Streptococcaceae; genus Streptococcus; species Streptococcus sp. Marseille-Q8145. The sequence continues at coordinate 135,582 of NZ_CBCOPQ010000002.1, read as the reverse complement.
TGACAGATGCCAAGGGTCAATTGTCTGAGCTTTCAGTGACAGAGGACAATGCGGCTGCCTTGGCTGGCCCTGTCGAGCTGAAAAAGACAGATAAAGATCAAGTTGGTAAAAATGGTGTTGGTATGGCTCCCTACATGATTTCTGTTGCTCTTTTTGTGGCGGCTATTTCGACCAATGTTATTTTCGGCACGCTCCCTTCTGGTCAGGTGCCAGCTTCTCGCAAAGCTTGGCTCAAGGCTCGTCTGGAAGTCAATGGCTTGATTTCTGTTTTGGCAGGTATCTTGGTTTATGGAGCGGTTCATTTGATTGGTCTTGAGGCCAACTACGAATGGATGACGCTGGCTTTGACTATTTTAGCCAGCATGGCTTTTATGGCGGTTGTGACGACTCTGGTCACTTGGGATAGTAAGGTCGGTGCCTTTATCTCCTTGATCCTCTTGCTCCTGCAACTGGCTTCTAGCGCTGGTACTTATCCGCTGCCCCTGACGGCGAAAATCTTCCAAATGATCAATCCAATCTTGCCAATGAGCTATGCGGTGTCAGGACTGCGGGAAACGATCTCGATGAATGGTCAAATCGGTGGCCAACTAGCTTTCTTGACTGCGACTTTACTACTTTTCATGGCTTTAGGTACAATAGCTTATCGCCCTGATAAGAAAGAAATTATTTAAGATAGAGAAGAGCGCAGACTATTTTCTCTTCGAAAGGAATAACTTGGTCTTGTGAACAGAACCAAGTTTTTTTGTTTCACGTGAAACAGTAGAGAATTTTGCTGTGTAGATTTTCTCCACAAATCTATTTTATTCGCTATGAAAATATGAATGTTTTGTTTTCTTTAAGTTTTCTTTAGCCTTGCTTTAAGTTTTCATCCGTAAAATGGCTCTAGTTACAAGAAAGACAGGGGGAGAATCCATGGCTAAAAAAACATTTAAAGATAAATTTCAACGATTTGAAACCAAATACATTATTTCCAAAGAAACTTTGGCCGATTTATTGACCGAGTTTGAAGGCCATCTGGTGGAGGATGAGCATGCTTACTCGACCATCCATAATCTTTACTACGACACCCCGACCTATCAAATGATTCGTGAGTCCTTAGAAAAGCCTTATTTTAAAGAAAAATTGCGCGTGCGGACCTACGATGAAAATCCGAAAGAAGACAGTCAAGTCTTTTTGGAAATCAAGAAAAAAGTGCGCAAGATTGTCTACAAGCGCCGCATTTCGACAGATATAGTCGCTGCAGAGGCTTACTTGGAGGGCGATCACAGTAAGATTGAAGATTGTCAGATTCGTGAGGAAATCGACTGGCTGGGTCAGCGCTACGGTGGCCTGCAGCCCATGATGTATATCTACTATAATCGTTATTCTATGAAGGGGATTAAGGATCCCAATGTTCGGATTACCATTGACCACGATTTGACCTACCGCAACGATGATTTGAGCCTCTTGCATGGCCATTATGGGGAAAATCTTCTACCAGATCATCATGTGATTATGGAAGTCAAGGTGCCAGGGGCCTATCCGCTCTGGCTGAGTGAGATTTTGGATCGCCATCAGGTCTTCCCAAGCTCCTTTTCCAAATACGGGGTTGCTTACAAGAAAACGACAGACTATAAAGGAGTTGTAAATCATGCTTAGTCACTTATTTTATGATATTTTTACCGATACGGCCGTAGATCCAGCCATGATGATGCTGGCTATCGGAGTGTCTTTGCTTTTGGGCTTAGTCATTGCCAAGGTTTACCAGTTTAAGACAGTTTACAGCAAATCCTTTGTGATGAGTTTGGCGCTCTTGCCGACCTTGATTGCAATTGTGATTTTCTTGGTCAATGGAAGTCTGGGAGCAGGGGTTGCCGTCATGGGGGCCTTCAGCTTGATTCGTTTCCGTTCTGCACCGGGAGGGGCCAAGGAGCTGGTGTCCATTTTCCTAGTCATGACAATCGGGATTGCTATCGGAATGGGCTATCTGGTCTTTGCGACCGTCTTTACCCTCATCATGTCGCTTGCCATGCTGCTGCTTGAGGTGGTCAATTTTGGGCAGATGAAGCATTCCATGCGCCAGCTGACTATCGTCATACCAGAAAGTCTGGACTATGAAAGCATTTTTGATGATATTTTCAACAAAGCTGCCAATCATGTTGAACTGGCTAATGTCAAAACATCTGATATGGGGAGTTTGTTCAAGATTAAATACATCATTCAGCTGAATGGTCGAATGACCGAAAAAGAACTCATTGACGCTCTACGCACGCGCAATGGAAATCTAGAGATTGCCATCAGCCGCTATATCACGAAAGAAAATGAATTATAACTAGGAAAGAGGTCAATCATGAAAACAGGCAAGAAAAAAATATTTCAGAAAATAAAAATAATGGTGCCCCTAGCGCTAATGACTGTCACCTTGGGAGCTTGCAGCTTGACCAGCCAGTCCAGCACTAGCACGAGTGCTAGTGCCACGACCACTCAAACAGCTACCAGTACGACAAAGACAGATACATCTAGCTATTTCACGGACCGTGATCAGGATGCTTCTTATGATGAGTCGACAGCGACCAAGATTAGCTTGAGCGGCTCTACAGCCAAGACATCTGGTGACGGAGCGAGCGTTTCTGGCTCCACAGTGACCATTACGGCAGCTGGAACCTATGTCCTCTCTGGCAGTAGTGAAAATGTGCAGATTGTTGTCAAGGCTGGCGATCAAGACAAGGTGCAAATCGTCTTGGATGGTGTGACCATGACAGGGACGGATGCAGCGATTGTGGTAGAAAATGCGGATAAAACCTTCATTACCCTAGCTGAAGGCAGCAAGAATAGCATTTCTGACTCAGCCAATCACGCCAATACTGACTACGATGCGGCCATTTACAGCAAGGACGACTTGACCTTTAACGGCTCAGGCAGTCTGACCATTGAAGGAAAATATGGTAACGCAGTCGAGTCTAATGATGACCTGCGCATCACAGGCGGGACTTATACGATTAAAGGCTACAAGAATGGCTTGTCAGCCAATGATGCCATCAACATCAAGGAGGCTAGTCTGGATATTACCGCAACGGAGGATGCGATCCACGCAGATAATGACGAGGACACTTCGCTCGGAAATCTCTATATCCAGTCTGGGACCATTACGATTAATGCTGGCGATGACGGCCTTCATGCTAGCAATGCAGCGGTGATCGACGGTGGTACTATCACAGTCAAGTCCAGTGTCGAAGCTTTAGAGGGAACAAATGTCACGATTAACGGCGGTACACTTGACCTTTATGCGACGGATGATGGAATCAATGCGGCTAGTACAGCGACTGGGGCTGAGATTTTCATCAAGATTACTGGAGGTGACATCAAGGTTGAGGTCGGCCAAGGCGATACAGACGCCCTTGACTCCAACGGCGATATCATCATGACAGGCGGAAACCTAGCTATCACGTCCACTGTGTCTGCCTTTGACTTTGATGGCAAGGCTACCTATACGGGCGGGACTATCACGGTCAATGGGCAAACCCGAACCGAAATCACAGCAGATGGCCCTGGTGGCGGTGGTGCCCCAGGCGGACAAGGTGGCGGTCCCAGTGGACATTGATTAGAAAAAATCTAAGCAGAGATTGTGCTTAGATTTTTTTGTTTAAATCGGCATAAAATGTACAAAAATGATATACTGGTCTCAATAATGAAGAGGAGCAATACGATGAGAAAAACGGCTATTTTTGAAGATGTTGTTTCGATTATGACCCAAGATTCGGCAACTAAAAAGGATATTGTCGGTGCGGATCCGACTGGTTTTCGCGAATGTATTTCAGACGATATGAGTGAAAAGGATTTTCTTTATCAGGTTCAGACTTATCTAGCTAGCTTCGGAGTTATTGGCCACGTAGCTTTTCGGGAGAAATATGCTAAGCCAAAAGGTTTTGTTCTACGTTCAACAATCCAAGGACTTTATGTTGAGCAGGCTAATGCGGACACGAATTTGCAGGCGGGAGATCAAATTGTGAAACTGGATGGACAGCATCTAGAAGAGTTTTATAGGATGCACCGAGCGTATTTTACCAGTTCAACGCCCGAGCGAAACTACCGTGAGTGGAGCGAGTTGATTTCAAAAGCTAGGCAAGTAACTGTTTTGCGAGCAGGAGCAGAGCAAATCCTTTCAGTTGAGCCTAGCCAGAATCCCATAGAGAGTCGATTTGAATGGAAAGAGTTAGAAAAGGGCGTTATTTATCTCCGTTTGGATGACTTTAGGAACGAGAAAGCCATCAACAAACTCTATCAGGAAGCACAAGATACTATCAAGAGAGCTGCTTGTCTGGTGATTGATGTCCGTCAAAATACTGGCGGGATGGACTCGCTGTATTTTCCCCTGCTCCACTATGCTCTTTCTGAGGGGCAAGTCTATTCTGACTTGGACTGGACTGATGAAGGGATGGAAATTCTCTACACAGAGCGAAATGTTGACCTGCGTTTGAAAGATTTTGAAGTCTACGTGCAGCAGGAAGGGATTAATCAGGAGACGAAGGATTTGTTGGAGATAATCATGCAAGATCTGCAGGCCAATCGGGGTAAAGGCTATGTCAAATTTGGAGGCGAGGACAGGGAAATGTTTCCTAATGTGAAAGGAGGAAGCCATCCTGAGAAGATTTTTGTCTTGGCAGATGTCTACTGTGCTTCGTCGGGAGACAATTTTGTCCAGATGATGAAAGGGTTTCCTAAGGTGACGGTTCTGGGGCGCCCGACTCTTGGAATACTAGATTATTCCAACTGCTGTCAGGTAGATTATGGTGACTATAGTTTGAACTTTCCAACTTCACGCGCTCTAGCACTTGATAAGGGACAGGGGATGACAGACAAGGGGATTGAACCAGACATCCTTATTCCTTGGACAGTTGAGCATCTGGAGCGGGATGTGGATTTGGAGCGCTGTTTAGAGATGATTCATGACTTTTAGATATCAAAAACGACCTTTTGTTTGGAGGTCGTTTCATGTTTATTCATCAATTTTGATAGACATCTTCTCTGTATCCACCGTCACTTGAGCACCGATGGTGATGGTAAAGAGTGGCTGAGTATGGGCAAAGTCCAAGTCATAGAGGACGGGAATCGTCTTGAGAATCGGATGTTTATCCAAGATATAAAGGAGCAGCTCCTCTGTCATCTGGCATTCTTTTGGAAAGCGGCCGATGAGAAGAGCCTGCGGGTTAGGATAGGCCTGAAGGAGGGCGGCTAGATTGCGGTCAAACTCCACATAATCATCTTCCTCGGCCTCTTCAACAAAGAGGACATAGTTTTCATCTGTTGGGGCATAGGGTGTTCCACGCAGGAGTGAGAAGGTGGAGAGATTGCCGCCGATAGCAGTGGCTTGGGCTTGCCCGTGGTGATAAACTTTCCACTCCGTCTCATGGAAGGTCAGTGGCGCATCTGGCAGATACCAAGCATTACTGCCCCATTTTTCACTAGGAGTCAGTTCATAAGAAGTCTGGCTGACGGCCTTGAGCCAGCTCTCGGTCTGATAGTCCTGCAGGGCATCCATCTTAAAGCTGGAGTAGGACGGTCCCATGTAGGTTTTCATGCCGGTCTTGCTATAGATAGCGTTAAGCAAGGCTGTTGTGTCTGAGTAGCCGCAGAAAATCTTAGGATTTCTAGCAATCAACTCAAAGTCCAGATAGGGCAGGAGCTCATTGCAGTTGAAACCGCCGATAGTGGCCAGAATGGCATCAACGGAGTCATCCGAAAAGGCAGCATGAATGTCTTCCACGCGGCTTTCAATGGAGGCAGAATCTAACATATCATTTTCCAGATAATGCTCCGAAAAAGACACGGTAAATCCTAGCTTTTCCAAGCGCTCCTTGGCGGCTAAATTGGCCTCAAAGCCACCAAGGCGTTCGATTGACGACGAGGGACTGACGACCCGAATGTGCATGCCAGATGTGAGTTTTTTCATAGAAACCTCCTTGTGATAATTTTTTATAGAGTATCATAACATAAAGGCTATAGTAAGTAAAGGTGGGGTTAGAGAAAATAACCATAAAAAACGGAACCAATCAGGCTCCGTTCTATTTTTAATGACTAATCTCAATGCTGCCGGTGCTGGTGCGGGCGGTCAGCTTGGCTTGAGCCTGTTCATTGGTATGGATGACTCGATCTCCGATAAAGTCCTCTTGGTCGTGGCTGGTCTGCATGTCCTTGGGCAGTTCAATGTCACCTAGATCTGTTTGCAGGTCCAGTGAGATGGTTTTGTAGGTCTCTTCGGCGAGATGGAGATCGATGGAACCATTGCTGCTGGACATGTTGATATTGCCCTTGAGGGTTAGTTTATCACTAGTGATACTACCGTTGGAGAGACTGATTTGTGTATCGGTCAGGCTGGTTTGGACTAGCTCGATGCTACCGTTAGCACTTTCAATGCTACCGCTCTTAATTTGGCTCTGACTGAGTTCGATAGAGCCATTGCTGAGATCGGCCTTTAATTTTTTGATTGTCAGTTCATTGATTGATAGGCTGCCGTTAGCTAAACTGGCCTTAACCTGCTCCAAGTTCCTTCCCTTAGGTAGGCTTAGAGTGATTTGTTGAGTCCTTTCCAAATCTCCATTTATCAAGCCTAGTAAAAAGCGTAGGCCGCTGTTAATGTTGATAAAAAAGCTGGATTCCTTAATGTATAGACTATCGTTTTCAGCCTTGGTACTGATTTTTTCAGTTGTCTTGCCGTCTCCTTGATAATAGGTCAAGTGAACCTTATCATCGGGCGATTCTTCAATCACAACCGAGCGGTTGCTCAGGTCTAGATTTAAGGAATGGATATTGCCATAGGTTTCTTCTTGCTTGGCCATCTTGGTGCTAGCGGCTGAGCTCCTCACCAGATCCTGCAGACCACCACTGGCTAGACCGACCAATATCAGGCCTACTCCTAGTAGACAGGCGGCGACAGTAATACTGAGTATGGTTTTTCTTACTTTAGACATGACGGCCTCCTTTCCGTGCCAAGGCTTGGGCGAGTTTGACAAAACTCAGTTTGATAAAGCGAAGGATAGGACCAATGCTGAGATAGAAGAGTCCAGCCAGCCCCAAGGTTAAAAGGCTCATACCCAAACTAAGGGCAAAAGCAGGAATCGAAGTGGTCATGCCGAGAGTCAGGCTGTCCCAAATCAGACTAGCCCCTATGGCAAACATAGCAAAAGCAAAGACGGCTATAACAAAAGCAAAGACACTGATGAGGAGGAAGAAAGTAAAAATCAAAGTCAAAGCCAAAATTAATAGAGGAATTGCTAGTGGAGCCGCCAAGATGGATAGAATAGCAATCTGGACGATCTGCTTGCTATTTTTGACAGAGTCAGCTTCTTGGCTGTCTTCTTCTATTTTCTTGTCCAGAAGATTGATGATAATCTCGTGAGCCGCTTCTTTGGGACTACCCAGCTCAGCTATAGCTGCTGCCTCTCCCTCTGGACCGACCTCGTCAAAGTACTCGGTGAAGTAGTCCATAGCTTCTTGATAGTCTTTTGCTGGTAATTTTTTTAAATATTTTTCTAGCTGGGCTAGATATTCAGTTCTTGTCATGGCGAACACTCCCTTCGATAATGCCCTTAATCATGCTGGTATAAAGCTCCCATTCATTTTTGAGGCTGATCAGTTGTTTCTGACCTGTTGGGGTCAGAGAGTAATATTTTCGTTTTCGACCTTGATATTCCTGAGAGTAAGTCTCTAAATACTGACTCTTTTCCAATTTTTTCAGGATAGGATAAAGCGTGGACTCCTTGATATCGGCAATGAGCTTGATGGTCTGGCTAATCTCGTAGCCATAGGAATCTTCTTTATCTAAAATCGCTAAAATCAGAAATTCTGTCAGGGTAGAAGATGTGGGGAAATACATGTACTACCTCCTATATATAAAAATATTATATATAAACTTTCTATATATAGGATAATCTCTTTTGAACTAAAAGTCAAGTAATATATAGAAATTTTACTTATAAAATTTGAAAAGGATTTCATCCTTGAAAGATAAGGGAAGTAACTCTTTTTCTCTTTATTTCCTTACAAGAACTTTACATAAATTAGAGCTTTTATATTGAAATCTTTCTCTATAAAATGGTAAAATAATCTATGTCTATCTAAAAAAAGATAAGAGTGAATGAAATGACGAAATATAAGACGATTTATAAGTTTGTAGGGCAGACATTGCTATACTTTGTGATTTTCGTAGCCCTGCTTTATTTCTTTAGTTATCTTGGTCAAGGTCAAGGTGGCTTTATCTACAATGAATTTTAATGTAAGAGAGTACTATACACATGTCAAATACAGCAATTACAGATATGATTGAAGCAATTGAGCACTTTGCTCAGACGCAGCCAGATTTCCCTGTCTACAATGTCCTCGGACAAGTTCATACCTACGGGGATCTAAAGGCAGACTCCGATGCATTGGCCGCTAAGATTGATAGCTTGGGGCTGGCTCCCAAGTCACCCGTCGTTGTTTACGGTGGTCAGGAGTATGAAATGCTGGCTACTTTTGTGGCTTTGACCAAAGCAGGTCATGCCTATATTCCTATTGATAGTCATTCAGCTTTGGAGCGCGTGACTGCTATCGTGGAAGTAGCTGAGCCAAGCTTGATTATTGCCATTGCGGATTTTCCGCTGGCTGATACAGATGCAGCCATTCTCAGTCTGGAAGAGGTCCGAGCGGCTTACGCAGAAAAGAGTACCTATGAGATGAACCATCCAGTCAAGGGTGATGACAATTACTACATCATCTTTACTTCTGGTACGACTGGTAAACCTAAAGGTGTGCAAATCTCTCATGATAACCTGCTCAGCTTTACCAACTGGATGATTACAGACAAGGAATTTGCGACACCGAGCCGTCCGCAAATGCTGGCGCAACCGCCTTATTCTTTCGACTTGTCAGTTATGTACTGGGCACCGACTTTGGCGCTGGGGGGAACTCTCTATGCCTTGCCTTCTAGTCTGACTCAGGACTTCAAGCAGCTATTTGAAGCGATTCTCAGCCTGCCTGTAGCAATCTGGACTTCTACACCGTCCTTTGCGGATATGGCCATGCTTTCGGAAGATTTTAACAGCAAAAAAATGCCAGGCATTACGCATTTTTACTTTGACGGAGAGGAGCTGACGGTCAAGACAGCTCAGAAATTGCGGGAGCGTTTCCCTGAGGCTCGTATTATCAATGCTTACGGCCCGACCGAAGCAACGGTGGCTCTGTCTGCAGTTGCCATCACGGATGAGATGCTAGCGACCCTCAAGCGTCTGCCAATCGGCTATACCAAGGCGGATTCACCAACCTTTGTCATTGATGAGAATGGGCAAAAATTGCCAAATGGTCAGCAGGGTGAAATTATTGTCTGCGGACCAGCTGTATCTAAGGGGTACCTCAACAATCCTGAAAAGACAGCTGAAGCCTTCTTTGAGTTTGAAGGGCTACCGGCCTATCATACAGGTGATGTGGGTACGATGACTGATGAAGGTCTCCTACTCTACGGCGGTCGTATGGACTTCCAGATTAAGTTTAACGGTTATCGCATCGAGCTAGAGGACGTATCTCAAAACCTCAATAAATCCAAGTATATCGAGGCGGCAGTAGCAGTACCACGTTATAATAAGGATCACAAGGTTCAAAACTTATTGGCCTACGTTATTTTGAAAGACGGTGTTGCAGAGCAATTTGACCGCGAAATCGATATTACCAAGGCTATCAAAGAGGATCTACAGGATATCATGATGTCTTATATGATGCCATCTAAGTTCCTCTATCGGGAATCTCTGCCCCTAACACCAAACGGTAAGATTGATATCAAGGGGCTGATTAGTGAGGTCAACAAGTCATGATGGATTTCTTGAAACAGCTTCCTCATCTGGAGCCTTACGGAGACCCACAGTATTTCCTTTATCTTATCTTGGCTGTTTTGCCAATCTTTATCGGACTTTTCTTTAAAAAACGCTTCCCGGTCTATGAAGCCTTGGTCAGCTTGGTCTTTATTGTCTTGATGTTGACGGGGCCTAGTCTAGCGCAGCTTTATGCCCTGCTCTTTTATGTCGTCTGGCAGACGGTCTGGATTTATTCTTATAAATTCTACCGCAAAAAGCGGGATAGCAAGTGGATATTTTATTTGCATACAGCATTGGCGGTTCTGCCCCTATTCTGGGTTAAGGTCGAGCCAGCTATCAGTGGCCATCAATCACTCTTTGGCTTTCTGGGAATTTCCTATCTGACCTTCCGCTCAGTTGGTATGATTATTGAGCTGAGGGATGGCGTGCTGACTGATTTCAGTCTCTGGGAATTCCTCCGCTTTATGCTCTTTATGCCTACTTTTTCTAGTGGCCCTATTGATCGTTTCAAGCGTTTCAATGAAAATTATCTCCAAATACCAGAGCGCGATGAGCTTCTGGATATGCTGGAGCAGTCGGTCAAGTATATCATGCTGGGCTTTCTCTATAAGTTTGTCCTGGCCCATATCTTTGGCCACATGATTTTAGGGCACGTCAAGACCTATGCCCTCTATATTGGCGGTTTCTTCAATCTGGGAACGCTAGGCGTCATGTATGTCTTTGGTCTGGATCTCTTCTTTGACTTTGCTGGTTATTCGATGTTTGCGGTGGCCATTTCTAATCTCATGGGAATCAAGAGCCCTATCAACTTTGACAAGCCTTTTGTTTCACGCGATTTGAAGGAATTCTGGAATCGCTGGCACATGAGCCTGTCCTTCTGGTTCCGAGACTTTGTCTTTATGCGCTTGGTTATGGTGCTCATGCGCAACAAGGTCTTTAAAAACCGCAATACGACTTCCAGTGTAGCCTATATAATCAATATGTTGGTCATGGGCTTCTGGCATGGTGTGACCTGGTACTATATCGCCTATGGTCTCTTCCACGGTCTGGGCTTGGTGGTCAATGACGCTTGGCTCCGTAAGAAAAAGACCATCAATAAAGAGCGTAAAAGTAAGGGACTGCCAGCCCTGCCTGACAACAAGTGGACCCAAGCGCTGGGGGTTGTTATCACCTTCCATGTTGTCATGTTCTCATTCTTGATCTTCTCAGGATTTTTGAATGACCTTTGGTTTAAAAAATAAAATGTAAACGAGGAAACTATAATGGATGTAAAAGCAGAAGTAATTGAAATTATTGACGAATTATTTATGGAAGATGTTTCGGACATGATGGACGAGGATTTGTTTGATGCTGGTGTTTTGGACAGTATGGGAACAGTAGAGCTGATTGTTGAGCTGGAAAACCGTTTTGACATCCGTGTGCCAGTATCAGAGTTTGGCCGCGATGACTGGAATACAGCCAATAAAATTGTTGAAGGCGTAACGGAGCTTCGTAATGCTTAAACGACTCTGGCTGATTCTGGGGCCGGTCTTCTGCGCCTTGGTCATGGTCGCTCTGCTCTTTTTCTTCTATCCGCTTGAGAAAAAGCATGATGTGGAAGCAGAGAAGCGGGCAGCTGTGACTCTTACAGCAGAAACGTTCAAAAGCCGTAGCAAAAAAATGACGGCCCTGACAGATCAAGATACCCGTTTTGTGCCCTACTTTGGCTCCAGCGAATGGCTGCGCTTTGACAGTATGCACCCAGCTGTTTTGGCCGAGAAGTATGACCGCAATTACCGACCTTATTTTCTAGGGCAGCGGGGGGCGGCTTCGCTCAACCAATATTTTGGGATGCAGCAGATGACCTCTGAGCTGGAAAATAAGACGGCTGTCTATGTCGTTTCTCCGCAATGGTTTACTAAAAAAGGCTATGATGCAGCAGCTTTTCAGCAGTATTTCAATAGCGACCAGCTAGCTGGTTTTCTTAGCTGGCAGGACGGTGGAGTAGGCGCTCAGTATGCAGCCCAGCGGCTTTTGCAGCTCTATCCCAACATTGCTATGGGGGATATTGTCAGGAAAGTGGCTGATGGAAGCCAACTGACTTCTTTTGAGCAGCAGTATATCAATACTATGAGTCGGATTTATCAGCGGGAGGATGCATTTTTCAGTACATTTGCTGCTGGTAATAATGGCAACTATGACACGAAGGTTTTGCCTCAGCTTTCCCGTCTTCCGGATGAATTCTCCTATGAAGAATTGGAAAAACTGGCTACGGCAGATGCTGTCAAGCAGACTAATAACAATGATTTAGGGATCGATAATGACTTTTATAAGAAACGTTTGGCCAGAAAAATCAAGAAGTTCAAAGGCTTCCAATCCAAGCAGTCTTACGAAAAGTCTCCCGAGTACAATGATTTGCAGCTGGTTTTGGAGCAATTTGCCAAATCAAAAACCAATGTCATTTTTGTCATTCCACCGGTCAATGCCAAATGGATGGCCTATACTGGGTTGAGTGAAGAGATGTATCAGCGGACAGTTGAGAAGATTAAGTTCCAGCTGGAGAGTCAAGGCTTTACAAATATTGCAGACTTTTCTAAGGACGGCGATAAGCCTTACTTTATGCAGGATACGATCCACATGGGCTGGAATGGATGGCTGGCTTTCGACAAGGCTGTCGATCCTTTTGTGTCTAATCCTCAGCCTGCTCCGAATTATCAGATCAATGAAAAATTCTTTAGTAAGGAGTGGGCTAATTACACGGGGAACTACGAGGAATTTGTCAAATAAGGTAATAGGCTGGAAGGAGAAGACATGATTCGCTTGGCGGAAATGCAGGATATCCCAGCGATTTTAGCAATTTTTGATCAGGCTAGGGAGTTTATGCGGACTATGGGAAATCCCAGTCAGTGGCCGGCTTCCTATCCGAATCATCAGCTGGTAGAGGAAGATATTCGGGCGGGCCACTGCTATGTCTTTGAAGAGGCTGGGCAAGTTGTTGGAACCTTTGCGTTCATCATCGGACCAGATCCGACCTACCAAGAGATTGAAGGTGCTTGGCATTTTTCAGAGCCTTACGGTACAATCCATCGTATCGCTTCAAATAGACAAGTCAAGGGTCTGGCTCATCAATGTTTTGACTTTTGTCTGCAGCAAATTTCCTATCTCCGCATCGATACGCATGCGGATAACCAGCCGATGCAGGCAGCCATTCGCCGCTACGGTTTTAGCCAGTGTGGCACGATTTATTTGCCAGATGGCAGCCCTCGCCTTGCCTATGATTACCATCAATAAAAAAATCTGCTCAAGGGCAGATTTTTTGCATTATAGTAAAACATACTTTTCAATAGCTTTTGCGACACCGTTCTGGTTGTTGCTTTTAGTGATGGCTGTTGCCTCGAGTTTAACTGCTTCAGGGGCATTGCCCATGGCAACTCCCAGACCAGCCAGTCGCAGCATCGGAAGGTCATTGAAGTTATCTCCAATTGTCATGACCTGTTCCAGCGGAATCTGGTAGTGTTTGGCCACTTCCAGAAGGGCTTGCTCTTTTGACACTTCTTTATGTGTGACTTCCAAATAGTTGTCCTTGGACAGGTAGAAGGCTGTATTTGGAAAATCCATCGTTTGCAAGTAGGCATGGAGCTGCTGGATAACAGCTGCATCATCAATCAACAGCAACTTATGGGCTGGAATGAGCACATCTAGAACAGGCAGCAGAACATTTTGAATAAAAGGCTGCTCACCTGTAATCTCAGCTTCAATTTGCACCCACCTATCCAAACGGTCAGCAATCCAATCTTTACCAGAGTAGAGATTGATGGAAACACTAGGAAACTTAGTTTTGACCAACTCCAGAAAAGTGCGGATTTCTTTTTTATCCAATGGATGCTCGATAATGGTCTCGTAATCTTGCGGGTCACCCTTGATGACCAGAGCACCGTTGTAGCAGGCCAGAGGGGTATCACCCAGTCCCAGCTCGCGCGCAATTGGCTCCATGCCCAGAGGAGAGCGGGCAGAGGCTAGGACAAAGGGGATATTTTCTTTTTTCAGCAAGGGAATCTGCTCCCTCAGTTGCGAATCTACTTGGTGCTGGTCATCGAGAATTGTGCCGTCAATGTCGCTGATAATCAAGCGAATATCTTGCTTGGTCATGGTCGCTTCCTCCGTAAACCATAAAATGAAATCTTGTCGAGCTAGTAAATAATGGTGACTTTCCCAGCCAGAAGAGCTTCTAGCTCAGGGCTAGGTTTTTGATCGGTGATCCAGTAGTCAAAATCGCTGATATTTCCTAAAATATAGGTTGATTCTTTCTTAACTTTGGCCTGCTCGGCCAGCAGAATCTTTATCTTGGCCTGTTTGAGAGCTAGCTTCTTCAGATAGGTATCTTCTTGATCTTCAAAGCTGATTTGGCCATTGTTTAGCCCTGCAGCTCCGATGAAGGCTAGATCAAAAGAGATATCTCTTAGCTGCTCGGCTTCATTGAGGGCGTAGTAAAAACGATTTCTCGGATAGAACTTTCCACCTAAAAGATGGAAAGCAATCTGCTCTTGACCACTCAGCATGATGGCATTATCCAAAGAATGAGAAAAAATTGTCATCGGTTGCTGAACTTGCTGAGCCAGCTTGAGAACCACCGTTGATACATCAAAGAAATTGACTTGATTGGGTTTGAGAAAGTCCAGAGCCTTGTGAGCGATGGCCTTTTTTTCTTGGTTTAGTTGGTCGATACGGTCGTTGAAAGAGGGAATTTGCCGACTATTTTCCAAAGGAATAATCCCGCCATGGGTGCGTTGGACCAGTTTTCGCTCGCTCAAAATTGAGAAATCACGGCGAATAGTGTCTTTAGAAACCTGAAAATAATCCACCATGTCCTTAGCTGCCAGCTGTCCTTTATCCTCCAAAAGTTCCAGCATCTTTGAAAGTCGCTGCTCTTGATACATCTTTCTCATCCTTTCTGCTACTTTATAAGTTCATTATAATTCATTTTATAAGCATATACAAGTTTTTATAATGAAATATAAGTTATTTTGTCGAAAATAAGAAAAGTCCTTTTGAAACTATGTTATAATCAAAAAAATCAAGCAGATAAGATGAGGAAAGATGATTTCAAGCAAATTTCGGAAATTACAAGAAACTTGGCAGCAAAAAACTCCTGATGGAGAATCAGAAGTTTTATAGAATTTTATCAAATTTTTCTATGTAAAAGAGGCTCATGGTCATGATAACGGTCAGTCCGAGGAGGATGAGGATGGCTGGTGTCCAAGAATGGAACAAATCAAAGCTGTAGCCAAAGAGGCTTGGGCCGAAGGCGGCTAGGATGTATCCTCCAGTTTGAGCCAGTCCAGATAGTTGAGCCGTTTGCGCAGGTGTAGAGGTCTTGAGGGAGAAGGTCACCATGAGATAGGGGAAGAGGGCGCTGACAGACATACCAATGAGCAGATTAAGAATCAGCCAATAAGCAAAGGAATCTGTCCGAATCAAGAGCATGGTAATACCGATCAGACCTGCCGCAGAAACCAAGCTAATCATAATCAGACGTTGACGAGCCTTCAAGCGCGCTGTCAAACTAGGAATTGTCATTGAAAAGGGCAGGCTAATCAGAGAAAAGACGGCTGCTAGTAAGCCTGTCGTATCAGTAGAAAGACCGGCTTGTTGTCCTAAAGTCGGCAACCAAGTCATGCTGGTATAAAAGAGTAGTGACTGTAAGCCGCCAAATAAAATCAAGGCCCAGACTCTTGGATTTTTTAGAAGAGCTCCTTGCCCTTGCTTTCCTTGCTGTTTAGCCGCCAAGCGATGGCTATATTTGACATTGGGCAGCCAAACCAGAAAAATCACAAAGCAAATCAAGGTTGATACCCAAATGAGACCTTGCCAAGAGCTCATTTGAACGATGGGAACAGCCAGAGCAGACAGAATCGTGATTGACAGTCCCATCGATGTGATATAAAGAGTTGTCAAAAGACCGACACGATGCGGCTGATTGGCCTGAATCAAGCTCGGAAGAAGGACGTTTAAGACAGCAATAGCCGCTCCTAAAATAATAGTTCCCGTATAGAGTAAGGGAAGATTAAATACGCGAATCAGAGAGCCTAGAGTTAGCACGAGTAAAACAAGTGCAAACAGCTTTTCCAAGCTCATTTTTTGTGCTAAGCGCGGAGCAAAGACCGAGCAGAGGGCAAACATGATCAAAGGCAGACTGGTCAAGAGGCCTAGGGAACTAACTGGAACCTGTAGCCCCTCCGCAATGTCTGTCAGAACGATAGGCAAAACAGTAAAAGGAGCCCGCAGTGCTATCCCGATCATCACTATACCTGGAATTAAAAATGGTGAGTGTTCTTTTTTCATAAATAGTCAATCTCCTTTCGTACGTCAAGGAACGATTATACCATATCTTTTTAGAAAATGATAGGTGAATTGCGGCTTAGTCCATCAAGTCCAGAAAATAGTGAGAAATCGTTTCTTCGTCAACCTGATTTCGTTGCTGCAACCACCAGCTGACCGTATCCACAAAAGTTGATGTCACATAATTTTTTAAAAAGTTGTCCGGCAGATGACTTTTTTTCTGCAATAATGTCTGCTCAATCATGGGAAAGAGATAGCGCTCTAGCTCGATTTTCAAGCGGTTGATGAAATAAGTATTTTTAGCCAAGAGGAGGGTGGCTATCCGATCCTGATTTTTCCGAAAGTGATGGAAAATATGGGCTGTCGCTTCAAACAAATCGCGTCCTTCAGAACGCTCAATAAAGGTATGCTGAAAGAGATCTTGGCAGAGTTCCTCCAGCAGGGTTTCCTTGGTCTCAAAGTGGCTATAGAAGGTGGAGCGGCCCACATCTGCCAGATCAATGATTTCCTGAACGGTGATGCTTTCGTAGCTTTTCTGATTGAGCAGGCTGATAAAGGCTTGGTAAATAGCTGCGCGTGATTTTTTTACTCGTCTATCCATGGAAATTCCGTACAAAAAGAGCTTTTTGTCTGCTAAGAGACAAAGGGCATGAACTGGCTCTTGTTTCCTTTCTGATAATAGTGGATAATATAATTGAACAGAGTGTTCGGTATTGATTAGATTATACCATAAATCGCATTCTTTTAGGAAAATAAATAAGGAGGCTCACATGAAATCCAGTAGAAATATGACCATTGCCTTTCTCTTGAATTTTTCTTTTGCCATTATTGAATTTATCTTTGGCCTTCTCTTTCATTCTAGTGCTGTCTTAGCGGATGCAATTCACGACACAGGAGATGCCTTGGCTATTGGCCTATCGACTCTTTTTGAGAAGATTTCCACAAAAAAAGAAGACCGTAACTATACCCTAGGATATAAACGCTACAGCCTGCTGGGTGCTCTCTTGACCTCAGTGATTTTGCTGGTCGGTTCGACCTTGGTCATCGTGGAAAATATCCCCCAATTATTCGCTCCTGAGAAGGTGAATTATGATGGCATGTTGATTTTGGGGATTGTCGCTATTGCCGTCAATACAGCAGCTAGCAGAGTAATCAGCCACGGGCACAGTCACAATGAATCCATTCTTAGCTTGCATTTTCTTGAGGATATCTTGGGCTGGCTAGCAGTTGTCGGAGTGTCTATTATCCTGCGCTTCACCGACTGGTATTTCCTGGATCCGCTGCTTTCTCTCGTCATCGCAGGCTTTATTCTCAGTAAGGCTCTGCCAAAATTTTGGGAGAATATCCAGATCTTCCTAGACCATGTGCCCAGCGATGTGGATCTCAGTCAGCTTTATCAGGAAATAGCAGTGCTGGAAAACGTGCGAGCTATCACTCAGCTCAATGTTTGGACGACAGATGGTTTGGAAAAATATGCCATGCTTCATATCTGTCTGGAAAATCCCAATTTGCTAGCTGAAACGCAGATTGTCCTACGCCAAAAGCTCTTGGCTTATGGCATTTCCAAAGTGACCATTCAGACCGATGAAAGCTTGCAGGAACACCAAGAATATTGTATTGGTAAAGAATAAGCCAGCTCCCCAGAGAAATTCTGGGCTTTTGTTTGCGGAAATAAAAAATTTTCCCAAACAGCACATAAATGCTTGTCTTTTATTCTTGTGTGTGATATATTTATAACATAAAAGTGTTAAGTATTTCTAACATGTTAAAAGGAGTCTATCATGAAAAAAAGTCAAAAAATGGGTGGCCTCATTTTGATGGTTGCCACCGCTCTCTTTATTGATTTTACTATTTTCCTTGCTCCCAGCAATCTCAACTGGCCAGCCAAATGGGTAATTGTCGGTTTGGTAAGTATAGGTCAGCTTATAAGTATCTGGTCTTGGTTTCACATGAAACCATGGCCTAAGAAGATGAAAGAAGTTCAAGAAAAGCAGGTCTATGATCTGACCATGAAATTTTATAATCTATTGACTCTTTCGGCAACCTCTATCTATACTGTCGGAATCTGGTTGTGGACTCCGAGCACCAATCCGCCCTTTATAAAGTACATTGCTTTGGGAGGCCTCCTGGCTATCCAGTTTCTCTTTCTTCTGTTTTTTGCTTTGAAAAAAGTCAAGGAAAGAGCAGACGAGCGCTTTTATGCCAATCTAGCAAAAGCAGCGACTTTGATGTTTGTCATCTGCATAGCAACTTTACTGGTGCTTGCAGGGATTAGTGCTAATGTAGGATCTATCACGGTCAATGCCGGAATATTCTTCATCATGATTGGTGTTTTGGTGTTGCTCTTTGGTTTTATCTTCTTTTTATTTGAAAAGAGAGGTTAAAAATGGCCAAGGAAAGCAATATTATCACCAAGCTCAAATCTGTCCGCGAATCCAGAGGCATGACCCAGCAGGAGTTAGCGGACCACATTGGAATGCGGCGTGAAACGATCTTGCATTTGGAAAATAATCGCTACAATCCCTCGCTAGAGATGGCTTTAAAAATCGCTCAGGTTTTTGATTTGCGGCTGGAAGAACTCTTTCAATTAAAGGACACAGGAGGATAATCATGAAGATGGTTTTTGACTACCAAAGGGAAGGTGAAAAAGGAGAGATTCACCGCTTTGTCCTGCTATCTACATCGCCCAGACGCAAGGAATTGCTGAGTTTTTTGAATCCAGAGATTCAGGCTGTAGAAGTGGACGAACGAGCTGTTGAAGAGCAGTGTATGGCAAGCATTGATGATCAGGATTTTCTGACCAAGGCAGCCAAGATTTGCTGTGAGATTTCCAAAGCTAAGTCTGATTTGGACTTGGAAGCCGAGACCCTTTATATTTCGGCTGATACTATCGTCGTGGTGGATGGTCAGATTTACAATAAACCACAGGATTTAGCTGAAGCCAATCGGATGTTTCGCTCTTACTTTGGTAAGAGTCACCATGTAGTGACCTCGGTCTGCCTACGTATGCAGGATTTTCTAGAAGTTTTTTACACCGTGGCGCAGGTGGACTTTGTGGATTATTACCCAGAATTAGAGGCTGTCATCGGGGCCTATCTGCATGACAAGCGTCCGCTAGACAAGGCGGGTGCTTACGGTTTTCAGGAGTTGGATCCTCGCTTTATCCGATCAATTACAGGCGATATGCATACCATCATCGGCCTGCCTGTCGCTGAGACCAGCTATCGGATTTTTAGAGATAGCAAAGGAAAAGAGTAAGGCTTTGATTTCTATTCTAAAATATCAAAAATCTCCCCATAAGTGGCCATCCACTTTCTTAGGGAGATTTTTTCTATGTTTTGAGCTTGGGACTGAATCCTAGATGTTTACATCGCTCCAGCTAAATGGCGTGTAGCCAAGCAGTTCAATTCCGTCAATCTCAACGGATTTAATAATTTCTTGAACGTTGTCTTGAATGTTCTTAGCTAATTGCGGATGGTCAGAGACCTCGGAACAAGTCTCAATGACCAAGAGAGGCTTGTGGTAGCGCTCATATAGCTCAGACATGGCAATCCGAAGAAGGACAGGTTGTGCAAGACAAGTTTCTACATTTTTGCGGACATATTTGTTGGTAAACAAATCTTGGATATTTTCCGCCGCATAATGTGAGAAGGCAACAAAGTCCACGATGCCTTCTCTTAAGGCGAAGACATCCTCTTCCGTAATACCCAGATCCAGCTGATTTCGCTCAATGTAGCGAAGGAAGTGATTTGGATAGTGTCCCTTGGTCTGCACATCTGTAAAAATGTAGTTTTTACGTCTGTTCAGCTCATGGCCCAAGGCATCGGTAGCTGAGTGATTTTCTTGGTGGGAATCACTATTGATGGTAATCAAACTACCGAATTGGAAGGTTGGATTGATGGTTTGACCGAGCTTAACCACGTTTGCGGATGCGATTAGCTGATGGTGAGCAGCCAGCCAAATTTGTTGCTCTTGGTTTTCTGTGCTGTCAAAGTGTAGCCCAGCGCCTAAGAATGGCAAATAAGACAGAGCGCTCATTTCTTTAAAGGTAATCCAGTAAGTGACTTTTTCTTTAAAGTGGGTCAAAACGGCTTCGCAATACTTTTCATACATGGCAATCATTTGACGACTTTTCCATGCGCCGTATTTTTCATACAAATGAAGAGGGAAATCGAAATGAGACAGGCTTACAATTGGTTCGATGTCATTCTCTAGCAGTGCATCAATAATTGACTCATAGAAAGCAAGGACCTTAGCATCGGGTCTCCGCTCTTCTCCAGTCGGGAAGAGACGAGTCCATGAAAAGGATAGTTGGTAGGTATTGAAGCCCATTGTTTTAATTTTTTCAATGTCTGCCAGATAATCCTGTTTGCTGGAGCCTTGTTTGAACAAATCGTAGGCTCCTAGGGGGATTGTTCGATAGTCAACTGTTCCGTCCATGACAGAGAGACGATAGTCTTCACCATACTGGGGCAGGATGTCGGTGATTCCTAGACTTTTACCATTACTTGATAGAATATTTCTAATCATATTAGTTCCTTTCAGTATTCATTCGCTGCTTGTTCTGAGCTTATTTTTTCTGTCTTTTAGTAATCATGGCTAAGGTTGATAGATTCTGTGTGACAGTAGTGAACTCAGAAGCCATGCTTTGCGATTGATATACGGCAGCAGACAGGCTGATCGAATGGGCTCTCTCTGCACTGATTGATTGTTCAATGATCATTCTTTGTGACTGTGATTCAGCGATAGATAGACTGATTGAACGCTCTCTTTCCACGCTCATTGATTGCTCAATAGCGATACTTTGTGATTGTGATTCAGCCACAGACAGGCTGCGTGACTGTTCTTGCTCTAAGCTGATAGACTGCTCAATGATCTTACTTTGGGCTTCAGATTGGGCAAGGTAAATGCTGAATGAATGATCCTGTTCGACGCTGATTGATTGTTCAACAGCTCTGCTGAGAACTTTAGATTCTGCAGTAGATAAACTAAATGATTGTTCTTGCTCCAAGCTGGTAGACTGCTCAATAGTATCTCTTTTGGCTCTAGATTCCGCAGCTGCCAAACTGTATGAATATTCCTGTTCCAGATTGCGAGATTGTTCTACCGCCGCATGTTGTGATTGCGATTCTGCGATAGACAGGCTGCGTGACTGTTCTTGTTCCAAGCTGATAGACTGCTCGATGGCTACGCTTTTCGCTTGTGATTCCGCCATAGACAGGTTAGTAGATACTTCATTTTCTAGGCTGATAGACTGTTCAATAGCGATGCTTTGAATTTCATTTTCAGTAACAGATAGGCTCAGTGATGCCTCGTTCTCCGCGCTAATAGATTGTTCAATTGCCCGACTTAAGGCTTCAGATTCCGCCACAGACAGGCTGATAGACGCTTCATTTTCTGCACTAATTGATAACTCGATCGCTTTACTTAGTGCTTCAGACTCTACGATAGATAAGCTTGTAGATACTTCGTTTTCCGTGATAATAGACTGTTCAATAGCTCTATCTAAGACTTGGGATTCCTCTACAGACAGGCTAGTAGACGCTTCGCTCTCTGCACTAATTGATTCTTCAATAGCGATGCTTTGAGACACAGACTCGGCTACGGACAAGCTAGTAGACGCTTCGTTTTCCGCGCTGATCGATTCTTGGATAGCAATGCTTTGCGAAATAGACTCTGCTACAGATAAGCTGGTAGATGCTTCGACTTCTGCACTGATTGATTCTTGGATCGCGATGCTTTGAGAAACGGACTCAGCCACGGACAAGCTGTTAGACGTTTCGATTTCCGCGCTGATCGATTCTTGGATAGCAATGCTTTGCGAAATAGACTCGGCTACGGACAAGCTGGTAGATGCTTCCAATTCTGCGCTAATGGATTCCTGAATCGCGATGCTTTGAGACACAGACTCAGCCACGGACAAGCTCAGCGACGTTTCCAATTCTGCGCTGATAGATTCTTGAATTGCGATACTTTGAGACACAGACTCAGCTATCGACAAGCTGTTCGATGCTTCCAATTCTGCACGGATTGATTCTTGGATAGCAACGCTTTGAGAAATAGATTCAGCCACGGACAAGCTCAGTGATGCCTCGTTTTCTGCGCTGATAGATTCTTGAATAGCGATGCTTTGCGCCACAGACTCAGCTACAGATAAGCTGTTAGACGCTTCGATTTCAGCTCTGATCGATTCTTGGATGGCAACGCTCTGAGAAATAGACTCTGCCACGGACAAGCTCTTAGACGCTTCGATTTCAGCGCTGATTGATTTTTGGATGGCAATGCTTTGCGAAACAGATTCGGCAACGGATAGGCTGGTAGAAGCTTCCAATTCTGCGCTGATAGATTCTTGAATCGCGATGCTTTGAGACACAGACTCAGCTACAGATAAGCTGGTAGATGCTTCGATTTCTGCGCTGATAGATTCTAGAATGGCAATGCTTTGCGCCACAGACTCAGCAACCGACAAGCTCTTAGATGCTTCGAATTCAGCACTGATCGATTCTTGGATAGCGATGGTTTGCGAAACAGATTCTGCCATAGACAAGCTGGTAGATGCTTCGATTTCCGCATTGATCGATTCTTGGATGGCAATGCTTTGCGAAACTGACTCTGCTGCCGACAGGCTAAGAGAAGCTTCCAATTCTGCGCTGATAGATTCTTGAATCGCGATACTTTGCGAAACCGACTCTGCTACAGATAGACTCAGTGATGCTTCGTTGTCCGCACTGAGAGACTCTTCAGCGGCCATGCTTTGAGATACAGACTCAAAAATTGATAAGCTAAGAGACGCTCTATTTTCTTCAAGGATTGATTGCTCGAAAGCATGACTTTGCGCAATTGACAAGCTAGCAGAAGTATCCGTTTCCTTGCTATCAGATTGCCCAACTTCCAAACTTTGTGTCTGTGATTCGGTTACTTCTAAACTACGAGAAGCCTTTTTACTTTCTATACTTAATGATAGAGATATTGAATCAGCAGTACTCTTCAAGCCCCTCTTTTTCATAGAATCTGAAGAAATGCTTGTCTCAGCAGATTCTGTCGTGCTGGCTGCCTGGTTTTTCGCTGCCATTTTTTCTTGCTCCAGACTAGATTCACTTTCTACAGCTTGAGATTCGTCTGGATCCTCTTCTCCACCGATATTCATAACATCCAAGCGGTCGTAGTATTGGATCGATTCCAAAGCTTTCTCAATGAGGAAATTTTCTCTATCTTCTGGGTTCACATTGACTTGTGGGGTACTTCCTTCATTGTTATGAACCGCAGAAGTGGATGATTCGTCCTCTTCTCCTTTTATAAGACGCTTAAAGCCACCTAAAAAATTACGAAACATACCTTTGTTCTCTTCATTATTTGGCATGGACATACTCTCCCTAATTTTAGTAATAATACTATTATAAAGGCTAGTAGAGCATCTGTCAAAGTTTATTGCATTAAAATGAAGATTTTCAAAAGTAAGGGTTTTCTTGGAATTTTATAAGAGTTTTTCGCCGAATTTTATTCATCTTTGCTCTCTTTTTTGAAGGATTTGAAGTCGATAGAAATAATATCTTAGAAAAAATGATATAATATGAGAAGTTATGATTGTATTCCGTTCATTCAATCCTAATACAAGGAGAGCAGTTATAGAGGGGTTAAGAATATAGACGAGTAGACTATATTTTAAGGAAATCCGAATGAAGCTATTGAAAGCTTGCAAACTTAAAAGAATATGTGAGAAAATCAGTTGGAAATGCCTTAAGGGATATTAGTAAGAAATTTCTAGAGTTGCTTAAAATTGAGCTTGATAGCTTGAAATGAAAAAGTAAAGAGATATGATAGGTTTACAAGTTAGCAAGTAAATTGATTGTCTGACAAATTTGAATTTATTAAGGTGGGCATATGAAAGAAAAAAGACCTGATTTTGGAGAGATAAAATCATTTGAAGAATTTAATAGATACTATTGGTATCGAGAAGAACTTTCACAAATTTGTAAGTCCCTTGGATTAGAGTATAGATGTACGAAGCAAGAATTGAACTATATTATCGAACAGTATTTTAAGGGAAATAAAATAGAAAAATTTTTGAGTAAAGGAAACAAAAGTCAAGCCGAAGTTATCACCTTGGAGACTCCGTTACTTAACTGTGGTTTTTCTTTTAACCAAAAATTTCGAGATTATTTTTCAGCTGTAACAGGCATTAGTCCCTTTAAATTTAGTGCTGATATGGCAACGGCTTGGCGAAAAGTAAAAAGGGATAAAGATATAACATTCACTATTCAAGATATGATTAAAATATATTATGGTGAGTCAGATTATGCAAAGTATGATAGTTCGGCTTGCCAATGGAATCAGTTTCTAAAAGACTTTTGTTTAGATGAATTGAGCGATTGTTATTCTAACAAGTTAAAAGTTGCAGCTATTCTCTGGAAAGAAGTTAGAAACTCGATACATGAAAAAGTTTACTCACGGGAACTTTTAAAAAAGTATGAATCTAAAGTAGAGGAATACCGTAAGTAAATAGATTCCAGCTTGTCGAGCTGAATAAAGCTGGACGGCATTAATTTATATGCTGCTTTATCATAACACATAATAAAATAGATGTTGGAGCGAGCATAGAAAAAGAGGAGCCTCATAATGAAGCTCCTCTTACTTTTGATTGTCCGAATCAATATTCTTATTTAAAATAAAGGTAGTGAAAAAGGTAGTGATTCGCTTGATTTATATTGCGATGTACTGAATTCAAGAAAAAGAAAAAACGCTTGAAATGAACCGCACCCCAAAAGTTAGACATAAAAAATCTAACATTGGGGTATTTATAATGAAATTGCGTTATAAAGCTAAAGTTCAAATCTATGAACTAAGGCAACAAGGAATCAGCTTAAAGCGTCTTTCAGAAAAATATGGAATTAATCTTTCAAATCTTTTGTATTTCAAAAATTTATTGGAGCTTTTCTCTTTACGCGTTTGTCGTGTCATCACAAATTATTTTTTAAACGCTTCGTATAGTTTTTTATAGAACTCTTTTTTAGCTTTTTTCTGATCATTAAACTCTTTTTTGCCGTAATCAAAATTCGCTACAGAAAAACCCTTGCCATCATCAGAAAAAGTGAAGAATTCTATCCCAATCAATTTATTATTTTTAGCATCTACTACAGTAGTTCCTAAATTATTGTTAAATTGTTTAACTTCTTCTTCACTAACTCCAAACCCCATAGCAGTGCCATCTGTAATAATATTTGAAAACACTTCTTCTGAAGATGCTACTTCTTTGACAGATATTAGATAGACAGCATCTTCTGTTTCTACTTGCCTTACCTTATCCCATCTTTCGGTATCATTCGAAGAGATTGTATAGACTGTTAAATCCACCGAAGGTTTATTGGAATTTTCTTTTTTAATCACTTGTTTGCCAATTAAGACGATTGCGAGTATTCCAATGACTAGTAGCAAACTAATATAAATTTTCTTTTTCATGCCTGACTTCCTATATCTTTTATGTCAATTATAACATCAACTTTACTATATACAGCTGGATCATGCGTTGCTATAATAACATAATAATTCTTGGTTGTTTCACTCAATAATAAGTTGATGATTTCATTCCCAATCTCACTATCCAAGGCTCCTGTAGGTTCATCCGCTAAAATAATTTTACGCGGTTTCATTAACATTCTTGCAATAGCTACACGCTGAGCCTGTCCCCCAGACAATTCATATATTTTATGTTTTAAATAGTCCCTAGAAAGACCTACTTTTTCAAGCATCTCAGATATAATCTTTTTGTCTTTATTGAGGAGTTTTAAATTATCATATACTGTTTTGTTTTCTATCAAAGAATAATTTTGGAATACATACCCAATAGTATTTTTAAAATAGGTTCTTTCTTTGATTTTCCAAATATCCTGTTTATCAACTAACACTTTTCCACTGTCAATTTTTTCTAGCCTTCCTATAATGTTTAGCAAGGTACTTTTACCTGAACCCGAACCGCCAATCAAGGCGTAGCTTTTCCCAGCTTCAAAGGTTAAATTTAAATCTGTAAATATTTCTTTTGAGCCATATTTTTTTGTAACATTCACAATTTCAATTGTCATTAGTCATCTCCTTTTAGAATTTGAGTGTATCTATCAGATAATTTTCTGAAACTCATTATTATTGACATCATTAAAACCGTTAAAGAAGCAAGACCAATATACAATAACTCTATTTGTCCTGTCATGGTAAATGTCAATAAGATAACCATTATAATCGTTATCATAAAATATTTTAGACTTGAAATGGCCATACCTGTTTTCGATAGGCCTAAAATGATTTTTTTGACATAGTCATTCTGTTTTAAGGCAACAAACATTTGAGCATATTGATAAATGAGTAGAAATACAATTCCGCAAATAACTATTTGCAGTATTTTTGAAAGGAGAATTTGGTGCTCTAAAGATTGAATCTTCAATTTTACAATTTGATAAACATCTACTGGATTCATTGAAAAATTCAACTGGACAGCCATCTCATTTATTTTATTCACCGCTTCAGGACTAAAAAGGGACTTATACATTATATTACTAGCTAAAGAAAACTTGTTCTTCTCAATCATTTTGTCAGTATCTAACACAACAACTATATTATCTGTGCTATCTGCTATACTTGCCAACGGTAAAATCTCTTTAATTTTACGACTATTATCGGCATCTTCATTGAAATAAAAGATTTTTTTCCCATTAGGAATTATTTGTACTGTAACATGTTCTTTTGTAAAATTTGTTCCAATAAATTGTTCTGCTACAACTGTATTCACAATAGATTTCTGATTTTCTTTCCATTTCTCAGGAATATAGATAGTTGCGATCTTATTATCTAAAATACGATAGTTTGTTCCATTCACTTTATTTTGTAGGTTAGCACCTGTTTGATTGATATAAATCAGCTCTTTATTTATCTCTGGATTTGTTATCCCATCATTTTCTAATTGTTTAGAAAAGTCTTCTGCAACATGAGAAGTTTTCATAAAATCTGGAACATATGCCGAGGATCGTTCTATATATAAAAAATCTAACTTTTTTAAGGCGACAGCTATTTGTAGATACTGATCATCTGAATCACTTACTTCTCCATTTTTAGCAAGGTTACTTTCAATCCCTAGAAACTCAATCCTTCTCCAGTCTTTTACTGCACTCCATGGTTCTAAATGCTTTATCTGTATATTTATCTTTGATTGACTAGCCTTTGTTTCCCGTAAAAAGATTCCTGAAACAACTATTATGCTAGAAATAACCGCAAGCCATACGATAAAAATGAGGCTGTTTTTGGCCTTATTTTTTATAATTTCAATAGGCTTTTCAACCTTGATAGTCAACCAAAATAGAACAAAGGTGATAGCATCAATGATTTGAAAAATTATAAAATTGGTTAGAAGCAGAGAGAAAAATAACTTAGAGCTATAGGTGAAGAGACCACTCCCCAGAAAAGAGCCATAGAAAACCATCAATAAAGCAACTAAAACCAGCTCAAAAGTAACAGAAATTAAATAATCCTTTTTTAGGTTATATACAGGCAATCCTAAAGAGCGTCGTATCACTCCTTCTTTAATCTGTCTCGTTCTAACAACAAATAAAACAACTAATAAAGTTAAGTAGATTGAACCCATTAACAATAATCTTAAAGTCCCATTGAATTGTAACATGCCTCCTATATACCAAGGATAAGCCATATAGACTGTTTGCAGCCCAGTCATCGTAAGTGGTTTCAAACTATCTACATCCATCTTCCCAAGGGTGTAATACATTCCTATTATCGGTACAGACTTTAATTGTTCATTATTTACATCATCGAAATTTACATACTTCAACTGACCCGAACTCTGAACAATTGGCTTGTAAATGGTAACTTTTTCCGTTTTGGATAGGTCACGAATCATTTGATACACTTCTTCATTAGAAAGATTGCTTTTCCCTTGAATGGAGAAGGCACCATCAATTGGTAAAGGTATTGGTTTTTGGGTATCACTAATAGTGACCAGACCAATTGCAGCAATCAAACAAAAGAAGAGTCCAATGATACATAATTTTAATTTCATAAGCACTTACCATATTACAAGAGACCCTATCCTATCACTGGGTCTCTTGTTTTCATAAACTATTTTTAAAATCTATAATAATTCCAATATGCACTTAATCGAACATCGTTCCAACTTTTTGTTGAACTTGACATTGCCCATCCATAATCTTTTTTATCGTGATCTTTAACTGCTCCCCAAAGATTCTTTATTGTAGATTCTGAACCAATATTATTTGGAGACTGAACATAGTAATTTGAATAAGCATAGCCATCATTTACACCATAATTCCATACATCAATAATGGGATATGGAGCTGGGTTTGCTGTTACTGCACTAACGATACTAGTCATAGTAGTTAGCCCAAAACCTAAAGAAACTGTAGCTAATAAAGCTAATGTTTTATTTTTAATTCTTATTTTCATAACTACACTCCTATATTGAATATTTTACCTTTCTAATTTATAGCTTAGCTAGTCACAATCAACGACCCCATTGGTCTTACCTCCTTTAATTTTATAGATTCTAATTTTTGAAAATATATATATATTACTCAAGCAATTTTTACAATAATATCAGCTTAGGTTTCCATATTTTTCTTTTATACCTTTTTCAATGTATCTTAAACTGTTTCTAAATTACATGATTAAACATAATTTGTTCACTATTTAATTACATTCTATACTAATTTCAATCTAATAATAAGTCATTTACCCACCAACAATGATAATGATGTCCATTACCAATAACAAAATTGGGGCAAGTTTTAAAATTTTCTTCATACCAGGACTTCCTTTCCATTTTTATTTATTATATAATAAACAAAACTAAACCAATATTTTGTTGTGAAAGTGGGAAAACTGATGAAGTCACATCTTGGAAAAACATTGAGAAAAGTAAGACAAGGAAAGCAAATCAGTTTATGTTCTGTAGCAGATGAACACCTTTCAAAATCACAAATATCTCGTTTTGAACGTGGCGAATCAGAGATATCTTGTATTCGACTAATCAATATTTTAGATAAATTACATATTACTTTGGACGAATTTCTTATTTTACACAATAAAGACTACACAAATACCGAATCGTTTGCTAACTTAGTACAGTACATTCGAAAGCAATATTCATCACAAAATATCAATAATATAAAATGCCTACTTTCTGACTCCTCAAATTACACCTTAAATTCCTTTGAAAAAACCATGGTAAAATCCATACTATACTCAATGGATTCCAAAATTGCTCCATCAGATGACGAATTGCTTCAATTAACAGACTATCTTTTCAAAGTTGAAAGATGGGGGTACTATGAAATTATTTTATTGGGTAACTGTGTACGAACAATTAATTACAACTCCTACTTCCTACTAACAAAGGACATGTTAAATAATTACATTTACTCTTCTCTAAATAAATCTAATAAACGAATTGTCACTCAGCTTGCTATAAATTGTTTCATTCTTAGCATCGATAAGGAAGAATTTTCAAATTGTTCCTATTTAATTGACGAGATAAATGAGTTGTTAGATAACGAATTAAACTTTTATGAACAGACGGTTTTCCTATATGCGACCGGTTACTATGAATTTAAGCGTCAATCAGGTAATGGAATTGAAAAGATGAAACAGGCCTTAAAAGTTCTAGATATTTTAGGAGAAGATAAGTTAAAATTACACTATACTAGTCATTTTGATAAACTAAAATGAGTTTAACTGGTATTCAGAGCAGGAAGCTCCGAACTTACCGAAGTCAGGGAGTCATACATTGTTTTTTAGGGGTACAGGCTCAGACTCTACCAAGAACCACTATCAATCAATGTAGTACAAATGTATTGTGGCTTAAAGGCTCTCATTTAGTTGATTTGCTAAGTAGTGTACCAGTTATCATTCAATCAGATGCTGAGAAAGTAACTAGAATTTTACAGGTTATAAGCATGTGGCAATAAAAATGAGACAGGATACAAAACCAACAAATAATTTTGATTTCCATAGTGCAAAATACTATATCACCTGCTAAGGATTCCAGTTTGTTTGATATTGAGATTTCATTAACTGCCTAAAAGGAAAAAAGGGAGGAGGAGAGTACCTACCTGATAGTATTGTTAGACAAATAATGTCCATCAACAGAGATGAAGTCAAAAAATTAAATGTTAGAGGGCGTAACCTTAATGAGCATATTGAAACAGTAGATTTAATATCAAATAAAATAATGGAAATAATTGATTTTCCATATGATGAAAAGAGAACATTGAATCCTTCTTCGGTATTTTCAGAGATGTCTTTAAAGTATTCGGATAATAAATACAAGGTGTTGAGAAACAGATGAAAAGTATTAAACGTAATAGGTTTTGAATAATATATTTAATCATAGCAGTTTTTATCGGTCTACTTAGTGTTCCTTTATCATAAAAACTTTACTAAAATATCCAAATGATACGTATTTATCTAAAAAGGTAGTGAAAAAGGTAGTGATTCGAATGATTTATACTGCAATGTACTGAATTCAAGAAAAAGAAAAAACGCTTGAAATCAGCGTTTTTCTTCTGTATTGATTCGTATTGAATGCTTACTTAACTTCTGTAAACACAACGTGCTTGCGAAGTTTTGGTGAGTATTTCTTCAATTGAAGACGGTCTGGAGTGTTACGTTTGTTTTTAGAAGTAAGGTACAAGCGTTCACCAGATTCTTTGTGTTCAAGTGTAATATTTACGCGCATGGTATCTCCCTTCTATTATTCAGCTGCTGCAGCTTTAGCGATTTTACGTCCTTTGTAGTATCCTTTAAGTGATACGCGGTGAGAACGTGAGTAATCTCCAGTAGTTTCGTCAAAGTTTACAGATGGAGCTGTTACTTTGTAGTGTGTACGACGTTTGTTTTTCTTCGCTTTTGAAGTGCGACGTGCAGGTACTGCCATTGTTTGTTTCTCCTTTTAGAATGTAATTCGATGCAATCTCATGATTTTCATCAACTTTAACAGTATAACAAAACTTTTTTGTAAAGTAAAGTTACTTGACAGAAATTTTTGATTTTCTTTTTGACAGTAGCAAAGCTTTTTAGCAGTTGTACCTATTTTTCGGATTATTATTCCAATATTCTGAAAATTTAAATATTTTCTTCTGTCCAACAGAGCATAAGTGTGGTATAATAAAGCACAAAGATGACTACAATGAAAGGGAAAGACATGACAGATAAATTAGATACACGCCACAGAAGTAAGATTTATGACAGTATGGTCAAATCTCCTAACCGTGCCATGCTTCGCGCGACAGGGATGACGGACAAGGACTTTGAGACTCCGATTGTCGGAGTGATTTCGACTTGGGCTGAAAATACGCCTTGTAATATTCACCTGCATGATTTTGGTAAACTAGCCAAGGAAGGAGTAAAAGAACAAGGTGCTTGGCCTGTTCAGTTTGGTACGATTACCGTCGCTGACGGGATTGCCATGGGAACACCGGGCATGCGCTTCTCTCTGACTTCACGTGACATCATCGCAGACTCTATCGAAGCTGCCATGGGCGGACATAATGTGGATGCCTTCGTCGCTATCGGCGGCTGTGATAAGAATATGCCTGGCTCTATGATTGCCATTGCGAACATGGATATTCCAGCCATTTTCGCTTACGGAGGAACCATTGTACCGGGAAATCTGGATGGCAAGGACATTGACCTAGTTTCTGTCTTTGAAGGCATCGGGAAGTGGAACCATGGCGATTTGACTGCTGAGGAAGTGCGCCGCATCGAGTGTAATGCCTGCCCTGGCCCTGGTGGCTGTGGCGGTATGTACACAGCCAATACTATGGCGACGGCTATTGAAGTTCTAGGTATGAGCTTGCCTGGCTCTTCTTCTCACCCAGCAGAATCTCAAGATAAGAGAGATGATATCGTGGAAGCTGGCCGAGCAGTTGTCCGTATGTTGGAAATGGGGCTTAAGCCGTCTGACATTCTGACGCGCGAAGCCTTCGAAGATGCGATCACAGTGACCATGGCTCTGGGCGGCTCTACCAATGCTACTCTGCACTTGTTGGCCATTGCTCATGCGGCCAATGTGGAGCTGACCTTGGATGATTTCAATGTCATTCAAGAGCGCGTGCCGCATTTGGCGGATTTGAAACCATCTGGTCAGTATGTCTTCCAAGACCTATACAATGTCGGTGGTGTCCCAGCGGTTATGAAATACTTGCTGGCAAATGGTTTCCTACATGGCGATCGCATCACTTGTACAGGTAAGACGGTGGCGGAAAACTTGGCTGACTTTGCTGATCTGACACCAGGTCAGAAGGTCATCATGCCGCTTGAAAATCCAAAACGTGCGGATGGTCCATTGATTATCTTGCATGGGAATCTGGCACCAGATGGCGCGGTTGCCAAGGTATCAGGTGTTAAAGTTCGTCGTCACGTCGGACCTGCTAAGGTCTTTGACTCAGAAGAAGCTGCTATTGATGCAGTGTTGGCCGATGAAGTAGTTGATGGCGATGTAGTCGTGGTTCGCTACGTTGGTCCAAAGGGTGGGCCTGGTATGCCAGAAATGCTGTCACTTTCTTCTATCATCGTAGGAAAGGGTCAAGGAGATAAGGTAGCTCTCTTAACAGACGGTCGCTTCTCAGGTGGTACCTACGGTCTCGTTGTCGGACATATCGCTCCGGAAGCTCAGGATGGTGGCCCGATTGCCTACCTTCGCACAGGCGATATGGTCACGGTTGACCAAGACACCAAGGAAATTTCCATGGCAGTTTCTGAAGAAGAACTTGAAAAACGCAAAGCAGAAACAACTATTCCACCGCTTTATAGCCGCGGGGTACTTGGTAAATACGCCCACATGGTATCCTCTGCTGCTAAAGGTGCTGTTACCGACTTCTGGAAACCAGAAGAAACAGGTAAAAAATAGCCTATATATGACAAAATAACCCGCTAGTTTTTCTAGCGGGTTTACTATTTTATTTAATGCAGATGGACAAGGCATCTTTTTATCTAGGACTAATCCCCAGCGCAATGCGTCCAAAGCGGCTGATGCGCGTGATTTTCCACGCGGGCGACCAAGTGACTTCAACGGAGACAGTTTCGATGCCCTCGATTTGCTTCAGGGACTCGACAATTTCAATAGGAACGGTCTCGGTACAGTCGCAGGCTGTGTCTGTGAAGGTCATGACAATCTTGCAGTGGCCAGTCTCGTCAAGATTGATTTCATAGATGAGCCCGAGATTGTAGACATCAAGCTCGACCTCTGGATCGTAAATCGTTTCGAGTTTTTTAATTAATTCTTCTTGGATAGCTGCTGCTCGGTCATTGATTTTGATATCGTCTCTCATCTTCGGTCCTTCTTTCTCTATAGAATGGTGGTCTTATTTTCTCATAATTCTGACAATTTTTCAAGAAATTCTGGCGAATGAAAACGGATTTAGTCTCTTGGAGGGAATTTTTCTGCTCTAACTCCTCAAAACATCTGATTTATGGTAAAATAATAGATATTATATAGTTGCAGAGGATTAGAAAATGAAATTACAAAAACCTAAAGGAACTCAGGATATCCTCCCTCAGGAATCTGCTAAATGGCAGTATCTGGAGGAGTTTGCTCGTAAGACGTTTAAAAAATACAACTATGCGGAAATTCGGACACCGATTTTTGAGCACTATGAGGTCATCAGTCGCTCAGTCGGGGATACGACAGACATCGTGACCAAGGAAATGTATGATTTCTATGATAAGGGAGACCGTCATATTACGCTACGGCCAGAAGGAACTGCACCGGTCGTTCGTTCTTATGTCGAAAACAAGCTCTTTGCACCAGAAGTTCAAAAGCCAGTCAAGCTTTATTATATGGGTTCTATGTTCCGCTATGAACGACCTCAGGCTGGTCGCTTGCGCGAATTTCACCAAATCGGGGTGGAGTGCTTCGGCTCTGAAAATCCAGCGACAGATGCAGAAACGATTGCTATGGCTGCTCAGTTCTTCAAGGAAATTGGAATTGGGCAGGTGACGCTGCAGCTGAATAGTTTGGGCAATGCAGCGAGTCGGGCTGCCTACCGTCAGGCCTTGATTGATTATTTGACTCCGCTGAAAGACAGTCTTTCTAAGGATAGTCAGCGTCGTTTGGAGGAAAATCCGCTGCGGGTGCTGGATTCGAAGGAAAAAGAAGATAAGGTAGCCGTTGAGCAGGCACCTTCGATTTTGGACTTTCTGGATGAGGAGAGCCAGGAGCATTTTGCGGCTGTCCGCTCAATGCTAGAGTCTTTGGACGTTCCTTATGTCATTAACACCAATATGGTGCGCGGACTGGACTACTACAATCACACGATTTTTGAGTTTACGACTGATGTGGCAGGCAGCGAACTAACTATCTGTGCGGGTGGCCGTTATGATGGCTTGGTTGACTACTTTGGTGGGCCAGAAACCCCTGCCTTTGGTTTTGGTATGGGAATGGAGCGTCTCCTCTTGATTTTAGAAAAACAGGGAGCAGCTTTGCCGCTTGAGACAGGCCTGGATGCCTATATTGCCGTTCTAGGTGAAGATGCCAATCGCAGCGCTTTGGAGTTGGTGCAAGCTCTCCGCAATCAAGGATTTGCGGCCGAGCGAGATTATTTGGACCGCAAGCTTAAGGCACAATTCAAGTCAGCAGATGCTTTCAGAGCCAAGACCATCATTACTTTAGGTGAAAGTGAAATCGAAAGCGGCCAAGTCACTGTGAAGAATAATGAAACTCGTCAAGAAGTAGTGGTTGGACTGGATCAAGTTCAAGAAAACTATCAGGCTGTTCTTGAAGAATTGGGTTGTTAGAGAAAAACTTATTCTTTCTTAAAGACCGAGCTTTTTAAACAATTTTAAAATATTACATTTTTGTTACGCGACGAGTAAATAATGTAACAAATTGATAATATTTTGGTATAATGGATATACTCTTACATAAATAAAGGAGAAAAAATGAAAAAATTGATGAAATTTGGCGTATTGCCGGCTTGTATTCTTTTGTTGGGAGCATGTTCGGCCCTGCCAAAACCACAGAAAAAGAACGCTGAAAACGTGAAGACAGAGCAGTCTTCATCTTCTACATCAGAAAAAGAAACCAATGAAAAGCGGATTGAAAAAGATGCAGATATTATCTTGCGTGCAGTCTTTACCGATCACTCTTCAGGCTTTACGACCTTGATGGGAACTTCTGTTGACAAATGGAAGAAAGGTATTACTCAGTCTTACGTTGATGAAAATCTGTCTAAATATACGCCAGAAGAAAACTATACGCTTGACTTGAAGACAGAAAAATTCCCTCCATCAAAAATCTTGGAGCTATTTGACCAAGCACGTTTTAAAGTCTTGGCTACGATTGGCGATGATTTTGAAATTACTAAGGTTGAAGACGATGGAGAAACAGCAACGGTAACATTTAAGAGCCGTGCGATTGCAACACGTGATTTGGCCAATCTAATCAATATGACCAAAGCTAGTCTGTTTGAAAATGGGATTGAAGATGTAAAAGCCTTGGAAGATTCAACGGATCCAGATCTTGAGAAACGTTTGGCTTTGGTAAATAACTTCCTCTTCTACTATGCTTTTGACCGTATGAATGAAGACTTTGGCTACATTGCGCCACGTGAGTTTACAATGGAGTTAACGAAGACAAAAGAGGGTCGCTATATTCTCAATGACGAAAACTTTATTGAATTGCGTAAATCAATGTTTGTAAATGAGTATTCAGCAAATGGTGCGGAAACCCGTAAAGGAAACAAATCAACCGATTCTGGCTCTAAATCTGACTCAAGCTCCTCTTCATCTTCCGATAAATCAAAGATCTAATAGTTTGAAATAAGATTTAGGATCTCATTTATATAGATAACGGGTCTGGGGCTTTTTGTCTCAGACTTTTATTTTTCAACTAGCTTGAATTGACGGAGGATAGGAATGAAAACAATTTATTTAAGCAAAGAAGACATGTTGGAAATCTGTCAAGATGGTGATAAGTATTTCTTGCGTTATCCAACTTTTAATATTACCATGCCAGAAGTAGTTCAAGAAATCCCCAAAGAAGCTGCAGATAGTTATATGTCTGGAGAACATACTGGTAAAGAGTTGATGAATTATGCAGATTATGGTTTTTGGAAATCTAAAAAACAGTATACACAAGATGAGTCTGGTAAGCTCTTCATCGAAAATCATCCTTCTTTTATTTTGAAGAATCCTGAAAATAGCCGTCGTCTTTTCACAGCAGAGGAATTTAGACAAATTGTCACCCAAGCCATTGTTTCAGAACTGGAACCTAGCGAACTTGACGCTATTGGTATAGTTGATAGTCATTTAGAGCTTCTTCTGGTGGATCCAGTTGGCTGGGAGGAAGAGATAGAAGCAGTCCATCTGGAAATTCTGCAAGAAAAACTCAACAATTATATCTACTTCCTCGAAAGCAAGCAGTATGTAGCACGATACGGTGATCAGTTTGACAAAAAAGTCATCTATATCACATTCCAATATTCTCCATCAGACAACGGTCTAGCCTTTCTTGCTGCGGTTCAGAAAGTGTTACAACCGACTGATATGAGTTTGAAGATAGAATTGCCAGAGTAAGAAAGGGAGCGGAAACGCTCTCTTTTTGTGGTATAATTGGACTAGGTTACGCAGACTTTTGTTAAACAGGTAAAAATAGGAGATAGTATGTAATGATTATAAATAATACAGTTATTAATAAACAATTAACAAAAGCAATATTCTATAATAATTTTAAAAAATACCTTCAACAAGATGAAAGTTCTAATTTATTTATGTTAAAATCGCCCGTCATAATTGAAGGATTAGAATTTTGGGCAGATTTTAATTTTCAAAATAACATTCTGGAATCTCTAAAGTTAAGTATATACCAATCAAATGGACCAATAAGTTATTCGAATATGTTTGAATATAAACTAAAAGATATAAAAGAGATACAGGATAAGTGGTTAGAAAAACAATATGGTAGTTTTTACGAGAAGAGTACATACTCTACTAAATTTAACACCTCTTTTGCGGAAATAATATCATATATTGATACAAAATCAGGTGAGAGCAGTATAATCTTTTTGTTTAAGTGATGCATATGTAATAACTCTCTATAAATAATTCCAATAAAAAATCTGCCTTACGGTGGGAATGGGATTATTTGCAGGAACAACATGGTTATAAGGATGTAGATTTTGTAGGAGGATATTGGTATGCAGACAAATAGTATGTTAGAATTAGCAAGAGAAACTCGAAAAAAAAATTAGGGGAGTATTTAGGGAGAGAGTGGATACGATTGCTGGTTACGATTTCGTTGATGAACCCAATCGTCATACATTTAAACTGGATTTTCTTGTCTATGACTTTGCTGGGGTAAGATTTATATACGAAAACGATTTATTTGAAATTCACCTACTTCTTAATCTTAACAAAGAAAAAGTGATTTCTAAGCCAAATAGCCATTACAGCGAAATAAGTGACTGGGACAGCTACCTAAAAGAAATCATATTAGAAATCGAGTCCTATATCCCAGAGAAATTTTTAAAAGCCAAGGGTTGGCGATGAAAGAATCAGGAGGTGTTAATATGGTGAAAAGCATGCAAGAGCTAGCAACAGAAGTGAGCGAACGTATTCAAAGAGCGTTTGGAGATAGAGCTTCAGACATGACCATTTACGATGTGGTAGATGTACCCAATCATCGCATGTTTAGTATTAAATTTAAAGCCTATGATTATTATGAAGCTCATTTTGGCTATGAATTAAGTTTTACAGATTTTTATATAGTGATTAGTAAAGGGATTGGAATCTCACTTCCTAAAGAAAAATATGATTTTGGAAGTATAACAAATTGGGACACATACTTAAAAGAAATCATGGCAGAGATTGAATTACGCATTCCTGATGAATTCTTAAAAGCTAAGGGATGGTTGTAAAATCTGTTTAAACTATAGTTTTACAACAGGCAAGTTCGCCTTTCTATGATAGAATAAATGAAACAAGAGTTTACTAATATTTTATTGGTAAACTCTTACTGTACAAGAATGGTTACTACCATATTGATGGTGTTCTTCATACATCAGCAAGGCTGGTGATACCACTTACTTCAGTTTAGGAGATGATTGGAATAAACTGACGGAAGCCTATCATTTAGACAGCCGTGGAGAACAAATGTTTGAAGCATTTAATAATCCAGCATTGGATGATGCGGTTGCGCAAGGCAAGACCATTCGATTTTCTCATAATCCGGAACTTCCTCAGTATGAAGAATCAGCTATAAGATGGGAATGGGATTATTTGCAAGAACAACATGGATACACAGGGCTAGTTAAGCAAGGAGAATTTTGGTATGGAACTAAATGAAATAGAAACTTTTGCGATAAAAACTAGTCGGATGATTAGGTCTTACTTTGGAAAGAGAATGGATGATTCGTCTATATATGATATTGTTGAAAAAAACAATTATCGTGCATTTAAAATTGATTTTATTGCATATGATTATGCTGGAGTAAGACTTATTTACGAAAATGACGTAATTGAGTTCCAACTTTTTCTCAATGATGAACAAGGTAAGGTGATTTCTAAACCAAATAGTCATTACAGTGAAATACAAGACTGGGAGAATTACTTAAAAGAAATCATGACAAAAATCGAGTCCTATATTCCAGAGAAATATTTAAAAGCCAAGGGTTGGCGATGAAAGAGTTGGGGGTACTGGTATGGAATTAAATAATATGGATATTTTATCAGATGAATTTTTTGATATAGTTAAAAGAGTATTTAAAGATAAGATTAATGGTATAGTGTTTGATGATATAGTTGATGAACCAAATCATCATACATTTAAACTTAAGTTTCGTATCTATAATTTTGCCGGGGTAAAATTTCAGTACGAGAATGATTTCTTCGAGATTTATGTTTTTTTCAATGGTGATG
This sequence comes from Streptococcus sp. Marseille-Q8145, assembly GCF_965112035.1. Taxonomy (NCBI): domain Bacteria; kingdom Bacillati; phylum Bacillota; class Bacilli; order Lactobacillales; family Streptococcaceae; genus Streptococcus; species Streptococcus sp. Marseille-Q8145. The sequence continues at coordinate 96,517 of NZ_CBCOPQ010000002.1, read as the reverse complement.
AGGGTTTACTGCTGTCTAAGAAGAACAGTCGTTACAGTGAAATAAGCGATTGGGATGCATATTTAAAAGAAATCATCGTAAAAATCGAGTCCTATATTCCAGAGAAATATTTAAAAGCTAAAGGTTGGAGATAAAAGAGTTGGGGGTATTGCGTTGGGATTAAATAAAACGAAGCAATTAGCGCTGGATTTTAGCGATATAGTTGAAATAGTATTTAAAGATAAGATTGATGGTATAGTGATTTATGATATAGTTGATGAATCAAATCAACATACTTTCAAACTGAAGTTCCGCGTTTATAATTTTGCTGGGGTAAAATTTCAGTACAAGAATGATTTCTTTGAGATTTATCTGTTTTTAAACGGAGAGGAAGGGTTATTACTTTCTAAGCCGAACAGTCGTTATAGCGAAATAAGCGATTGGGATGCATATTTAAAAGAAATCATCGCAAAAATCGAGTCCTATATCCCAGAAAAATATCTAAAAGCCAAGGGTTGGCTCTAAAAAAGAAGGAGGTATTGGTATGGTTCAAGAAAGTATGGAAGCTATAAAACAAGAGGTAATTGAACGGATTGAGCGTTCTTTTGGAGATAGAGCTGCTGAAGTAACTATTTGTGAGTTCGTCGATGTCCCAAATCATCATATATTACGCCTCGTATTCAGGGCATATGACTATTATTGGGTTCAATTTAATTACGATAATGATTTATGCGGGTTCTCTATTGATTTGGGTGATGAATTTGGAGCGTCGCTTGAAAGCAAAATGCGTAGCTATATGGGAACAAAGGATTGGGATAACTACTTAAAAGAGATCATGGCAGAGATTGAATTACGTATTCCTGATGAGTTCTTAAAAGCTAAGGGTTGGTTGTAAAACCTGTTTAAACTATGACTTTACAAGGAAATCAGTATTTTCTTTTATGAGAATAAATGAAGCAAGAGTTTACCGATAAACCATTGGTAAACTCTTACTGTACAAGGACGGTTACTACCCGATTGATAGTCATCTGGGGTCTGCGACTCCCTTGATTGTTGGAGTTGGCTTAACCTGAGGGATATCAAGTATGAAGTGGTGAAGGATATTACTAAAGAGAATATCAGGAGAGCATTTAAAGAGGCTTCACATAATACTCAAATTGATATTATGAATACTTTGACTGAGTATAATTTAAAACTTGATGATATTGTGGATATTCGCCAAGGTCAAATCGCTAAAATATTCGGTCAAGGTGGAGGTACACAAATACAATTTGGTACAAGTGTTGTTTGATATGAAAAAATGGGACTCTTAAAGGAGATTGTTAAGTAATGGTTAGCTTAGAAAAAGAGCGATTGGAACTTTTATCAGATATTCACAAATTGGGATATGAAAGTTTGAGATATTCCATTTTCAACGATCATGGACCAAGGGAATGGGAAACAAGAATAGAATATAATCCTGAATTAGAAGTATATGAAGTATATTCGACAATGGACAGAGCAAGTACGAATGGTAAAGATTCATACCAAACCTTTCAAGAAGCACGGATTCGTTTCATAGAAATTCTTAAAAACGTTGTTTTCATAAATAGATATTATGTTGACGAAGGTATAGGTGCAGAATATTCCTCTCCATTATGGGATAAAATCGAGGCTGACATTGAGAATATAAAATGTATAGTTGAACAAGAAATTAAAAAACGCCATTTTGAGAGCTTACATTATGTATTATTTGATGAAAATAAAAATCTTCCATGGGCATTTCACTTATTCTATAGAGATGGTAAATTTATGATTAATGGTCGAGATGATAGATCATATGTGATGGAGAATACGATAGAGTTTACTAGTTTTGAAGATGCCAAAATAGCTTTTTTGGAAAGATTAGAACATTTTGTAAAATCTAATCAATTCAAAGTGAAGATAGGGAAAAAAACATATTATCCCTCCCCCCTCTGGGATGATGCTACAGAATAACAAATAATTCCTTCCTAAAAAAGGAAATGGAGGGTATTCAACCTTCTTCCCTGACCATATGAGCCCTCAGGAGGTTGTGGATTCTATTAATGAGGCATATTCAAATATGGAATTGATAGAAGGTAGTCGTTATTCAGGAACAAGTCGAAATGGAATAGACATTGAAATAATTTTAAATTCTGAGGGGAAAATTATTACTGCTTATCCACAAAAAATAGAATAAATTTAAAGGTGCTTATAAATGAAATGAAACGAAACTATATTGTAAAAGTAACTAAAAATAGTCGGAAATTTTTGCTAGTAGAATTCGATAGCTCTAGTTGTCAATCTCTGTCAAACTTTTTAAATTCTGAGGTTCATAATTTTTATCTGGATGTTCGAGAAGCTTTGGAGAGTGTAATTTCTGGGAGTATGGAAGAATATGCTTTTGATGGTAATCTCTTAGGGATTGAAATTGGAAAAGAAATAACAGAAGTTTACTTCCAATTTGAGGAAGAAATATTAGGTGAACCATGTTTTATTTCAACTGATGAACTATATAAATTAGTTATTGAGTGGAAAGAAATGGAAGATAAAATGTACAGGGGGGAAGATATTTTTCCGCTGATGGTAGAGGATTAAGATGTATTAGAGGGCTTCTATCAGAGATACGCTTTTCATGGGCAATGACAAGCTGTATCATGATGTTGGAAATGTCTTTGTGACGGCGAGTGCCATCATGATTCCCATAGGGCAGACCCAGAGCGTTGTCAAGGGCTTGACCCAGTTTGCGATAGGGGAAGTAGGGGCTTATACAACGGGTCAGGTTGCCTATCATGGTACCAAGCTCCTAGGAGGTAGTGAAGAAGATGCTCAAATCGCAAACTTTATCGGAAGCATTATAGGAGGCTATGCGGCCTACTCAGCAGCCGGTAAGTTTAGTCTCAATAAGGTGAAGGTAGATGTCGAACCACCGAAGTATAACCGCGAACAAATTCTGAAGAATATAGAAGAAAGCGGGCCTACTTGGAGACAATCTGAATTGGATGTCGGAAAAGATTACGAGGGATATGATGCTCAAAAGTCATTTATTAATGGAGAAGAAGTTCCCTATGGTACTAAAGGAAGTGTTAGACCGGAATTTTATAAAAATGGCCGTAGTGTAGAAGTTAAAAATTATAATGTAGAAACTTCTTCAGGTAGAAACAGTTTAATAAATAACGTGAGTAGTCAGATTAAAAAAAGACTCACAAATTTACCAGAAGGTACCGAACAAACAGTTGTTATTGATGTAAGAGGTCAAGAGTATAATTTAGAAATACTCCGAGATATTAAAAATAAAATTATAGAAAAATCAGGTTATAATGCTGAAATTCTATTCAAGAGAGAGAGTGAGGAACTTATGACAGTCGGTTTAAAAGTAGATTTATATTGGTATTCTATTGGAACAGGAGATTTTCTCCACTCGTTTTTTTCAACAATTTGTGTTCGTTTAGAAAATAATGTTTGGGGGAGCAGATTTCCTGTTTTGATGAATGAGTTATATAGTGGAAAGCTAGAGCCACACCAGTTGGAGGAGGCTTTGAGTGAATTGGAGACCATCCAAAAGGAATTAGAAAGAATTAATCCTAGTCAAGTTGTTTGGGATAAGGAAGATAGAAGTAAAATGCCTCCTTGGGGTGACAATATCAGTCCAGATATCAAAGCGCTATCAGATTATTTTGTGACAAGCAGTGGAAAGAATCTAATTTCTGTGATAAAAAGAGCTTTGTTGGATGCTATAGACGAACAAGTTGAACTTGAAATAAAGAGTTTATGAAATGTCATGACTGATTAGAATTAAATATTTTATGAAGAATCCAATATCGATTCATAAAACTATTACACGGCTTGGGATTACTCAGATCGTGTAATTCTTCAAAATAGACCTCTACCTCAAAAACTAGCTAAGGTTGATCCTGCTTTCAAGAAAAGAATAGACCATTATAAAACAGTAAAAAAAATAGAATAGTGGTTTGAAATTGTGAAAAACAAAATTCATTACATTACAAAGCTTGAATTGCAAGACTTATTGACTTTCAGTGGCTTTGTAGCAATTTTTGATGGGAAGCAGATCCAAAACAAAGAAGAGCTATTCCGTTTTTTTGAAAAACTGTCGGTCTTCCTGATGCGAATAATTGGTCATCTATTACGGATTGGCTGACAGACTTATCGTGGTTAAAAGCTGAAGAATACACTTTTATTTTTGAAAATTATGATGGTTTCTTAAAAGATGATTTATCTTCTAAAGACTTATTTTTAGGAATTTTGGAAGAAGATGTTCTTCCTTGGTGGGAAAGTGATGTTGAAAAACATGTTGTTGGCGGTAAGGTCAAGAGTTTTCAAGTTTACATAGTGGAAAATTAAAAAATGGGAAACATTTTTATGGAGTTGCCTTAAGGTAACAAATTTGATGATTCATATAGCGGTTTATTCATGTCAGAGACTGAGAGGGCTAATCGCAACTATGCAATTGATCGTTACTTCCTAATGGACAGTCAGAAATTATTTAGCTGGCGTGATCCTAATTACATGGCGAAGTTCAATCATTACCTCCTTGAAGAAGGGATCAATCCGATTACACTTGAGCCAGCAACAGCCGAAGAAATCCAAACAGCTGAATGGTATAATCACATCCATCCTATCACTGAAACACTTAGCTGGGGAACTGCTTTGTATTTAGCTTATGTGGGCTATAACCAGTATTATAATAAACCATATACAACAATCCCCGAAGCCATCGGCAAAGGAAAAGATTGGATTAAAGGGAGAATTCCAAGTATGGGGAGTCAGCCGGTGGTTGAGATTAAAAGCTACAGTATGGATGATTTAGCGAATCTTAAACATACAGAGAACTTTACTGAGAAGTCTAAGATTCACATTTTTGAAGGTGATATAAATAGGAGAGGGCAAGCAGGTGGCTATCATTATGATATGGTAGAGGGAACTTCCGGAAATATTATCGAAGGTACAAAAGGTCCGGCCTTAAATGATGCTGGAGTTTATGTGGTAAAGGTAGAAGTTGATGGGATTCCTAAAAAAGGAAATGGAGGGTATTCAACCTTTTTCCCTGACCATATGAGAGCTCAGAAGGTTGTAGATGCCATTAATGAGGCATATAGTAATAAAGTTTTAGCTTATGGAAACAAATACATTGGAAAAAGTCATAATGGATTAAAGATTGGAATGTATATAAGAAAATCTGATGGAAAGATTATCTCAGCATTCCCAATGGAATAAAATGAATTTAGAGGTAAGATTAATGAAGAGAATATATTCAGTTGTGGTTTTTGGAAATGAAGAAAATGACATAATGTTAGTTTTGAAATTTACAGATCAAAAATTTCAATCGTTGTCAGACTTTTTAGATTTTGAGGTTCATAATTTTTACCCTCATATTTATAAAGAATTAGAGGCGGTTGTTACTGGTCAAAAAGAATCATCTGGTTTTGGCGGTAATATGCTGAATATTGATATAGGCAAGGAAGAAACAGAAGTATACTATCAAATGGATGATGAAAGTCTTGGGGAACCATGTTTTATTTCAACTGATGAACTGTATAAACTAGTCATTGAGTGGAAAGAAATGGAAGATAAAATGTACAGGGGGGAAGATATTTTTCCGCTGATGATAGAGGATTGAGATGGATTAGAGAGCTTCTATCAGAGATACGCTTATGGGAAATGACAAGCTGTATCATCAGGTTGGAAAAAATAATAATAGATTAAAGATTAGAATATATATAAGAAAATCTGATGGAAAAATTATTACAGCTTATCCAACTATTTCAGAGTAGAAAGATTTGTAGATGTTAAGAAGAGAATATAAGTTATTTAAAAGTGTTGAGAACAGAAATGCACTTACGGTTCTCTATAATAGAGAAGATTATGAAATTATAACAACCTTTATGATTACAGAAGTCACGGATTTTTATCCTCATATTTATAAAGAATTAGAGGCGGTTGTTACTGGTCAAAAAGAAGAGTCAGACTTTGGCGGTAATATTCTGAATATTGATATAGGTAAGGAAGAAACAGAAGTTTACTTTCAATTTGAGGAAGAAATATTAGGTGAACCATGTTTTATTTCAACTGATGAATTGTATAAACTAGTCATTGAGTGGAAAGAAATGAAAGATAAAATGTACAGGGGGGAAGATATTTTTCCGCTGATGGTAGAGGATTAAGATGTATTAGAGGGCTTCTCTCAGAGATACGCTTTTCATGGGCAATGATAAGCTGTATCATGATGTTGGGAATGCCTTTGTGACGGCGAGTTCCATCATGATTCCTATAGGGCAGACCCAGAGCGTTGTCAAGGGCTTGACCCAGTTTGCGATAGGGGAAGCAGGCGCCTATACAGCGGGTCAGGTTGCCTATCATGGGACTAAGCTCCTAGGTGGTAGTGAAGAAGATGCACAAACCGCAAACTTTATCGGGAATATTGTAGGAGGCTATGTGACCTCCTCAGCAGCCAGCAAGTTTAGTTTGAACAAGGTGAAGCATATATCAGGCGGCAGCGCAACCAAGACTATTGGTGAAGTTAAGCCAGGTGACGTGGATGCGCCAACGACGAAGGGTCCTGTTGAGACACCGACTCCGTCAGATGTAGGAGTGCCAAAAACAAAAGATACTACTTCTGAGGAAATGGTTAAGTACTACCGTGTTCAGGGTGGAGGAAGTAAGGAACTGACATATGTTAACGATGACGGAACACTATCATGGAATAATGAATGGAAGTCAGATCATAATCTTAATGTTTCAACTGGAAAAGATCATTCTGCTTATTTTAAGGGAAAAAGGGAAGGGGCTTATATTGTAGAAGTAGAAGTTCCGAAATATGTTGATGACATTATTAATGAGAATGTAATTTCACAACAGGGATACAAATCCAATCCTTTAAATCAGAATGGAATGGCTCCTAAACTAGTGGATGAAGGTGTATTTATGAGAAATGGTTTTGAAGGTCATGCTTTTGAACTTCCAGCACCAATAAACCAATGGTTTATTGAATATGGACAAAATGCTAGAATAATTAAATAGGTGAAAAAATGATTAGAGCAAAATATGGTGAAAATATTGTTGTCGCTTTTAAATACAAAAATCAGTATTCTTGGTATATTTCTGATTTGGAGTTATGGTATATTAATTACGAAGAAGCGGGATACAATTTAGATGAGATTTATAAGGATAGATTACGCTCTCCAATTTTACTTCCTGAGAATATTCTCTATTTTTTAGAAGATATGCAAAAATATAGTTGCGATCTGTCAGAGTTAAGGAAAGTCTTTGCTAATGAGTATAAAATGGATAAACTGAACGCTATTTATGATTTCGCACCATCTTTATTAGTTGATATGGATAGTTTGTTATTGTATTCTAATTACGCAGAATATATTTCTTTTGAGGAATATATCTCAGCTCCATGGATAGGGAAATATCAATATTTCCTTGATTTAATTCCAAGAGAATATAGGTTTTGGACAGACATAGGTGATAATGTGTTTGATAAAAATAAAAAAAGTGGATAAAATAAAGAAAATAGAAGGAGTAAACAAATGAATGACGACAAGATGACTGTAATTCAAGAGATGTTTAAAAATGGTGAAACAGATGAATTAGTTCCTGCAGTTACTGTGATACTGGACGGAAAAATTAAAGGTGTGGTTGATATCTTGATGGAAAAAAAAGGTTATGAGGGATATCCAGAAGCCATATCTGATATTATCTTTAAAGGCATTTCAACAATAATTGATCACGAATAAATTAGGCTAATCTTACCGCCAAAAGTATGAAAAGTTGATTCCTGAAAATGAACGTTATTGGTTTGTAAAGGAAGGTAAATATTATGTCAGATAATAAATTAATTATTTTAAACGAGTCATTTGGTAAGGAAGGCTCAGATGAGAAAATTGAAGGCCTGACTTTAATTGTAGATGGACAGATTAAGACGGCATTTGATGCGATTAAAACTAGAAAAAACTATAGCAATTACAACGAAGTCTTAAGAGATATTGTTTTTATCGGATTAGAAAGTATTTTGAGAGAAAAATAGTTAATAATGATGAGTATGAGAGAATCAAACTGGTTCCTCTTTTTCTGTTCTTTTGAACTCCATATCTAGTATGGTATAATTAGACTTGACAATAAAATGATTTTCATTTTAATCCAGATAATTTTAGAATTGAAACACCTTCTGCTAATAGAAGTCATAAGTTTGAATAGGAGATAAGATGGATATTTTTGATATTGTTCAAAATGGGACATATAATGATTTTATAGAAAATTACAATGATGATGTAACACAAATTGATGAATATACAAACCTTAATTTGTTATGCACGGCAATGCTTAACGATAATTTACCAGAAGAGAAATTGAAAATTATTAAATATTTGCTGTCTGAGAAGGTAGAGATAAATTTTTTGTCAAAAAAAGAAAACAGAAATGCTCTTCATTATTTCTTCCAAGCCAATTGGCGGCCTAAAATAGCATATGCATACGAGGTGGTGAAATTACTTGTTGGGGCAGGAATAGATGTAAATGCAGTTGACAAATTTGGTTCTATTCCGATGACTTACTCAGTAACGTTATTAAAATTACCAACGGATGAGTTAGAACCTCTATATAAGCTTTTACTAGAGGCCGGTTCGGATTATAAGTTAAAAAATAAATCTGGGAAATCGTGTCTAGACTATGCGGAAGAATATTCTTGGAGAAGTAGTCTGCTTGATATTATCAAAGGCTATGAAAAAGGTAGGAATAATGAGAGTTTATGATTTAGAGTCGTCTATTAGAAATGCAGATTTAAAATCGTTTCAGAAATACTATACTGGAGAGATTCATCAAGAATTTACAAATGATAATCTTTCCATGTTAGAGCTGCTATTTACGGAATCTAGTAATTGTAATGATAGAATGCAAATTGCGAGATATCTGATTCATCAAGGAATTGATGTGAATCATCAATCAGAAGGAATGAGCACAGCTCTTCACTTACTATTAGGTTCTGCAAAAGCAAATTGGTCTGATGATCCCCAATATCTCTTCGAGGAAGCAGAATTGCTTATAAAGAATGGGGCAGATGTGAATTTGAAGGATTCTCATGGTGGAACGCCTCTATCATATGCAATTGCGACATTAAAAGCCTCCACTGAAGATTTACTTCCTGTGTACAAAGCTCTTTTAAACGCTGGAGCATATATAGATGAACGCTCTGGTGTACCATCTTGTTTAGAGTTGACAAAAATTTTTCCTTGGAGAGCAGACTTACTTCCCTTGCTGGAAAATTTTCAGGGGAAGTAAGAATGATTGGAGCGATTTTGCTACTTCAAATAACATTCTTTTTGATAAAGTTATTCGCTATCTCACAATTAAACGAAAGTAAAAAAGGTAGGCCACATGGTATTAAATAAAGAAAAAATTCAGGAAAATTTTGAGGAATTTATGTTTTACATTGATGATACCTTGGATGCAATAAAGCAAAAAGCTAGTAAGCAAGGTTATCATCTAGATATGAGTTTAGAAAGCTTGAAGGATTTGGCGCAATTCGTTCGAGAGAATGATGTCAAAAATAATCCTGAAAACATTGATGATTTCTTTAATAGCTGGGTTTATCTTGGAGAGGTTTTTCGCTTACAAGCTAAAGGAGCCTACTGGACAGTTGGTACTGAAAATCCGAAAAACTTAAATTATGGGTTAGAGTATTTGACGGGTTATAATACAATTGGTTCAGAATTTATTCCCTTATTAATTATGAATAACTTTACTTTAAGTTCACCTGATAGGTTAAATAATAATTTTTTTTATGAATTAGTATTGAAACGTTTAAATCCTAAACCAATAAATCTAGATCATCTTCCAACTGAAGAGGGTTAAGCTATTTTGGGTATCGTTTAATTACTTATTAGGTAAATGTTTCAGGTGAATATGAGAGGATTATTAAAATGAATAATACGGAATTCAAAAAAAATGTAGGTGAAGTTTTAAAACAAGAAGGTTTTATATATAAAAATAAGCAATATTATTTTGAAAATGAAGATTTGATTGTCTTTGTTGCTTTTCAAAAATCTAACTTTGAGAACTCTTTCTATATCAATTACGGATTTTTTATAAAAAAGCTTCATGAAAAATTGGAGAAGTTGAGTCATGGTTTTGGAGATTTTGGAGGTCGCTTTGTTTACAATGATAACGACAAAATGATTGGAGATTATAAACTGTCTGGTCTGACGAAGGAAAGTCTTTCAGAGAGTATTTTAGAGAATACAGAGAAGTTTATTAAACCAGCCTTTGAGAAAGGGATTGATGACTATTTGGAAATGTATCCTCACTTAAAACGAAGACTTCCTTTGAAAGTAAAAGAATATTTAGATCCTGCCTACAAATGAACAAAACAGAATTTAAAAAGATTGTTGGCGAAATTTTGAAATCTCAAAGTTTTGCTTATGAAAATAAATATTATACATTTGAAAATACTGATTTAAAGGTATTTATTGGCTTTCAAAAATCTAACTTTGAGAACTCTTTCTATATCAATTACGGCTTTTTGATCAAAGGCATTTATGCTGGGAAATTACCTCTATATAAACAAGGTTTGGAAGACTTTGGTGGTAGATTTGTTTATCAGGACCTAGATAGCTATAATCTAGAGAAGATAACCTCAGAAAGTTTAGTGGCTTCTATTAATAGTAATATCAAAATGTTGATTCAGCCTGCCTTTGATGATGGACTAGCAAACTATTTTGAGTTGTACCCTCACTTCAAGTTTCTTTGTAAAAAACGTGTGAAAGAATATCTGGGCTTCTAATTTTTAATGAATAACACAGAATTCAAAAAATATCAGTGAAAAGTCTAAAAGTATAAAAACAGAGAAATTGCTGTATAAGATTAAAGGACTTCCAGATATGCTGGATGGTTTCAATATGATTTCAGAGGTTGGAAAATGACAGAAGATAAAATTTTAACAAAAGAAGAAGTTCTCCGTGATGGTGTTTGTTTTGAAGATGAACTAGACTGGGGCGGAGAATGCTATGAACAAATTGTCTATGAAAATGAATCAGGAGAAGAGGTTCCTTATACTGGTTTAGCCTATGATTTATATCTAGATGGTCAATTAGAGTTTTATGGATATATAGATAATGGATATAGGCATGGTCTAGCTGTCTACTTTTATTCTAATGGAAAAATTAAAAGTATTAATAATCAAGACAGAGGTGCAGCCGAAGGAATTCAAAAAGAATATTTTGAAAATGGTGATATTGAGTCGGTTTCTTATTGTATTGCAGGAGGAGAAATTCTCTATAAAAAATATGATGAGACTGGTAAAGTTATTGAAGAAAAAACAGAGCCTACCGAAGATGATTTAAAGAGAGCAAAAAAGTGGGGTATTGATTTATCGACTTTAGACATGAATTTGAAGTAGAACAGAATCAATTAAAGAATCAGATAGATTTATCTAATCATTTTGAGGACTCAGATATTCGTTATGTCGCAGGAGTGGATTTGGCCTATTGGACAGAGAATGACAAAGAATACGGTGTTGCTTGCCTTGTGGTTATTGACCGGGAAAATCTCCAAATTGTTGAGGAGGTTAGTTTTCATAATGAAATTAGAGTTCCCTATCTTCCAGGATTTTTTGCTTTCAGGGAATTGCCTCTGATTTTGGAGGCAGTTAAACTGCTGATATTATTAAGTATAACTCCACCACCTTCATATGTTATTAATGAAACCAAGTGGGGCAGTTCTCAGATTAACCAGCATACAAAATCTGGTCCGCAGATGTCACAAAATTGGGTAAGAGATAGATTGGGAAATTTAGATCCGATGGAACAGATTTCTATCGAGAGGGCATTAGAAACAGGCGATGTGGATTTTGTCATCAGTAAAGTAGATACAAGTGGGAATGTTTCAACTTATTATACCAAAGAAATAATGGATTCTACTGGTAGGATTATTAGAGTTAAACCTGGCGCTGTTTGGCCGTAATAAAGGAGATATAAAATGAATATACGCGATACTTTAAATACAGAAGAGAATTATAAAGCTGGTCTAATGTCAAATAAAGAGGCATTACAGTATTTTCAAGAGAAATTAATAAAACTTCAAATTGATTTAGATAATGGAATCGAAAACTATAAGAAGCCAACAATAGAAGTGTATCATTCAACTTTAGCGACTATATTGTCTTATCAGAGGGATATTTTATTTGCAACTTATTCTAGTGGGGCTTCTTTGTTAGTTTTTAAAGAGGAATACATCTCATTTGTGGCTTGTTTAGTTCCAGTATGGCATAAGGGATGGGGATATGAACAAATGGTATGGGCGCTTTCTATTGGTATTCTGTTAGAGATTGATGAGGAGATTTTTGAACAGCTGGTAGATTTGGTAAAAAAAGATGATCCAGAGGATTATTTGATTGACTACCTGATTCAATATCGTCATCCAGCTTGGAAGATTCGGATTAATTATAATTTTCCAAGACCCTATGGCTTTACTAGGAAAATTATTGAAGAAGAGAATTCTGAACAGGCACTTAAACGGTTGCAAGAATATTTGACTAATAAATGGTATCAAGGGAGCAGAGATGCAGGCTGGTATGATTTGCATAAGCAGAATGTAAAAAACCATGTAGGTTATTGGTCCTTTGAATCAGGCGCTCTCTGCAAACTCAAGGGTTTGGATTACAAGGAATTGGAAGGTGTACCGTATTTCCCTTATGATTTGATTGCTGAATGGGCTGAAGTATAGAGTATTTTAATTTAACTAATAAAGGTATTTGAATAGGTGCTTGCATGACAATAGGAATTCAGCAATACAAAAATTGTACGATATTAAAAAACAACAATGATTATCAGATCCTGTGGAGTAGAGGGAAAGAAGTGCTTAACTTTCCCATTAGCCAAAAATTAGCAGAACGTGTTTCAAAATCAGAAAAAGATGCTTTAGAAGTAATGTTTTATTGTGAAAATCATCGTTGGCCAAAGGCAGATGAGTTAGATGATTATAATCATTCCAATACGATTGTACATAGAGGCGATGGATTTGTTGTATATGAAACAGATGGTTATTACGAAATTAGCTTCTTTAAAGAAGTTGGAGGAGCTATGGGCCCAGAAGTATGTTACCCCATTACTAAGGAACTAATGGATAAAGCATTTCAATCTTCTAGGGGAGCATATGAGGTGATGATTTATGCCGAAACAGGGAACTGGCCCTTAAGTAAGCAAGATGACATTGATAGAAACTATATACGTAATCATCCTGAAACTATGCTATCAAATATAGAAAATCAACGTGAGTTGTTTGATGTTGAAGAGTTTAAAGCTCTTGTAAAAAAAGCCATATCTTCAGAACTAAAACCAACTGAACTTGACGCTATTGGTATAGTTGATAATCATTTAGAGCTTCTTCTAGTAGACTCTCTCGAGTGGCAAGAAGAAATTGAAGCAGTCCATCTGGAAATTCTGCAGGAAAAAATGAACAATTATATTCACTTCCTCGAAAGCAAGCAATATGTGGAACGATACGGTGATAAGTTTGACAAAAAAGTCATTCATATCACATTCCAGTATTCCCCATCTGACAACGGTCTAGCCTTTCTCGCAGCGGTTCAGAAGGTGTTACAACCTACAGATATGAGTTTGAAGATAGAATTGCCGGAGTGATATGAAGGGGGCGAATTTCCGCTCTCTTTTTTGTCTCTTACAGTATGGTATAATTGAATTGGACAACACTTGGACTGTTATTATCAAAGAAAGGGGTAGAGCTTGTGTTAGATATTCGTATTGAGACCATTGATACTAAGTCTATGACATACAAGATATTAAGAAAATATTCTGCTTTACCTTTTTCACAACTAAAGCTAAGAATAGAAAATCATGATCCAGTGATGGTAGTAGATGACTTAAAGCTGGACGAGCTTCGAAGGGTTAGAGAGTTAATTTATGAGTTAAGCGGCATAGGCACTGAGGTTACGATAAAGGACTCAACAGGCATCATCACCTTGGGAGTATTGCATAATATTATCTCTAGTTATGAAGGGATTATGGCTGATATAGAAGAGCTAGATGCCCTTATATTTGATGAAGAGGATTGATTGCTAAATTTCTATATTTTAACGAATTTATAACTTGGAAAATCAGTGCTTCTGAAGCTGTCAGGGTCAATTCTTTTAGTATGTTGGTTGATAAGGGATTCAACATTCCTGATAAAGGGTGTGGAAGAGGTTGCTGATAATATTATTCTAAAAATGGATATAATAGAATAGGAAAAGGCTGTGAGATTAAGAGATAAATGGGAAGATGATTCAAATCAGTATAGAAGGTATAATCTTAAACAAAAGATAAATTCGCTTATCTTTGGTCTAGCTATAGGTGATGCACTGGGAGTTCCTGTGGAGTTCAGAGCTAGAGATACCTATCATATTTCAGATATGGTGGGTTATGGAACCTATAATCAACCAGCTGGAACCTGGTCAGATGATACTTCTTTATCCTTAGCACTTATTGAACACCTCTGTGAGGATTCTGATTTGAATGGGTTGATGGATAAATTTGTAGCTTATCGTCAGGGCTACCTCACCCCTTTTGGATATTGTTTTGATATTGGTGTTGCGACTAATCAGGCGATTGAACGGTATCTGGCAGGAGTCTCTCCAGAGAAATGTGGAGGAACTAGTGAGAGAGATAATGGCAATGGAGCTCTGATGAGGATATCTCCCTTAGCTTTGCTCTTATATGAAAATGTTGATTTCAGTTATAGATCAAAAATAATTGAGCAATATACTAAGCTGACCCATGCTCATCCAAGGTCTATCGTGGCATCTATTCTTTATGTCCAGCTTTTAATTGGTTTTCTTCTTAACATTCGTTTAGAAAAATTACTTTGTCAATCAAAACCTTATCTTGAAGATTATTTCAAGAAAAAACCAGAATACTGGGAAGAGTATCAAGAACATTTTAGAGAAATATTTGACAAAGAATTTTATCAAAAAGCCAGGGAAGATATTGCTTCTACAGGCTATGTTGTTGATACCTTAAAGGCTTGTCTCTGGTGTTTGGGGACAACAGAGAGTTTTGAAGAAGCTGTTCTAAAAGCCGTTAATCTTGGAGGGGATACCGATACCATCGGTGCCATTACAGGTACCTTGGCTGGAGCCCACTATCAACTGGAAGGCATCCCAGAAAAATGGATTCAACAGCTGGCTAATAGAGAATTGATTGACGAAAAATGTCGACAAATGCTAGAATGGCTAGAACGTTGATTTTCTGTAGTTGTTGCATATTTGAGCAATCCTTGAAATTAGGATGAACTGATTTCTAAGATGGTGGAAGAGATGGAGTTGTTTTTGGAAATAGGAGAGAAGGAAATCTACCAGTTGACCAAGTCTATCTGCAATATCAAGGTTCCCAGATACAGCTTAAAATTACACGGTAAACGAAAGGATTATCATGAAAGAAAAAGACTTACTTATCAAAGAATATCTTAGAGTAAAAAAAGAAGCTATTTATAGCCGCATTATATTCTTGCTAACGGCCGTTACAGGAGCTATTCTGTCCTTTGTTTTGATTCATTCAGGATCTAGGAATCTAATCTTTGAAAATGTTTCAATTGGCTTAGTTGTATTTGCAGGTATTGTTATATCAAGGCCGTATTGGACAAAAAAGAAACAATACGAGGCTCAATATCCAGAATTGAAAGGAATGTCTACAAGAGGAGCTGAAGCTTCTGGGGATTTTTGGGGAAGGCATTTGATTATATATCCAGCCATTCTTGTTTATATGGTTTGGGCCTTTTTTGCTTATTATCATCCTGTTCAAGATCAGGAAATAATAGATGTTGATCTCCCAGCGATTAGTACAGAAACTGAGTATAGTTTGGATTTCCCAAAATCAGATAGTTCAGCAAGCACAAGCGACAGTCAAGAAGACAACCAATCAGATGCTTCGTCGGTCGGACAAAATGAAAGTGGGGAGTAGAAAATGGTTGTTATCCGTAAAGCAATAGCAAAGTCTACGGAACAAACAGATATGTAGAAGATTATTCCAATTGAGAATAACAATAATTATTTTGGCGATAGATGAATATTTGATTCCGTAGTATAAAATAGTTGATCCAGATACCAAATTTCCTTCAGCCAACCTAACTGACGGGTCAAAAATGTACCTGAACGTCGGAGGAGAGGAAGTATTGGTTGGTAGAGTCAATAAAGATGGTATAATGGAATACGTGGAGGGATAAAATGGATAAAGAATTTCTAGTTTACCAAAATAAAGTATACTCTAATTTTGTGAATTATATAAATGACTATATCCTTCTTTCAGAAGATCCGGCAATGTTGAAAGAAGGCTATTTCCCCTATAGTTCCTATGTAGATGGTGAAGAAGAAGGTCTATACGGGAAGCTTGTGCCTTATAGTGAGGTTAGTCAGAGGTATTCGGTTTATGATCGTGTTTTGTATAAAGAACATGAATTTACAATTGCTGGTCACAAGCATGGGGATGATGATTTTACAGCACCCGATTCTTATGTGCGACTCCTGGTTTTTGATAAAGAATTTCTAATTGAAAACAATTTAGCTGATGATGCGGAATTATTGGATGAGAAATATGGCCAGACCATGTATGCATCAGGGAAAATCCCTGTCAGCGAAGTAACGATTCTACGTCGTAGAAAGGATTTGCCAGTAGACCGAAGGAGAAAAACATGAAATCAGTTATTTTTACAATAAAAAGCAACCAATCACTAAGAATTGGTGAGGTGCTTCAAGCAGAACTCTTTGAATGTTACAGCGTTTCCGCTAAGGATGCAGGATTAAAGCCATCTGCAGACTCTCTTATTTCGGATTTCCATTCCGTTCAGTTTGGGGTCAAAGAGAAGTCTAGTTTAGGGTTCCGTCTATCTTTTGATGGTCAAGCCTATCAGGTAGCTGTTCCAGATTTGGCGACAGCTTCTGACTGGACTGGGGCCTTGATGTTCTTGAAAACCTTGCTCATTCTCTTAGATGTAACTGTGTGTGAACATGATGGTGTGGAGTATGATAAAGATTCTATTCTAGAATTTCATTTCACGGATATTTTCTTATCTGCTCTTTCAGAATTGACCAAGGAAGTAAAAGTCCATCCTATAGTAGAAGTTATGGGAGTGAAACGTCCCATTTACATCAATGAACTCTACCTAGGGCAGATTATCCATGTTCCGGACGAGCAACTTTTGAATAGCTATGACCAGCGTTTGCGCTTTACCCAACAGCTGAATGCTTATTACTCTGAGCAGCAAGTTTTTAAAGTAGAGCAGGATGGTGAGGATATCATTATCCCTATCAATTATCTAAATAGTGAAGGACGAACAATCTTACCGGCTCAACCAGAGTTAGAACCTCAATATTTGCAACAGTATAGAGGAAGTAAGGTTGCAGTTGCACGACTATTTATCATGACAGCCGATGGGGAAAAACTAGCCGAAGTTCCTTATCGTCAGTACTTAGAGTCATTGACCGAGGGCATCTATATGCTGGATGCCAAGTATGTTCTGGTGGACCCAATTTCACCTGAGACTTTACAACATATACTAGCCAGAATTTAAAAAGTCGGATAAAAATATCTTTTGAGAAGTCTTCTTTGATATGATTTTACATTCCGACAAATATGTTCTATCAGGCTGAAAAATCAGATAAGTTTGGGAATTTTCAGAATAAATCAATGGAGTAACTAAATGAAAATATATGAATTACCAGAGCCTAAAGATTATCAATCTTTTATTAATTTTTATCGTAATGTGATGAGAGAAGGGAGAGAGGAAGAAGCTTTTTTAGGTACAAATCCAAAATATCGTATATGGCAAAGGGACTCTTATGAACTTGATAGTACAGATATTGGAGTATTGATAGAATATTGCTTATTCCCTCTGTATGCAGAAGGTGATAGGGATATAGCGCGTAGAACCTTTGATATCTTGAAAGAGTTTAGTTTATCTAATGATTTAATGAAATTAAAGAAGGTCACTCAATATATTTCTAATCAAAAATGGTTTGTAACGAATTATTATGATATTCCCTTTGTTATTGAAACAGATGAATTGGTAAGAAATATTATAGAAAGCACTTCCCACCTATCAGATAATCAAAAACGAACGTATACCTATGAAGGGTTGTGTAATGTATTAGATCGTAACCCATTATACAGACAGTGTGATGAAGAAAAGGTGGAGAAGATTCTCAAGGAATTCAAGGAAAAATACTACAATCCACCAAAGGTAGTAGAATTGTAGGAAACTAAATTCAGGATGTAGGAATTTTGATGACAAAACAGGAATTATTAGACTTTTTAAAATTTAATAGCAATGAACTTGGATATTATACCGTACACTTGAATAAAAAAGTTTTAGAGCAGTTTGCGATAGGGTATTATCAGGATTTAAGTGCAAATAGATTTATAGTGTATGAGGTGACTGAACGTCAACAGTTACATGAAAAAGCTAGTTTTGAAAGAGAAAAGGATGCTATTAAAGAGATTTATGAGATTGTAAATTTTAGATGTAGGATTAAAAGTATCCCTATTCAGTTAGATGTTTCAGAAATTGATGCAATCGGAACGAGTGATACAGACTTGGAACTTTTATTAATAGATGGTAATCTTTGGCTTCCAGATACCGAAGAAGAACATCTGTTGAAGCTTCAAGAAAAACTCAACAACTACATCTACTTCCTCGAAAGCAAACAGTATGTGAAACGATACGGCGATAACTTTGATAAAAAAGTCATTCATATCACATTCCAGTATTCCCCATCTGACAACGGTCTAGCCTTTTTAGCAGCTGTACAGAAGACATTACAGAATACAGATATGAGTTTAAAGGTAGAATTGCCGGAGTAATAAAGAGAGCGAATTCGCTCTCTTTTTTGTGGTATAATTGGACTAGGTTATTAAGACTTTTTTAAACAGGTAAAAATAGCGAACTGCATATGCCGTCATTGACACAACAGGACATTCATACGACAAATTTTTATCTGCGATTGAACGTCAAGGATACTATGAAATCAAAAATCCACGTGTCTATAAACCTGGCACTAATATAATTGAGCAAGTTGAAGGAATTTTTAGAATTAACCAATGGAGTAAATAAATGAAAAAATTTGAAATACCAGAGCCTAAAGATTATCAAAATTTTGTAAAAGACTATCGTGAAATAATGAAGGAAGGGAAAGAAGCAGAAGCATTTCTTGGAGAGGATATTAGGTATCGTTTTCAACAACGCAATTCAATGATAACAGAATACACTGATATTCAGGTGTTGATGGAATATTGTTTATTCCCTCTATATGTAGAAGGTGATAAAGATATAGAGAAAAGGACATTTGAGATATTAAAAGAGTTCTCTTTAAGTATTGATGAAAAGAAAATATGGCAAGTTACAGAATATTTATTACTTCAAGATTTCATTCTGTCGGAATATAAGCCTCTTCCTTTTGAAATTGATACAAGAAAATTAGTTCCTCTTATACTTGATACAATAGAAAAACTTCCTAACAAGTTAAAAACTAGTGGATATTACAGTCGATTAATTGGAAATATTAAATCAATTCCTTCTTTCAAGTCTTATGAGGTGGAAAAGGTAGAGAAGATCCTTAAGGAATTCAAGGAAAAATACTACAATCCACTTAAGGTAGTGAAACTATAGGAAACACCATGGAAAATTTAAAATGACGCAACAAGAACTAGTAAATTTTATTAATAAACATAGAGATAAGATAGGGGCATTTCATATTGCGCTTGATGAACGATTTGAAGGTCAATTTACTTTGGGATATTATTATGATGATAAGTCTAGGAAGTATAAAGTTTATGAAGTTAATGAACGCCAAGATACCTGGATAAGAAACGAATTTAAAAATGAAAGTGATGCAATAAATCGACTTTATCGTTTGATAAAAACAACATTTTGGATAAAAGAAACTCCAATTCAGTTAGATGATTCGGAAATCGATTGATTAGAAACAGTGATATATTTTTCATTGAGCATACTTATATGAAGGGGAAAGTTGTATTACCAAATGAATCAAATAAAAGGAAATGGCAATTATACAATGTCATAGATGACAGGAGGTTTTCAAGATATTGATAGAGTTGTTCAATATAGAGTCAAAGAAGGGAGTGAAATACCTGCAAATGTAGGATCTATCGGACCTCAAATAGATTTGGAAATCAACATGTATTTGCCAGGTGGACCCAATCAGATTGAAATGTTGAAGGGAAGAGAAAAAATGAAACATTTAGAGATAATTGAAATTCGTAATATAGAATATTGAGAGGGTAGTTTATATGAGGGTTAAATATACTGACCAAAGTGTTAAGTGGGAGAATAATGGAGAAACTATAGAAATTCACATAGAAAATATAATATTTGCAGACATTGATAAAGATAAAAATGTTATTTTTATTGGAATTGGAAAAAATTTTATTGCATCAGATTTTTATTATTACTCTATAGATGGGTTGTTAATACTCCAATATCATGAGTCGACTGACATTATTTCCTGGGATATAATCAAAGGTATGAAATAGAGATTCCTTATAAAGAAACAGTCTCTTTCTATCCTAATCAAAAACTGATTTTAGTTATTTATAGAACTTCATCTAAACAAACTTCGGTAACTGAGATGAAAATATTTGATTTGTATGGTAATCTTACTTATCAAGCTAAATCTCCTGAGGGTTATGCTATGGTTTATGTCACAGATGTTCTCAGTAACCAAATAAAGGTTGTTTGCGATGCAGTTATTGAGGAGAATCTAGATTCCTACGGTCGCGATCGTTTTCATTTCCTATTAAATCTAGATACAGGCAAATGGACAAAACTTGGTTTAGCATATTAAAATCTAAACTAGAGTCATCGAGTTCAGCTTTATAAAATTTACAATATGTTAATACTAGAGATTTGCCATATCCTGAGGGATATCAAGCATACCGTTAGTATGAAGTGCTGGTAGATTTAACTGAGGAAAATATTCTTAAAGTATTTGAAAATGTACCTAAAGAAGTGAAGGATGCCCTTCTCGATGCGATAGGAAATAGAGAATTTTCTTTATCAGACTTAGCCAATATTCGTATCAGACTTAGCCAATATTCGTAAAGGAAAAATTGTCCGAATCTTTAGGCAAGAAGGGAAACTCAAATCCAGCTTGGACAATCATTAAAATATTATGAGGATTTAGGTATACTAATATTTTATTGGTAAGTTCTTGCTTTAAATAGAATTCTCTACAAAGACAAGTGAGCACTCACTCTTTCAGCATCTCCTCTGCCCAATCACGTATTACTGCCATTGATGAAAAATTGGAGCGCCTTCGCATGGCTCAGAATATATAAAAGCACACAGACAGCAATTTAAAAATGGTGCATCCAGATTCCAAAAATTTCAACCAAGCGAAAGTTGGAATGGAGGTATTGTTGGAGGTAATGATGGAACAAGTTTCTGGTTGAGTAAAGAACATGCAGATATCATTGAAAAGGTTGCCAATGGAGATAATCGTCTTTACGAAATCATATTAGGACTTGATGAAGGTTATTTGGGAGATGGTCCGCTTTATCGTTTGGATGTTACTCCAGAAGTAGTAGCAGAAAAAGGGCTTTCAATACCAAGTGGAAATGAAGCTGGGGCCAACGACTGGTGGAGGCCAACAGGACGAACTTTCTCAGGAGATATTCCAGAAGGTGTCATGAAAGATATTAGTACCCAGAGAGGAGAACATACATGGAACATAGTAAATTAGACTGGGAAGATGTTATCCAGTTTGAAGAGGTAAAAGGCTACGGTCAGCATATATGGAGAGATGGTAATACTCTTTATTACGTTACTGAGGAGGGAGGAATTGCCCCTCAGCGTGTAGTTTATGAATTACCAAATGAGCTGTTTGCCTTATTAGAAAGTGGAGAGAGAACGCAGTTAGAAATATTAAGTAAACTTCAGACCGATCGTTGGCCACCGACTGAAGAAGAAAAGAAAGCTAGTGAGAAACAATTTATATTAAAAGGCTTAACTCCTTTAATAGCTAATCCTAAGAGTTGGGAATTATTTACTCAGGAAGAGCTTGAAAGATTAATTCCAATTGCTGAGCAAATGTGGATTGACTGGAGAGGCAAACTTCCAGATGATTATGTATCGCCACTTAAGTAAAAGAGGTATAAAATGAAACCAACAAAACTAGACTGGGAAGATGTTATCCAGTTTGAAGAAGTTGAAGGATACGGGAAATCCATCTGGAAAAATGAGGACAAGTATTATTTAGTTTTAGAAGAAGGAACCGTGGCTTCTTGGCTAGCGGTTTATGAATTACCAAATGAATTATTTGCCTTACTAGAGAGTGGGGAGAGAACGCTACAAGAAGTAGCTTGGAAGATTCAGAACGATTGTTGGCCACCGAACGTGACACAAGAAGAAGCTAATAGAAATTTCTTGAGGCAATATCCAGAAGCTTTAAGAGGAAATCCTAAAGCGCAAGGCTTATTCACAAAGGCTGAACTGGAAGAAGTATTACCCGAAGGGGCTGAAATTCTAGCGAGCAAAGATTAAAATAAAATTACTTTAAGTTCACTCGAAAGGTTAAATAATAATTTTTCTATGAATTAGTATTGAATGCCTATTATGTGTTGAATACGTGGAGGGATGATGGATAAATTATATATAGTTGTTGATGGAATTTAACATCGAAACTTTGATCGTGGCAGTACAGGATATTATTTAATTTCTTATGATCCTTTATCCGAGAATAATGGCTATAAATTATTTGATTCAGAGTTGAAACAATATAGAAAATACTTGACAGAAAAACAGGTTGAAAAAAATACCTATGAGAGACTCTGTAATGTATCAGACCGTAGTCCATTATACAGACAGTGTGATGAAGAAAAGGTAGAGAAGATTCTCAAGGAATTCAAGGAAAAATACTAAAATCCACCAAAGGTAGTAAAAACCATTAAAACAGTTGAGAAAATTGAGCTAGATGTTACAAGTATCGATGCGATGGGTGTCTCTGATGACCATCTAGAGTTGTTGTTGATTGATGAAAACAAATGGATAGAGTCATTAGAAGAAGAACATTTGTTGAAGCTTCAAGAAAAACTCAACAACTATATTTATTTCCTCGAAAGCAAGCAGTATGTGGCACGATATGGCGATAGTTTTGACAAAAAAGTCATTCATATCACCTTTCAATATTCTCCATCTGATAAAGGCTTGGCCTTTCTAGCAGCTGCTCAGAAGACATTGCAGAATACGGATATGGGTTTGAAGATAGAATTACCAGAGTGATAAAGAGAGCAAATTTAGAGGAGACGACCATCTTCTCTTTTTTGCGACAGACCTTCTCCTCCCATCGGCGCTCAATGTTTAATATTCAATATGGTATAATGGGACAAGGTAGATAGACGGCTAGTCTGATGATAGGAGAACGGGTAATTGAAAGCTAAAAAAATGTGGCGCATAGTTTTGAGGCATGAGTGGCAAAATAGAAGAGCTCTAGTCTGATAGAGTCGTAGCTAAGGATGCCTTAATAAAAACAATAGGAGGGTGGTTCAGTTAATGGCAAAGAGAAATAGAAAAAATAAAGAGAAGATTACTGATATAGAAAAAGAAAGATACCATGGTCCTTTGATTACACATGGTGTTAGTTTAGGCTACATTAAGATTTATCCATGGATTGCTTTAGCATTAACTGGTTTTCTGTATGTGGGTGGAACTTATGAAGACAATCTAGGCATCTTTACAGGACTTTCTTTGTTTTGCGGTGTTGTGAATATATTAGGTATTATCATTTCTTTTATTCCCTATTTGGTAAACGCCTGGAAGGCTTTAACGTATTATTTAATAGCCCTCACAGTGTTAAGTTTAGTAATAAGTCTAAATTTTATTTGTTTACTAATGGTTATTTCAGACGGTAGTTCTATAGGAGCTAAGGAGATATATCAATCCCCTCTCACCCCATTTTATGTCATCTTTATGTTACTTCTTTTTATCTTTGCTTGTGGCCTCTATGCTTGGTACTATCTCCCAAAGAATCAAGGAAAAGTCTGGGCTTTTAATCAAGTCAAAGATGGAGATAAAAAGAAAACATGGTGGAATAATTTTGCTATAGCTTTTGCGGGGGCAATAATCATTCCCTCCCTCCTAACAGGTTATATTCAGATTGCTTTTGGTGTTTTATTGGGAATTTTGTTGACCTTGACTTTGCCAGCTGTCATGGTAGATGCAGTTTATGCAGTTATTTATGTGAAAAAGCATCCTGATAGCGATGAATTAGGTTAAAAATATTGTAAAAATCCAAATTGCTTGACAACAGATTTGTGAGCCTTGGAATACACTATCCGACCTACGCATGGAGAATAACATTTTAAAAGTGTACTCTCCTTGGAACATGAGAGAGAAGCAGCTTAGAACAAGATATAGCAAGTGTTTTGTTTGACTATACCGCTGCTTTTATCTAATGGGACTAAACTCAGAACAGTTGTTTTACTTCAATCGTGATGATGTTGATAAAATGGTATATAAAGGCTATGGTGATGAAGAAGAGGAACGGTTTGCCGAAATTTATCAACGTTGGTTTGATGAAAATGCGACAACAATTAAAAAAAGGTGTAACTAAATAAAGGTATATCTATAAATATTCTCAAAATATATCATAATACTTTTAAATGAAAATCAAAAACGAGGAGCTGCTTTGACATTAAAGAGGCTCCTCGTTTTTAGTCATTTTCCTATCGTAAGCTAAGTCTGTGTGGTTGTAAGCCCAATATAAAAGTGCAAAAAAGTAGTTTGTTTCCTATCAAAAGGTGGCTGTTTTGATATTATGGTATAATAGAGCAAGAACATTTTCCTTGGCATATAATTATAATTTTCTAGGAATCAAAGATATAGCAAATGATATGGGCGACAATCTTGAAAAAAGTGTTAAGGAAATAGGAAGCAATATTGATTCAGGTATCAAGGAAGTTGGAAGTGAAATTGATGCAGGTATCAAGGAAGTCGGAATAGTATTGATTCAGGTATTAAATCAATTCAGAAAGTGTTTGGGTGGTAATCTTGGAAATTAATTATAGAGAAACGAAGTATTTTTGTCATCAACTTGTAGAACTAAATGGGAAAAAATATATATTAGATGCAAGTTCAATGACTCCCAAGTTCTACTATTGGGGTGTTCCAACGGAGGAATTAACGGTTGAGATGACAGAACTTAACAGAGAGAATATCAATTTTAGTACCCCGATTAATAAGTTTAAAGCTTCATATGTGGCAATCATGGTTCAACCGCTTGTATGGATTGTTTATTCTTTATTGAAAACTTTTTTTAAAGAGTACAATATTAGCCAACAGATAATTTTAAAATTAGTAGTATTTTGCGCATCTATACTATTCTCTTACTTGATTTTTTATTTTACAAGAGAGCAAGAACGTAAAAATGTTAAAGCTTTACTGCCTTCTTCTAGTAGAAGATATGAGATGATTTTTAAACCAGTATCTGCAAGAAGGCAAGTTTTTGATGCCTATATTTTTAATGTTCCTATAATAGCTTGTTTGACACTTTATTTGTCTATTAATGATGGAGGAGAAGGTATTGTTCTCGTTATCAATAGCATTGTCTCATTTTTTCTTCTATCATTTTTATTTGGAAAGGTTCCCATTCTTTCCGCTTATAAGATTAGAAACGTCACATTTGAAGGGATTAGAGAAATTAAATAAGGCCTTTGATTCAGGTAGTAAATCAATTCAGAAAGTGTTTAGGTAGTGAACGTGGAATTAAAATTTAAAGAAACAAATAAAACTTTTCATAAAATTGTAGATTTTAAAGGTGAAAAATATCTTTTGGATATGACTAGCATTAGTCCTAAAACTTATTTCTGGGGTTCTCTTCCTAGTGAAATCACAGCTAAATGCTTAAAGTTAGATAAAAGAGATACGAGTTTTGAGAGCTTAGCTCCAACTATGAGCAAATCTCTTGGTATTGGAATAGGTGTAGCAATAGGTGGAGCTTGTTATGGGCTTGTTACGAAAGCTTTTAAGAGTTATGACATTAGCCATAATATTTCTTTTAAACTAGGATTATTTGTCCTCTTTATTGTCCTAGCTTATCTTACTTTCAGGTTCATTGCTTTTGTGGTTCGTCGTAGTCTTCACCAAAAGCTTTCAAGTAAAGGAACGAAGTATCAAATAGTATTCAAACTAGCAAGGTCACAACGTCAGTTAAAACTGTATAAACTTCTGCCTATTCTTTTTGTTCTGGTTATAGGATGTTTGGGGTTTTATATATTTACTGATAATGGGACAGAGGCCTCTATCCTTATCATTAACAGTATTTTATTTTTGGGTTTCTTTACGGTGATCTTAGGTATGTTACCACTCCGAGAAAGTTACGAAAAGCAAGAGATTATTTTTGAAAAAATAGAAAAGTTGTAAGTTGATTTGTTTAGCTTATAAGTATAATTTTTAGGGGATCAAAACCATAGCAAATGGGATGGGTGACAATCTTGAAAAGAGTATAAATGAAATCGGAAGTGGCATTGACTCAGGTATTAAATCAATTCAGAAAGCATTTAGGTAGTAAATGATTCATTTAAAGTTCAAGACTGCTAATATGATGGCGTATAGTTTGTAGAATTAAAGAAATTATAAATTGAAAGAAAACCAAATAAATGTCTATTTTGCCAATCGGAACAATTGCTTATTTAAAAGATGGGAGTCAAAAACTAATGATTCTCAATCGAGGGGTTACTATAGAACAGAATGCTGAAAGTGTTTTGTTTGACTATATTGCTGCTTTTTATCTAATGAGACATTAAAAGTTGTTGCACTGCATAATATGCTATAATAGTCTATAGAAAGTCGAGGAAATGATGAAAAAAGTATGGTTTGTAGCGCTAGTACAGGGAGCGGCCTTGTTTGTGATAACGGGTCTGCTCTGTTATTTTATGCGAGGAGATTTTTTCTTCCGTGCTTTGGCGCCGATTTTTGGTCTGGCAGCGGGAGCCTTTCGCTTCTTGACGGCCATGGTGACAAAAACAATGGCTCCCAGTCTTTATGAGGATGGGAAGAAAAAGGAATAAGCTATGTAGCATTAGCAGGTCTGGGGATATTGGCGCCAGACCTTTTTTACAAAAGTGGGCACTGGAAATAAAGCCTTTTAATTTTTTTCAGAAAAAGGACAGGTAGGGGGGCTTTCCTAGGCTCTTTGTGGTAAAATAGTAACAGAATTAAAATTTTGGAGAGTAAAGATGAAACGTTCAATGTATGCGGGACGTGTTCGTAGTGAGCATGTCGGCCAGGAAATTACTTTGAAAGGTTGGGTTGCCCGCCGTCGCGATTTGGGAGGCTTGATTTTTATTGATCTGCGTGACCGCGAAGGTATTATGCAGCTAGTTATTAACCCTGAGAGTGTTTCAGATGAGGTCATGAAGACAGCTGAGAGCCTGCGCAGCGAGTTTGTCATTGAAGTGACTGGTAAGGTAGCTGCGCGTGAGCAGGCCAACGATAAGTTGGCCACAGGAAGTGTAGAGCTTCATGTGGACAGCCTGACAGTACTGAATACTGCTAAAACTACTCCTTTTGAGATTAAGGACGGGATTGAAGCCAATGATGATACGCGCTTGCGCTACCGTTATCTGGATCTGCGTCGCCCAGAAATGCTGGAAAATCTCAAGTTACGTGCCAAAGTGACCCATTCCATCCGCAATTATTTGGATGAGCTGGAGTTTATCGATGTGGAGACACCGTTTTTGACCAAGTCAACGCCTGAAGGGGCGCGTGACTATTTGGTGCCGAGCCGTGTCAATCAAGGTCATTTCTATGCCCTACCTCAAAGTCCACAGATTACCAAGCAGCTGTTGATGAATGCTGGTTTTGACCGTTATTATCAGATTGTCAAGTGTTTCCGAGACGAGGACTTGCGTGGAGACCGTCAGCCAGAGTTTACACAGGTAGACTTGGAAACTTCTTTCTTATCTGAGCAAGAAATACAAGACATTACAGAGGGCTTGATTGCCCGTGTCATGAAGGAAACCAAGGGTATTGAAGTCACCTTGCCTTTCCCACGGATGAAATATAACGATGCCATGGCCCTCTATGGTAGCGACAAGCCAGATACTCGCTTTGACATGTTATTGCAAGACTTGACAGAGCTTGTCAAGGACGTTGACTTTAAAGTCTTTTCTGAGGCACCAGCTGTCAAGGCGATTGTGGTTAAGAATGCTGCTGACAAATACTCGCGTAAAGATATTGATAAGCTAACAGAGCAAGCCAAGCAGCACGGAGCAAAGGGACTTGCTTGGGTCAAATTTGCTGGTGGAGAACTAGCTGGACCTGTTGCTAAGTTCTTGATAGACTTGTCAAGTGAGTTGACAGCTGCTTTACAGCTTGAAGAAAACGATTTAGTTCTCTTTGTGGCAGACACCTTGGAGGTTGCCAACGCAACTCTAGGCGCTCTTCGTGTCCGCCTAGGCAAGGAATTAGGTTTGATTGACCCTGCTAAGTTTAACTACTTGTGGGTCGTAGATTGGCCAATGTTTGAGTGGTCGGAAGAAGAAGGTCGCTATATGAGTGCCCACCATCCATTCACTTTGCCTCAAAAAGATTCTGAGCAAGAGTTAGAAGGGGACCTGAGCAAGGTTCGCGCAATTGCCTATGATATCGTACTCAATGGCTATGAACTAGGTGGTGGTAGCCTACGTATCAACCAAAAAGATCTGCAGGAACGGATGTTTAAGGCTTTAGGTTTTTCAGCTGAAGAAGCGCAAGACCAGTTCGGCTTCCTTCTAGAAGCCATGGACTATGGTTTCCCACCACATGGAGGTCTGGCTTTGGGTCTGGATCGCTTCGTCATGCTCTTGGCCGGTGAAGAAAATATTCGTGAAGTCATTGCTTTTCCTAAGAATAACAAGGCTTCTGACCCAATGACGCAAGCACCAAGCTTGGTTGCTCCAGCACAATTAGAGGAATTAAGTTTACAAGTAGAATCACATGAAAAAGACTAGTTTGCGGAAACTTTTTCGCTATTATCTTCATCGCTTTGCCTACCATGTCAAGTTGCTAGAAGTCCTGAAAAGTATTTCGCGTGAAAAATATGATGAGAAATTTTCAGCCTCTCTAGTATATGGCTTTCTCTCAGCAGTAGCGGTCAATTTCTTCTTTCAACCGGGGCATGTCTACTCAAGTGGGGCAACAGGTTTGGCGCAGATTGTATCGGCTCTCAGCGGACGCTTTATCGGTTTTACGATTCCAGTTTCCATCACTTTTTATGCCATCAATATTCCGCTGATGATTTTGGCTTGGTACCAAATCGGACATAAGTTTACTGTCTTTACTTTCATCACTGTATCGATGAGTTCATTTTTCATCCACTTTGTTCCAGAGGTGACATTGACGACCAATCCCATCATCAACGCCCTGTTTGGAGGAGCTGTCATGGGAACGGGGATTGGCTTTGCCCTCAAGTCAAGCATTTCGAGTGGGGGGACGGATATTGTCAGTCTGACCATCCGCAAGAAAACTGGCCGCAACGTTGGCAGTATCTCCCTGATTGTCAATGGCATTATTATGCTGATTGCTGGTTTGACCTTCGGTTGGGAATACGCTCTCTACTCAATGATTACCATCTTTGTATCCAGCCGTGTGACGGATGCGGTCTTTACCAAGCAAAAGCGGATGCAGGCCATGATTATCACCAGTCATCCTGAAGAGGTGATTAACAAAATTCACCACAAGCTCCACCGCGGTGCGACCATTATCAATGGGGCGGAGGGAACTTACAATCACGAGCAAAAGGCGGTACTGATTACAGTCATTACCCGTGCCGAGTTTAGCGAATTTAAGTACATCATGAAGCAGACAGATCCGACAGCCTTTGTCTCTGTATCTGACAATGTACATATTTTAGGAAGATTTGTAGAAGAGTAGTCTCGATTATCGACATTGCTAGTGAATCTTACTCAAACTCAGTGAATACATTTATACATAAAAAAAGGAACAAGTTCAGCTGGATGTTTTCCCATCCAAAATGAACCTGTTCTTTTTTATAGTTATTACTTTATTTCAAAACCAAGACTTGCTTAGCAGGAACTGTATAAGAATCTGCTAGCGGGGCGATTGGTTTTTTAGCGTTAATGTGCGGATACTGAAGGTGGATGCTTTGTTTCATTTTGTTTTCATAAGTCGCTGCTTCAGTACCAAAGTTAATCAAAATGGTCAGCGCTTGTTTATCTTTTTGAATCTTATATTCAAGGAGGCTAGGGCTGAGCCATTTGACCTGACAAGCTTTTTGAATAGCAGAGCTAGTTGTCAGAGTCAAAAGCGGATGAGCCTTTCTAAAGGCAATGAGTTGTTTCAAAAATTCAATGTCTTCAGTGTAGTGAAGTGAGCGCAGCCAGTCTAGCTTGTTAATATCATCAGGCAGGTTGTAGGTGTTGTCAATCAGATTCTTGGTCCGATAAAATTCCTGCCCGCTGTGGAGGAAAGGCACCCCTTGTGCTAAGAGAACGATGTGCAGTGCTAGACGAGAGTTAGCTAGGCGCTGACGGAGGCTGATATTTGGATTTTGAATATCAAAATAATCAAACACCGTTGCATTGTCATGGCATTCTACATAGTTGATCGCCTGATGAGGCGCTAGGAAATGCGGCTCTCCTGTCAAGCCGACATTGGCTGTCAGGACATTTTCTAGCCAGCTGGTTGCGTGCTCTTTGTCCAGTCGGCTACCTTGGACGATGGTTTGCTTGATCGTATCACGGAAATGATCGCTGAAGAATCCATACTCAGGTAGTTGTTCAGCGTTGAACTGATGAGCTAGAAGGTCGCTATTAAGACCGGTAGGCATCTGCCACCCTTCTCCGTAAAGGTAGATGTTTGGATGAATGGCTTTTAGTTCCTGAGCGATTTGCTTCATGGTGGTTATATCGAGAATGCCCATCAGGTCAAAGCGGAAACCGTCAAAGCCGTAGAGGCTAACCCATTGCTGGACGGATTGTTGGATATAATGGCGCACCATAGCTTTTTCACTAGCCACATCATTTCCGCAGAAGGTACCATTTGTCCGTAGGCCTTGCTCATCGAGACGATAGAAGTAGCCTGGGACAATTTTTTCAAAAGCATAGGCATCTGCTTCATAAACGTGATTGTAGACGACATCCATGATAACGCTCATATCAGCCTGGTGATAAGCTGCAATCGCGTCTTGTAGTTCAAAGATACGGCTATAGGGATCGTGTGGGTCGCTTGAGAAGCTACCTTCAGGAACATTATACTGGACGGGATCATAGCCCCAATTATAAACGAGCTCGGGGTGTTTTTCGTCAACACTGCCAAAGTCATAGACTGGCATAAGCTGAACGTGTGTAATGCCTAAATCCTGCAAGTATTTGAGACCAAAAGTGTGGCCGTGTACGGTTGGAGATTCGGACAGAGAAGCAAATTTACCAGGTTGTGAAAAACCAGCTTCCTTTTGCATGGAGAAATCACGCACGCTCATTTCATAGATAACGGCTTCTGTTGGTTTTACTTGGCTGGCAGCGCGCTGAATAGGTTTTCTAATCTTTTTGCGATCAATGACATAACTATGACCAGAGTTGGCATCTGAAGAGAGGGCGTAGGGGTCATGTACTTCTACCCATTTTCCGTTCACCTTATGGATATAGTAGTAGGCCTTGCCTTCTAAGTCCCCAAGGACCTGCGTATGCCAGACACCTCTATCTTGCCTTTGGAGGGGAATGACCTGATCTTCCAGATGAAGCAAAACTTTTTCCGAAATAGGGGCCCACAGTTTGAAATCTGTTGCCTGAGGGCTATAGCTAGCTCCCAAATCTCTTTCTTGGTAGCTAAATAATTCATCAAAAACTGGCTTTTGGACAATGTGGCGATACTGGAGGATGCTGTGATTGCGGTCCTGATCATAGACTGTATAGGATTCAGTCAAATCAATCGGGTCATTGACTGAAAGGGTGTAGACAATCTGATGTTCTTGATTCTCAATTTTTTTGATGGTCAAAGGACTAGAGCTATGCTTGTCCTCTAGAGTGAAATGGATAGAATAAGCATCAAAGGACTTTTCCAATTCGATAGTGATGCTATTTTCATCATCTAAGTAGGCTTGGAAAATACGATAAACCATGAAATTTCTCCTTAACTAACGAGTAAGAATGCTGTGGGGGATAACCTGGCGATAGCAAGTATGCTTGTCATCCTTATTATCTTTAATGATTTGGAGCAAGGTACGGAAAGATTCCCTCCCCAACTCGAGGGTGTTGATATTAATATAGGCATCCACGTCGATGCGTGGCTTGATAGAGTCAAAAGTGATAATCGGGAAGCGGTAGTCAATGTCTTTGAGATAGTGGAGAGCCCCTTCGGCAACCATACTATCCGATGTCACAAAGGCTTCAATTTCCTGAATAGGCATCTTTTCCATAATCTTATAACTGCTATCTTCCAAGAGGAAACCGAAAGAAAACTTGACGATGTTTTCATCGAGAGGGATGCCTGCTTCTTCTAGGGCTTGTTTGTAGCCGGCAAAGCGGTCTTGGGATACGACAAGCTCTTTATTCCCAGCTAGAAAGGCAATTTTTTTATAACCTTGATCTAGGAAATATTTGGTTGCATCGTAGCCAGCCTTGATATTATCATTATCGACCAAAGAAACAAATGGTGACACTGCTTTCCCTAAAATCAAGAAAGGAAATTGGTTTTTAATCGCAAAGTCAACCAGCGGATCGTTTGGCTTAGAATAGAGAAAAATCAAACCATCGACGCGTTTTCCGAAAATCATTTGTTTAATATTTTCTAAACGACGCTCTTCGTCCTGTCCGGTGCTAATCTGAATGGCATAGTCATGTTCAGATGCGATGCGCGAAATCCCCCGCAAGACAGTTGGGAAGAATGGGTTTTGGTAAAAAAGATCCGAATCATCGGGCAGCACTAGGCCGATGACTTGGGTTGATTGGCTGACCAGACTTCTAGCGTTGAGATTTGGATGATAGTCCAGTTCTTTCATGGCAGCACGAACCCGTTTTTTAGTTTCATCGCTGATGGTTGACTTGTTTTGTACGACGCGTGTCACCGTTGAGGGAGACACACCCGCTAGTTTCGCTACTTCTTTAATCGTAACGCGCATAATAACCTCCTAATTTCTGAAATCCTCATCACGAAAATGTGTTTTGTAGAAAATAATCACCAAATAAAGAACAAACAAGATATTTTGAACGGTGATAATCGTGGGCAGGCTTTGCCCAAATAAGCCGCAGATAAGACCGATAATCGTTGGTAATCCTAGGCAGTTGAGGATAAAATGATAGCATTCTTTAAAGGTTTTAAAAGAAAATAACCGTGATTTCTTGGTCAGATAGAGCAAGAAGGAAGCACCGAGTGCTAGAAAGGTAAAGTTGATGCTAAAGAGGAAGCCTGCAGAGAGGATTAGAAAGAGGCTGATTACCAGGCGGTTTTGCTGGAACCAGTCTTTAGAAATGGCTTTGGTCAGGGCTTCTTTACTTTTTAGAGCTTTCTGGTCAATGGCTTGGTAGCGGATATTGGCCAGTTCTTTTCCTTCTTTAGTGATTTTGAGATTTTCTTTGTCGAAGTAAAGCGTCAGCTCCTCGCCTAATTTGAGCTCCTCGTGATGGCCGATAATGACAGTCCCAGCGGCATTGTGATGAATCCCTTCAGGATTTTCAGTGGTCAGCACATGGTCTTTCATCTGGGCATGATGGCCCAAGTCAATCATCACGTCTTCATCCAAAGTGTCAAAAGCCTTATCAACAAAGGTATCCAGAGCATAGCTCGTCAAAGATGCTGTTTGAATGGCCACGGGAATCAAAGACAGAGAAATCAAAAAGATGCTGGTAAAGATGAGCTGGAACCAGCTAAGCATCCGACGATTGGCGAAAGTTTTTCTAAAACCAATCAAGCTCGAAAAGTAATTAAAAGGATAAGGTAACATAGCTGCCTCTTTCTAAAATTATAATCAGGTGGTGGCCAATAAAGAACTTATTGGCTGCCATATAACTATAATTGTTTTTAAATCAAAAACAGGGTGGGACAAGATTATCCCTTGTCTCCACCACTTGTTAAACCAGATACAAAATTCTTTTGCAGGAAGAAGAAGAGAATACAGATTGGAAGGGCAGTGAGAATCGCACCGGCAGCAAAGAAGGCAATTTTTTGATTCTTGACATCGCTGACGAAGGTACGAAGACCAACTGCAACCGTATAAAATTCTTTTTCACGAAGAAGGAAGCTGGAGAGGATGTAGTCTCCGAAAGGTCCCATGAAGGCCCAGAGAGCTTGCACAGCAATCATTGGACGAACGAGGGGCAGGACAATCTGCCAGAAACGTCTGAAATGACCAGCACCGTCTAATTTAGCCGACTCATCCAGAGACATAGGAACGGTATCGAAGTATCCTTTCATCAACCAAGCATTCATTGGAATACCACCACCCACATAAAGGAAGATGAGGAACCAGCTTTGGTTAAGGGCATTGAGCATCAGCGCCATAACGAAGAAGGCGGTCAGAGCTGCAATGGTTGGCACCATTTGGATAATCAAGAAGAAAACCAAACTTTGCTTTCTTGCGATGAAATTGTAACGGCTGTATGCATAACCTGCAAGTACCACTATACTGGTTTGGACAATCATTGTCAAGACGGCAATGATAATGGTGTTAAAGTACCAAGTACCATATAGAGTCTCTGAGAAGAGACGAGAGAAGTTTTCCAGACTGAAGTTGATGTCTGTGTCTAGCTTGAAGGCCACGACATTCCCCGTCTTGAAAGCAGACATGATCGTGATCAAGAGCGGGTAGAGAATGATAATGGAAAGCACTACAAGGTAGAGATAGGTCAAACTATGGTTGATAAAACGTTTAAATTTAACAGAACTATTCATCTTATACATCCTCCATATCAAATGCGTGTAGTTTCTTGAAGGCAATCATAGAGATAGAGATGACGATGAT
This sequence comes from Streptococcus sp. Marseille-Q8145, assembly GCF_965112035.1. NCBI lineage: Bacteria > Bacillati > Bacillota > Bacilli > Lactobacillales > Streptococcaceae > Streptococcus > Streptococcus sp. Marseille-Q8145. Next base: position 61,563 of record NZ_CBCOPQ010000002.1, on the reverse strand, counting down.
GGAGATGATGAGGGTAACGGCCGCCGCCATTGAATATTGCGGTGCTGTACCTGTGGTCAAACGATAAATCCAAGAGATCAGGATATCGGTTGAACCGGCTCCTCCACCGACACTACCAGGACCACCTGCATTGAAGAGGTAGATGATTGAGAAGTTATTAAAGTTAAAGGTGTATTGACTGATCAAAGTTGGTGCCGCAACTGCCAAGATCATTGGGAAAGTGATGTTGCGGAATTTCTGCCAAGCATTGGCTCCGTCGATGTAGGCTGCCTCGTAAAGGTCGTTTGGAATAGACTGCAAGATACCTAAGGTCAGGACATAGATATAAGGGAATCCAAGCCAACCTTGCATCATAATCAGAGCAATCTTAGTCCAAGTCGGATCAGTCTTCCACGGAATTAGCTGTCCATCTAGGAAGGGAAGAACCTTGCTGAGAAGCGGGATGACTTGAGTGTTGATGGCACCGATACTATCGTTGAACATGTTTGAGAAAGTCAGGATAGTGATAAAGGCTGGAACTGCCCAAGGAAGTAGGAAGATAACACCAAAGATGCGTTTTCCTTTGATGAATGGTTGGTTGGCAATAATAGCAGTGAAAATACCGATTACGATTTGCAAAGTAGAGGCTGCCAGCGCCCAGATGATAGTCCAAGTCAAGACAGAACCAAAGGCTGCACGGAAGGTGCTCAATTGCCAAATGTTAGCAAAGTTGGTAAAGCCAACCCAATCCAAGAGTTTATTTGGTGGCAAGTGTTTGAAATCATAGTTTGTAAAGGCGATCAAGAGTGTTACCAATACAGGGAAAATGATGGCAAAAGTCATTGCCAGATAAGAAGGGATGATGAGTAAGTAAGGGAAGCCATTTTCATAGATTCCATCAAACATTTCCTTCAAGGTAGTATGGACAGGATAATCATTGTTCCACTGTTTAGCAACCGTCTGAGCATCCTTCAAGTTAAATCCATAGAAAATCAGGAAAAATACCACGAGGATGAGGTGGAAGGCACCGCGGATCAGCATGAAGAGTGAGTTGTCACCACGGACTTCACCAAGGGTGATGAGATTTTCAATTTCTGGAAGGGCAATAGCTACGAAATAAGCTAAAAATGCAACCGTAACCCCAAGAAAGATGTATCCTTTGGCTTTTTGATCATTATAGATTTGCCCCAACCCTGGAATGAGGGAGCGCAACATGGCTTGTTTGGGATCTTTTTTTGTCATTGTAGTCTCCTTAGATACGAGAAAGATTGAGGAATTGCAGTAAGTACAAGTCCTAATCCGAGTTTTTCTTATTAGAAGATAGAATAAATCCTCATTCTATCAAACAAGGGGTAGGGAAAATTCCCACCCCTTTATTTAAACTTGCTTATTTGTTGCCGAATTTTTGATCGATAGTTTCTTTGATCAATTTAACAGCATCTTCAGCTGAAGTTTTAGCATCTTTCTTGCCGCTTACAGCATCGAAGAGCATGTTCTTAGCTGGATCCCAAACAGTACTCATTTCAGAGATGTTTGGCATTGGTTCTGCAGATTTGAACTGTTTAACAACTGCGTCTGTCAATTCATCTTTCTTGCTTACAGCGTATTCACGTGCTTCTGTGTTCGCAGGAACTTCGTTTGTTGCATCGTAAAGAGCTTTTTGTTGTGCAGTTGATGCAAGGAAGTTAACGAATTTTTGTGCACCGTCAACGTTCTTAGAACCAGCAGGGATGACCCAAGCTTTACCACCACCAAAGGCTTTGTATTCTTTGCCGTTTGGAAGTGTTGGGATAGTTGCTACGCCGTAGTTTACTTTAGCTTCTTTAAGAGATGCAGCTTTCCAAGGGCCGTCGATGATTGCAGCAGTTTTTCCGCTTTGGAATTGAGTTTGGATCAAGTTAGAAGCGCCTTCTGTATCTTGCATACCTTTAGGCCATTTTTCATACCAAGTCTTAGCGTATTCAATTCCCTTGATAGAACCTTCGTTAGCCAAACCGATATCTTTAGGATCTGTACCGTCTTTACCGAAGACATAAGCACCATTTCCAGCAAGGAGACCGTAAGCATAGTAGAAGTTTGTCCAGTCAGCAAGGAAAGCAGAAGTTTTGCCATCTTCACCAGCAAACGCATATTTGCTATCTTTTGCAAGTTCTTCCAATTCAGCAAATGTTGTAGGAGCTTTTTGGATCAGGTCTTTGTTATAGTACATTACCAAAGTCTCGATAACAGCAGGAGCACCGTAAGTAGTTCCGTCGATTGTTACCAGAGATTTAGTAGTATCGTCAGCTTTTGCATCTTTGCCCAACTCAACTTCTGAAAGCTGTCCGTCAGCACCTAGGCTTCCTACGCGGTCGTATGGTGCCATCATGACATCTGGAGATTTACCAGATTGGTTGTCAAGTGAAAGGTTATCAAGACCTGTAAGAGCATCACCTGTTTTGATAGTAACCTTTGTTCCGGTTTCTTTTTCGTAAGCTTTGGCAGCTTCTTCCATGTAGCTCTTGTAGCCTTCGTCTACATATGCAGTAAGCTCATTGCTTGCAGCCGTTTCTTTTTTAGAAGATTTGCTACCGCAGGCTGTCAAAATAAATCCTGCTAAAGCAACAGTACCGAGAACAGCAACGCTCTTCAACATTTTGTTTTTCATGATTATTCCTCCTAAAGAATAAAAATATAATACCATCTAAGAACACGCTTGCATAGCGCAAACGTTTTCTTGAACTTAAAATAATTTTAGCACAAAAGGTAAACGCTTGCAAGCGTTTTTAAGAAAATTTTTAAAAATTTTTAAGGAAAGAGTGTTAATTTAGATGATATATAAGGAAAGAAAATGGAAATCTATGGTATAATAAATAAAAAAGTTTTTTAAAAAGCTTGCACTTGAAAAAAAAATAGGTTATAATTCAAGCAACGCAAACGTTTTCGCTAAATAAAGTAGGAAACAAGCATGAAAAAATTTTTGAGGTGTTACATATGAAAGCAAGACAAAGTGGTGTATTGATGCACATTTCCTCTTTGCCAGGCAAGTACGGGATTGGTTCTTTTGGTCAGTCTGCTTATGATTTTGTGGATTTTTTAGTTAGAACGAAGCAACGTTATTGGCAAATCTTGCCTTTGGGAACGACTAGCTATGGGGACTCTCCTTACCAGTCTTTCTCAGCCTTTGCAGGGAATACTCACTTTATTGATTTAGATTTCTTGATTGACGAAGGCCTGTTGGCAGAAGAAGATCTAAAAGGTGTTGATTTTGGCGATGATCCAAAAGCTGTAGATTATGCAAAAGTATTTGAAGCACGTCGTCCTCTTTTGGAAAAAGCGGTTGCTCGTTTCCTTAAAGTTGGCGATCTTGACAAATTCCGTCACTTTGTTGCGGAAAATGCAGCTTGGTTGGAGCTTTTTGCGGAATACATGGCTGTTAAAGAGCATTTTGATCTGAAAGCTTGGACAGAATGGCCAGATGAAGCGATTCGTCGTCGCCAACCAGAAAGCTTGGCTAGCTATCGTGAGAAATTGGCAGATAAGCTGGAATACCATCGTGTAACTCAATATCTCTTCTTTAAACAATGGCTGGAACTCAAGAAATATGCCAATGACCATCACATTGAAATCGTTGGAGACATGCCAATCTATGTAGCTGCTGACAGTGCAGATGTCTGGGCTCAGCCTCACTTCTTCAAGACAGATAAGCAAGGTCGCCCAGTTAAGGTTGCTGGCTGCCCACCAGATGAATTTTCAGAGACTGGCCAATTGTGGGGTAACCCAATTTATAATTGGGATGCCATGGATAAAGATGGCTATGCTTGGTGGATTGAGCGCCTGCGCGAAAGCTTTAAGATTTACGACATTGTTCGGATCGACCACTTCCGTGGCTTTGAGTCTTATTGGGAAGTGCCAGCTGAGTCTGACACAGCGGCTACTGGTCACTGGGTCAAAGGTCCAGGTTATAAGCTGTTTGCCGCAGTGAAAGAAGCTTTAGGTGATTTGAACATCATTGCAGAAGATCTTGGATTCATGACGGATGAAGTCATTGAATTGCGTGAGCGAACTGGCTTCCCAGGTATGAAGATTCTGCAATTCGCTTTCAATCCAGATGATGAAAGCATTGATAGTCCACACTTGGCACCGCATAATTCTGTGATGTACACTGGTACTCACGACAATAATACTGTGTTGGGCTGGTATAAGGATGAGATCGATGACCCAACCCGTGAATACATGGCTCAGTATACTAACCGCAAAGAATACGAAACGGTGCCACATGCAATGCTTCGTACAATCTTTGCTTCCGTTAGCTACATGGCTATCGCAACGATGCAAGATTTGCTAGAGCTAGATGGCTCTGCCCGCATGAACCTGCCTTCTACAATTGGTGGTAACTGGGCATGGCGGATGACAGCTGAAGAGCTAAACCCTATCGTAGAAGGTCAGCTTTATCATTTGACTAAGGTCTATCGTCGTCTGAATACGGACTTGCTTTCATAAGACAATAAATTTCAATACTTTCTAATACTAGGAGAAATCATGTCAAACTTACAAACATATATTCAAAGAACTTATCAAAAGCAAATTGCTGATTGTAGCAATGAAGAGCTTTACTTGGCTCTCTTGAACTACACAAAATTAGCGAGCGCCCAAAAGCCAGTTAATACTGGTAAAAAGAAACTCTACTACATCTCTGCTGAGTTTCTGATTGGTAAACTCTTGTCAAACAACTTGATTAACCTTGGTCTTTACGACGATGTGAAAAAAGAACTTGCCGCTGCTGGTAAAGACTTGATCGAAGTCGAAGAAGTAGAATTGGAACCATCTCTTGGTAATGGTGGTTTGGGCCGTTTGGCAGCCTGCTTCTTGGACTCTATCGCAACACTTGGATTGAACGGTGACGGTGTGGGCCTTAACTATCACTTCGGTCTTTTCCAACAAGTCCTTAAAAACAATGAACAAACAACTATTCCAAATTTCTGGTTGACTGAGCAAAACTGGTTGGTTCGCTCAAGTCGTAGCTACCAAGTGCCATTTGCGCACTTTACCTTGACATCAACTCTTTACGATATTGATGTTCCTGGTTACAAGACAGCTACTAAAAACCGTTTGCGCTTGTTTGACCTAGATTCAGTTGATTCTTCAATCATCAAAGAGGGAATTGAATTTGACAAGACAGATATCGCTCACAACTTAACTCTTTTCCTTTATCCAGATGATAGCGACAAGCAAGGTGAATTGCTCCGTATTTTCCAACAATACTTCATGGTTTCAAACGGTGCACAATTGATCATCGACGAAGCGATCGAAAAAGGAAGCAACTTGCATGACCTTGCAGACTATGCAGTTGTACAAATCAACGACACTCACCCATCACTGGTTATTCCTGAATTGATCCGTCTCTTGACTGCGCGTGGTATCGAGCTTGATGAAGCGATCTCAATCGTTCGTAGCATGACTGCCTACACAAACCACACTATCCTTGCTGAAGCCCTTGAAAAATGGCCTCTTGAATTCTTGCAAGAAGTGGTTCCTCACTTGGTACCAATCATCAAAGAATTGGATCGTCGTGTCAAAGCAGAATACAAAGATCCAGCTGTTCAAATCATTGACGAGAGCGGCCGTGTTCACATGGCACACATGGATATCCACTATGGATACAGCGTTAACGGGGTTGCAGCACTCCACACTGAAATCTTGAAGAACTCTGAGTTGAAAGCATTCTACGATATTTATCCAGAGAAATTCAACAACAAGACAAACGGTATCACATTCCGTCGTTGGCTCATGCACGCTAACCCACGTTTGTCTAGCTACTTAGATGAACTTCTTGGTCGCGATTGGCACCATGATGCCGCTAAGTTGGAAGGTCTACTTGACTTTGCTGGCAAGCAAGAAGTGAAAGAAAAGCTGGAAGGCATTAAGTCTCACAATAAGCGTAAATTGGCTCGTCACTTGAAGGAAGCTCAAGGTGTGGAAATCAATCCAGATTCTATCTTTGATATCCAAATCAAGCGTCTGCACGAGTACAAACGTCAACAAATGAACGCTTTGTATGTCATCCACAAGTACTTGGACATCAAGGCTGGTAACATTCCTGCTCGTCCAATCACTGTCTTCTTTGGTGGTAAGGCAGCTCCTGCTTACACAATTGCCCAAGACATCATTCACTTGATCCTTTGCTTGTCAGAAATAATCGCGAATGACCCAGCAGTGGCACCACACTTGCAAGTGGTTATGGTTGAGAACTATAACGTTACAGCATCAAGCTTCTTGATTGCAGCTGGTGATATTTCTGAGCAGATTTCACTTGCTTCTAAAGAAGCTTCAGGTACTGGTAACATGAAATTCATGCTTAACGGTGCTTTGACACTTGGTACTATGGACGGTGCTAATGTGGAAATCGCTGAATTGGTTGGCGACGAAAATATCTACATTTTCGGTGAAGATTCAGAAACTGTTATCGACCTTTACGCAAAAGCAGCTTACAAATCAAGCGAATTTTACGCTCGTCCAGCTATCAAACCGTTGGTTGACTTTATCATCAGCGATGCTGTTCTTGCAGTAGGTAAGAAAGAACGCTTGGAACGTCTTTACAATGAATTGATCAACAAAGACTGGTTCATGACGCTTCTTGACTTGGAAGACTACATCAAAGTTAAAGAGCAAATGCTTACTGACTACGAAGACCGCGATGCATGGTTGGATAAAGTGATCGTTAACATTGCCAAAGCTGGCTTCTTCTCAGCAGACCGTACAATCCAACAATACAATGACGAAGTATGGCATTTGGAGAACTAGTTATTTAAAATAAGTGAAAAAGCCTAGGCAGGACTGTCTTGGCTTTTTTCGTGTTAGAAGACTAGAGTGAATAGCCTTGAAGGATAAGCTTTTCTAGTAGATAGAGCTTTTAAAATCGTATCAGATCTTGTCTCTTGTCAGTCTTTTCTTTTGGGTGTATAATAAGAAAAAGTATTTCTTTACAGGAGGTTGTTATGAAAAAGAAACCAATTTATCTCTATGTCTTACTGGGATTAGAAACAGTAGGCACTTTGTGGGAGCTTATTTCGAAGTTCTCCTCTTCAAATGATGCCGTGGAAACCTTACTAAAGGGGATCAATGAGCCAGCAAAATCTCAGTATGCAGCTTACTTTAGCAAGAGCGCTGAACTGTCAGGTTCGCTAATAAATAATATTTTCTTTTATGTTGGCTTGCTTCTTTTGATTGCAGCTTGGTTCTTCGTTTTTAAGAAAGATATTTTCAAAGCCAATCTTATTTACATCGTGAACGTTCTTATTGGCCTGATTGGAACAGCGTATGGTTATGTGGTAGCAAAAGGGATTGCAACTTCTTCCTTCTCGGATCCAACATTACTTTCAACTCAGATACTGGGGTTGAATATGAGCGTCGGCTTCTCTGTCGTTCTTAGCCTCATCTTCCTTTCGATTGTTGTCTTTAAGCTGATCAAGCAGCAAAAGGAAGCTGAAACTGTAGAAGTAGCTGAAGAAGAATAAGATTTGACAAATAACATTTACTGCCGATAATCTAGATGAGTGGATAAATGTTATTTTTTGGAACGGAGCAAATAAACATGAAAGTTTCCTTAGTTTATATCAGCTTGAGTGGCAATACAGAGAGTTTTGTCCGTCGTTTAAGCGACTATTTGTTAGAGCAGCATCCGAGTTTAGAGATTGAGAAAATCCACATCAAAGACTTAGTGAAAGAGGGACGTCCGTTCTTTGAAATGACCAATCCTTTCATTACCTTTCTACCGACCTATCTGGAAGGTGGCAATGGTGTAGATAATGGCGATGTCGAGATTCTTACGACAGATGTGGCCGATTTTATAGATTATGGGCAGAATGTTAGCAAGTGTTTGGGAGTTATCGGAAGTGGCAACCGTAACTTTAACAACCAGTACTGCCTGACTGCTAAGCAATACAGCCAGCGTTTTGGTTTCCCTGTTTTAGCTGATTTTGAAATGCGTGGCATGCTGGGCGATATCAAAAAGGTCGCTGGCATTATTGAAGAATTGTACGGAATAAAAGCATAAGTAAAAAGCCGTTCAGTCAACAGTTGTTGACCGAGCGGCTTTTGTTTATATTATTGGTTTGCTTGCTCGCCGGCGATAGTTTCGACCAGCTCTTTTGAATATAAAATTCCTAAACGGTAGTTTTTGTTAACGTAAGCAATAAGGTCATTTTGATTTTCACTAGTGGCCATTTTTCCTTGGAGTTCTTGTCGAAAATGATCACTTTTTAGGAGTTCCTGCTGCAACAAAATCTGCAACTTTACCTTTTCTCTTTTGTTGTACAAAAAGAGAATGACCAAGCTAAGGACAACTAAAATATAAGCAGTTTCATTCATAAAATATCTCTTCCTAAGAAAACCTCCCAAAACTGGAAGGTTTGTGTAGGGTTACATTTTTTCTGGAGCTTCTACACCAAGCATGCGGAGAGCTTCCTTCAGTACAACAGCAGTGGTGTAGCTAAGAGCTAGACGGCTGTCGCGTTCAGGCGTTTCGTCCAAGATGCGAGTGTGAGCATAGTATTTATTGAAGGCTTGAGCTAGGCTGATCGCGTATTTGGCAATCAGAGATGGCTCAAAGTTATCAGCTGCACGTTTGACTACGCGAGCGAAGTCTTGGAGCAGTTTGATAATTTCCCAGCTTTCAGCATCGTTGAGGTTGTAGTTGGCATCAAGACTTGGCTTGAAGTCTGCTTTGCGCAGGATAGACTGGATACGCGCGTAGGCATATTGTACATATGGTCCAGTTTCACCTTCAAAGGAAACCATTGCTTCCAAATCAAAGTCATAACCATTGCGGCGGTCAGTCTTAAGGTCGTAGAATTTAACGGCACCGACACCAACTGCATGGGCAACAGCTTCTTTGTTTTCCAGATTTGGATTTTTCTCTTCAATTTGAGCTTTTGCACGGCTGATTGCTTCTTGCAGAGTTGGTTCCAGAAGGATGATGTTTCCTTTACGTGTTGAAAGTTTTTGGCGATTCTTCGTAACCAGTCCAAAGTCCACGTGGATCATGTCATCGCTCCAGTCAAATCCCATCTTCTTAAGGACAGCTTTGAGCTGACGGAAGTGGTTTGATTGTTCTTGACCAACGACATAAACGTTCTTGACGAAGTTGTAAGTGCGCGCACGGTACATAGCAGTGGCAATATCACGGGTGATGTAAAGTGTAGCACCGTCTGATTTTTTAATCATAGCTGGTGGGAGATTGACATCGTCCAAGTCCACAATGCTAGCGCCTTTTGATTCCTTCAGGAGACCCTTGTCTTCCAGAATTTTCACGGCCTCGTCCATTTTGTCATTGTAGAAGGCTTCGCCATTTAAGCTATCAAATTCAACGCCGAGCAATTCATAGATACGGTTAAATTCAACGAGACTTTCGTCACGGAACCATTGCCAGAGTTCAGTTGCTTCTGGATCGCCATCTTCCAGTTTCTTGAACCAGAGGCGGCCTTCGTCGTCCAAGGCTGGATCGTTTTCGATTTCAGCATTGATGCGGACGTAAAGTTGCAAGAGTTCATCAATTGGGTTGGCTTCAACGGCTTCCTTGTTGCCCCACTTCTTGTAAGCAACCATGAGAAGACCGAATTGCTTGCCCCAGTCACCCAAGTGGTTGATCTTGATGGTATTGTAGCCCATCTTGCGGAAGATATTAGACAAGGCATCTCCGATAACAGTTGAGCGCAAGTGACCGACAGAGAAAGGTTTTGCAATGTTAGGACTAGAAAGGTCAATTGTGATATTTCCGCCCTGACCCTCGTTCTGTTGACCATAGTCAGCGCCTTCCTTGATGACTTCTTTGATGACTTGATCAGAGATTTTAGCTTTGTTGAGGAAGAAGTTGACATAAGGTCCAGTTGCGACAACTTTTTCAAAATGACTTGGGTCGATCTTTTCAGCGATATCCGCAGCGATAGCTTGAGGAGCCTTGCGTTCTACTTTAGCAAGTGAGAAAGCTGGGAAGGCAATGTCTCCAAGATCAGAACTTTTCGGCTGTTCTAGTAGGTTAGAGATAGCGGTTTGGTCCAAGCTGTCAATAACTTTGGCCAACTCGCTAGCGATTAATTGTTTATTATCCATATTTGCTCCTTTGAGTCTTTTGTTACTATTTTATCACATTTTATCACATTTTATGAGGAATCTTCAATTTTTTTGGTATAAGATAGATTTTTTGATATAATTGAGAGTATAAATATTCAGTCAATGAGGTCGAGCATGAGAAAGAGCGAGCGTCATCAACTTGTCAGAATGATGATCAAGGAAGAAAAGTTAGGAACACAAAAGGATATTCAAAAAAGATTGGAAGACGTGGGGATTTTTGTGACCCAGACAACCCTCTCGCGTGATCTAAGGGAGATTGGTTTGGCCAAGTTGAAAAAGGACGGTCAAGTCTATTATGTGCTGGCCCATGAAGCAGGAGAGCTGGACTTAGCAGAATTTTTGGCCAGTCATGTTCAGGCTGTTTCTCGAGCGGAGTTTACGCTGGTTTTCCGTACAGGACTGGGCGAAGCGACGGTCTTGGCAAATGTGGTAGATGGTTCGTTGGATAGTCGGATTTTAGGAACCGTTGCAGGTGCCAATACCTTGCTCGTGATTTGCCGGGATCAGGATGCCGCTAGAGAAATCGAGACGAGTGTCAAAGAAGGCATGGACTAGCCAAAAAGCTTAGAATTGACGGAGAGGTTTGAGACGGAAGTCCTGACCTCGTTTGTTTTTAGAAAGGATAGAGATGGCAGTAGAAAAGTTATCGCCAGGCATGCAGCAGTATTTGGATATCAAGAAGGACTATCCAGATGCTTTCTTGCTCTTTCGGATGGGGGATTTTTATGAGTTGTTTTATGATGATGCGGTCAATGCCGCCCAGATTTTAGAGATTTCTCTCACCAGCCGCAATAAAAATGCAGAAAATCCCATTCCCATGGCCGGAGTTCCCTATCATTCGGCTCAGCAGTATATTGATGTTTTGGTCGAGTCAGGCTATAAGGTAGCGATTGCGGAGCAGATGGAAGATCCCAAGGAAGCCAAGGGAGTTGTTAAGCGGGAGGTCGTTCAGGTTATCACGCCGGGGACAGTGGTGGACTCCAGTAAGCCGGACTCTGCCAATAACTTTCTGGTGGCTCTGGATTGCTCAGACAGGCTCTATGGTCTGGCTTATATGGACCTGGTGACTGGTGAGTTTCAGGTGACTAGTTTAGAGGACTTTTCCTTGGTCTGCGGGGAAATCCGCAATTTGAAAGCTAGGGAAGTGGTGCTGGGCTATGCCTTGCCAGAAGCTGAGGAGCAGGTCTTGGCTGGACAGATGAACCTTTTACTGTCCTATGTACAGACGGCCTTGGACGATGTCCAGCTGCTGGGCGAGGAGCTGTCTCCTATGGAGCGTCAGGCAGCAGGGAAATTGCTGGAGTATGTGCACCGGACCCAGATGAGGGAGCTCAGCCATTTAAAGAAGGCCCAGCATTATGAAATTAAGGACTTTCTGCAAATGGACTATGCCACCAAGGCGAGTCTGGATTTGACAGAAAATGCTCGTTCAGGCAAGAAGCACGGCAGTCTTTATTGGCTGATGGACGAGACTAAGACGGCCATGGGCGGCCGCATGCTGCGCTCTTGGATTCAGCGTCCGCTGATTGATGAAGCGCGAATTAGCCAGCGGCAGAATGTCGTCGAGGTCTTTCTGGATCATTTCTTTGAGCGGAGTGACTTGACAGAAAGCCTCAAGGGAGTCTATGATATCGAGCGGTTGGCCAGTCGAGTGTCTTTTGGTAAGACCAACCCCAAGGATCTGCTGCAGCTGGCAGCTACATTGGGCAATGTGCCTCAGATTAAGGCTATTCTTCAAGGAATTGGCAGCCCGCATCTAGCTCGTTTGATTGAGGGATTGGATCCTATTCCAGAGTTGGCAGGCTTGATTAGCTCGGCTATTTCGCCGGATGCGCCCCATATCATCACCGAGGGTAATATCATTCGGACAGGCTTTGATGAGACCTTGGATCAGTATCGGCTTGTGCTGAGGGATGGGACCGGATGGATTGCGGAGCTGGAAGTCAAAGAACGTGCTAACAGCGGCATCAGCAATCTGAAGATTGATTATAATAAAAAAGATGGTTACTATTTCCACGTGACCAATTCCCAGCTGGCTCATGTGCCCAGTCATTTCTTCCGCAAGGCGACCCTGAAAAATTCGGAGCGTTTCGGAACGGAGGAGTTGGCCCGAATTGAGGGAGAGATGTTGGAGGCGCGTGAAAAATCTGCTAATCTGGAATACGAAATTTTCATGCGGATTCGCGAGGAAGCTGGCAAATACATCCAGCGCTTGCAGGCCTTGGCACAAACGCTTGCAGCTGTAGATGTCCTGCAGAGTTTTGCTGCGGTGGCAGAACAGCAGCATTTAGTGCGCCCTGTCTTTACTGGGGATCGCCGTCTGGAAATTGAAAAAGGCCGCCATCCTGTCGTGGAAAAGGTCATGGGAGTCCAGAGCTATATTCCAAATAGTATTCTGCTGGACCAGGAAACGGACATCCAGCTCATTACCGGACCTAATATGAGCGGGAAATCGACCTATATGCGCCAGCTGGCTATCATCGTCATTATGGCACAGATGGGATCTTATGTGCCCGCCCAGTCTGCCAGTTTGCCACTATTCGATGCGATTTTCACTCGCATCGGTGCAGCAGATGATTTGGTGTCCGGCCAGTCCACCTTTATGGTGGAGATGATGGAGGCCAATCGGGCTATTCGGCAGGCCAGCGAGCGATCGCTCATCCTCTTTGATGAGCTGGGTCGTGGGACGGCTACTTACGATGGGATGGCGCTGGCTCAGGCTATTATCGAGCATATTCATCATTATACTGGGGCCAAAACCCTCTTTGCCACCCACTATCATGAGCTGACAGCCTTAGAGGACATCTTGGAGCATTTGGAAAATGTCCATGTGGCAACCTTGGAAAAGGACGGGCAGGTGACTTTCCTGCATAAGATTGAGCCGGGGCCGGCTGACAAGTCCTACGGAATTCATGTGGCGAAGATTGCTGGACTTCCTGAGAAATTACTGGAGCGGGCAGACAGCATTTTGAGCCATTTGGAAAGTCAGGATACTGGACTAGGCTCAGAGCTTCCTGCTGAATCCAGACCGAAGCAGCCACAAGTGGCTGAGCAGATGTCTCTTTTTGCAGAAGGAACGGAAAATCCGGTTCTAACTGAACTCCGAGACTTGGACATCTACAATATGACTCCTCTGGAAGTCATGGCAGCAGTGGCCGAGCTCAAGAAGAAGTTGTAAAAACAAAGAACGAGGCTGGGACAAAAGTCCTAGCCTCTCAATTGTCTTTGGATTGTCGAGCAAGACGCAGTGGTTGAGTGGGCTCTACTACGCTGATTTCATCAGCTTTTACAGTCCTACTTAACTGTGCGGAGGTGGGAGGACGAAATCGAATTCTAACGAATTACCGATTTCTGTCCCACTCTCGCTCTTTTTGTTTCTCACGATTTGCTAGACAAGCCGCTATTGATTTTTTGAATGTTGCGGTAGGTGCGGTAGTAGATGACGCCTGAAATGATTAGATAGATGAGGGTGAATTCCCCGACGGCAGTCAGTGTCAGACTGAGTATTTTTTCTCTTGGGAAAAATCCAGCTAGATTAGCCAAAAGTGCAAAGGTTAGAATCATCACGCCATAGTGGCTAACGACGGAGCGCAGGATGCTCCAGTCTCTTTTGAAGAAGCTTCCACTCCATTTGAAAACAGATCCCATGATAAACCAGATAAGCAGGCAGTAGAGCATGATAAGGGAAACATGGACATGCTGGCTCAAAAAGAAGTGACCGATAGGCGAGTCAGGGTGCAGCGGTAGATAAGCTGGATTGTAAAAATAAGAAACAATCATGGAGAAGAAGAGACCGATGAAAATCCCTCCAATCCCTCCGAAAAAGAGTTTTTTAAGACGAGTTTTCATAATTGCAACCTTTCTTTGATGGATTTGAGATAACGGCGGGACGAGTAGGTCTGATCGCCGTTTTTCAGAAATATTTGAATTAGACCATTGGGCGTCAGCTTGAGGTGACTGATTTGTCGGCTGTTGATAATCTCCGACTGAGAAATCTGCAGGAAATACTCCGGCAGGACCTGCAGCAACTGATAAAGAGCTTGTTGAGCTCGATAGCCGTCTTTTGCTGTGCGGACTTGAACATGACGATTTTCTGTATAGATTCGGTGGATTTCCTTAGCATCCAGCAGATAGATTTCATCTTCTTTTTTGACATGAATCTTGTCCTCTTTGCCTAGATGTTGAGCAAAGTGGACCAATTCCTGAATGCTTTCTGTCATGAGGCGAGCCTCAATGCTGACGGAGTCTTCGGTGACTTGAGAATCGATTCTTAGCTTAACTTTCATAACTTCCTCCTTTCACCTTTATTAAACCGCAACTTAGCAGCGAAAACAAGCCCTTTTGTCTATGTGGCAGCTATTTGTGTCTATATGGTTTGGCTTGCGGGCAGAATGGTTAAGACAAGGCTGCCCTCTGCTAGAAAGGGCCCAATGTGTTATAATAGATAGCAGAACAAATACGGAGAAAAAGATGTCAAAAATTATCGAACTTCCAGAAATTCTAGCCAATCAGATTGCGGCCGGTGAGGTCATTGAGCGGCCTAGCAGCGTGGTCAAGGAGCTGGTGGAAAATTCAATTGATGCGGGTGCAAGCCAGGTTACCATCGAAATCGAGGAGGCCGGGCTCAAGAGCATTCAGGTGACGGATAATGGTGAAGGCATAGACCACGAAGATGTCCCTCTGGCTCTTCGACGCCATGCTACCAGTAAAATCAAGAAGCAGGCAGATCTCTTTCGGATCCGGACGCTGGGTTTCCGAGGCGAGGCCATTCCTTCCATTGCTTCTGTCTCGCGTTTTACCATTGAAACAGCGACCGAATCTGGTCAGCACGGGACTTTGCTGGTTGCCCAAGGCGGTGAGATAGAAGAGCATGAGCCTACCAGCAGTCCGGTAGGAACGAAAATCAAGATAGAAGATCTCTTCTTTAATACTCCAGCCCGGCTCAAGTATATGAAGAGCCAGCAGGCTGAGCTTTCCCATATCGTTGATGTGATTAATCGGCTTAGTCTGGCCCATCCAGAGGTGGCTTTCACCCTTGTCAGTGACGGCCGCGAAATGACACGGACTGCCGGCAGTGGTAATCTGCGTCAGGCTATTGCAGGAATCTATGGTTTGATAACAGCTAAGAAAATGGTGGAAATCTCTGCTTCAGATTTGGACTTTGAAGTGAGCGGCTATGTCAGTCTGCCTGAGTTGACTCGTGCGAATCGGAATTATATTACGATTCTCATTAACGGCCGCTATATCAAGAATTTCCTGCTCAATCGAGCTATTTTGGACGGCTACGGCAGCAAGCTGATGGTAGGCCGCTTTCCACTAGCAGTCATCAATATTCAGATTGACCCCTATCTGGCCGATGTCAATGTCCATCCGACCAAGCAAGAGGTGCGGATTTCTAAAGAGCGGGAACTCATGGCCTTGATTTCGCAATCTATTGCGACCAGTCTCAAGGAGCAAGACCTTATCCCGGATGCTTTGGAAAATCTAGCCAAATCAACTGTTAAGCGTGCCACTAAGCCCGAACAGACCAGCCTTCCGCTGAAAGAAAATCGCCTCTACTACGATAAGGAGCAGAATGACTTCTTCCTCAAGCCACAAGTCGCGGAGCAGCAACTATCCTTTGAAGAATCAGCGGAGCCTGTTCATGAAGCGACAGATGAAAAAGTAGAACCGCAACCGACTTCGGTCAAATTTGCAGAGAGAAAGCTGGCCAGCTATGACCAGCTAGACCATCCAGAGCTAGATCAGGCCAGTCTGGAGCGGGCTGTGGATAAGTTGGAGCAGGAAGAGAAATCAAGCTTCCCAGAGTTAGAATATTTCGGCCAGATGCATGGCACCTATCTCTTTGCTCAGGGCAAGGGCGGTCTTTACATTATTGACCAGCATGCTGCCCAGGAGCGGGTCAAGTATGAGTATTATAGGGAGAAGATTGGAGATGTGGACAATAGCCAACAGCAGCTCTTAGTGCCCTATATCTTTGAATTTCCAGCGGATGATATGCTGCGAATCAAGCAGCGGATGGAGCTGTTAGAAGATGCTGGCATCTTTTTAGAAGAGTACGGAGCCAACCAGTTTATCCTCCGTGAGCATCCTATTTGGTTCAAGGAAGAGGAGATTGAGGCCGGTATCTATGAGATGTGTGATATGCTGCTCCTGACCAAGGAAGTTTCTATCAAGAAATATCGAGCAGAGCTGGCTATTATGATGAGCTGTAAACGTTCTATTAAGGCCAATCATAGCTTAGATGACTACTCGGCACGTGATTTAATTTTCCAACTATCCCAATGCAACAATCCTTATAACTGTCCACACGGTCGACCAGTCTTGGTTAACTTTACCAAGTCGGATATGGAAAAAATGTTTCGCCGCATTCAGGAAAATCATACTAGCCTACGGGAGTTGGGTAAGTATTAATACTCTTCGAAAATCAAAACCATACATTCTTAATTTCGACTTGTCTGATTCAAGTTATACCTGCATTTTACTGTCTAGTCTGATTTTGATTTTTATTGACAATGATAAAATAGCATAGCCTCAGTTGCTTGACTGAGGCTATTTTTTAATCTTGAAGCTGAACTTGCGTTCCAGCAAGCAAATCAGCTGGATGGCGTCTGTCCTTGCGAAGCAATCCCATCAGCAGAAAGATCAAGAAGAGAATACCTGCTGAAGTTGACAAGAAAATTGACAGGGTATCTGCTTGATAAGCACTACGGATAGCTCCCATATGTCCCAGCTGCCAAGGGAAAAACTTGATAGCAGAGCGCAAAAGGCTGTGAGCAAGGCTCCTATGCTTGTAAACCAACTGTAAACCTGCCCAACGCTTGCCAAAACTTCCTTTTCTATAGTCTAACCAAGCAAAGATGATAGATAGAGGAAGGACTGAGGTAGAAAAAGCCAGAAGTTGGCTCTGAGCTTCAGTGAATGCAGGAATGCCTCCTAGAACTAGATTGTAAAAGCCTATAGCTAGTAAAAAAAAGAGCAATGAGGTAGCCTGAGATAAAGAGCCAGTCACCAAAGAGTTCTTTCAGACGAGTTTTGACAGGTATGGGATTGTCAGTTTTTAGCTTTATCTTGAGCACCTTCTTTCTGAGCGTCCCCATCAAAGCCGATAACCTTGTTCAGGTACTTTTCCTTAATCTTTAGCGCCTTGTTAATAGCCATTGCTGATGCGACTAGGAGGAAAAAAGCTAACCAGACCAGCGCAGTGAATTTTGCTGGAAAGCTAGAGCCTGCGGAAAAGAGATAAATAGCCAAGGCTAATACAAAAATATACAAAACATGCCAGAAGCCATAAGATTTCACTACTTTGTAGTAGCGGTCTTTTTCGTCTTCTGAGAGGACGGGTTTTATTTCCGGCTTGTCACTTTCTTCTAAAAGTAGATAATCTGTCGTCACCTGGAAAATCTTGCTCAGTTCTACAATTTTTTCCAGCTCGGGCAGTGCTTGGCCAGATTCCCACTTGGAAATGCTCTGGCGAGAGACATTGATCTGTTCAGCTAGCTTTTCTTGTGACCAGACTTTCTCTTTTCTTAGTTCAAATAATTTATCAGCGAGTTTCATCGTGATGGCCTCCTTTTCTTTGCTAACTCTATCCTAACAGCTTTTAGTTATCTTGAGAATACAGCTTCCTGTACATTTTGTCAACCGCTGGTTGCACTTCTGTTTGCAGTTTTCAGACAGAAAATATGATATACTAGATAGGCAAAATGATACAAAAAGAAGGAAGATTATGTACGAATATTTTAAAGGAATTATCAGTAAAATCACAGCTAAGTACATTGTGTTGGAAGTCAACTCTATCGGCTATATTCTTCATGTAGCCAACCCCTATGCTTACTCAGGGCAGCTTCATCAGGAAGCCAAGGTTTATGTGCACCAGGTGGTGAGAGAAGACGCGGAGCTTTTATACGGTTTTGCGACCGAGGAGGAGAAGCAACTCTTTCTCAGCTTGATCTCAGTCTCAGGTATTGGGCCAGTGTCTGCCTTGGCTATCATTGCCGCAGACGATAATGCTGGCTTGGTACAAGCCATTGAGCAGAAAAACATTACCTACCTGACCAAGTTTCCTAAAATTGGTAAGAAAACAGCCCAGCAGATGGTGCTGGACTTGGAAGGCAAGGTAGTGGCGGCAGATGGTCCGGCAGAAAGCAAGGCGCCCGTCCAGACTGTGGATAATCAAGAGCTGGAAGAAGCCATGGAAGCTATGCTGGCTCTGGGATACAAAGCTGCTGAGCTCAAGAAAATCAAGAAATTCTTTGAAGGCACGACGGACACAGCTGAAAACTATATCAAGTCTGCCCTTAAGATGTTGGTAAAATAGGAGGAAGATATGACCAAACGTTGTGGCTGGGTAAAGATGAACAACCCCTTGTATGTGGCCTATCATGATGAGGAGTGGGGAAAACCCCTCCATGATGATCAAAAGTTATTTGAATTGCTCTGCATGGAGACTTATCAGGCTGGACTTTCTTGGGAGACTATTCTCAATAAACGCCAAGCTTTTCGAGAAGCTTTTCATTTCTATGATGCCCAGAAAATTGCTCAGATGACGGATACAGACTTGGATGCTCTTTTGGATAATCCTGATATCGTCCGCAATAAGATGAAAATCTATGCGACTAGGGCCAATGCCCAAGCTTTTTTGGCTGTTCAAAAGCAGTTTGGCTCTTTTAACGACTATATCTGGTCCTTTGTCGAGTTCAAAACGATTGACAATCAAATTACGAACTACAAGGAAGCCCCAACTAAGACCGAGCTTTCAGAAACTATGTCCAAGGCGCTGAAAAAGCAAGGCTTCAAATTTGTCGGTCCAGTTTGCGTTTATTCATTCCTGGAAGCAGCTGGCCTTATCAATGACCATGAAAAGAATTGTGATTGGAAGTAGAACAATGAAAACAAGAAAATTTCTCCTCATTTTTATCACCCTCTATACTATTTTATTTCTAGGTAGAGGCTTGCAGCTGATTGGAATAAATTGGCTGATTTACCCAGTTTATTTCCTTTTATTTATCTTAGGAATCTTAGCTTATCGTGAAGAATTAAAGGAGCAGTTAGCCTTGATTCTGACTAAGAAGAAGGAATTTCTAAAAACGATTTCTTTGTACATGGTCTTCGTTTTCTTTCTGTCCATTGCCTGCAACCTGCTTTCAGCTTTGATGAAACAGAGTCTGGGCTTGCCGCTACAGGGGCAGAATGATGCCAGTATTCAAGGAGCCTTGTTGAAAAATCCATTTTTAATCTTGGTTATCGGTTGCTTTATCGGGCCAATCGTTGAAGAGTTTTTCTTCCGCCGCTTTTTCCTAGGTACTTTTTTGGCAAAATTCTCCAACTGGCTAGGTATTGTGTTGACAACCATTCTATTTGCTACCCTTCATATGCACAGCTGGGACTTATCAGAGTGGGTGACAGCTATTTCCTACATTGCCGGAGGTCTTCTTCTCTCGCTCCTGTATCTGAGAAAGGACAAAAATATCTGGTATCCAATAGCCCTCCATTGTTGCAACAATATCATTGCTTTCATGGTAACAATTTTTTTAATGTAGTAGTAGAGTGGTAAGTAAATAAAGCGAAAGTTTAGCGGTTACTTTTTAAGTATTTTGAAGATTTATAATAAAGGAAATGAAGGATGGACAATAGAGCCTTAGTATATTTGGCAGAGAATCGTATCTTGGAGACGGAGCGCCTCCTCCTACGTCCTATGACTATGGATGATTTGTTGGATTATCATGAGTATACTTCAGATGGAGAATTATTAAAATATGATTATCCAGAGCACCAAAGCATAGAAGAGAGCCGAGAGAGTCTTGTCTTATATAATTTAAGTGCTCCTTTGGGCCGCTACGGTATCGAGTTGAAATCTGAAGGTAAATTAATTGGCAATATCTCTCTTCGAATAGATACAGAACAAGAAACGGCGGAAATAGGCTATACAGTCAATGCTAACTATCACAGAAAAGGTTACGCAACTGAAGCAGCCTTAGCCTTGAAAGAATTGGCTCAGAACATGCCGGGGGTAAAAATATTTCTTGCCCACACGACTAAGCCCAATCTTGCTAGTCAAGGAGTTTTAGAAAAAATTGGGATGACTCTGATGTGGGAAAAGGAGGGAGTGAGCCTTCGAGGAGAGCCAACCATCCGTCTCCGCTATGAAAGTAAGTTAAAGAATAACGAAAAAAAGGCCTAGACAAGATAGTTGTCTTAGCCTTTTCTGTACAGTGTGAATATTATTACTCCTCCTTCTGCATCCAAATCTTTTCCTTGATAAAGATGCGCAGCTCGTAGAAAAGCATAAAGAGAGTAGAGACGAGGAAGCCTGCCATAAAGATATGGTGCAAGTAAGCAAAGACACCAATGTAAACCAAGATGGAAAAAAGGTAGAGGATAACTAAATAATGCCATTTTTTAGCCTTGCTGTCTTCGATGACCTTTTTCTCCAAATGCTCGTCCTCCTTGATGAGCTGATCTAGACTGAGATCAAACTCCCGACTGATAGCGATGAGATTGCCAATATCAGGGATTCCTTTTCCACTTTCCCAGCGGGCAATGGCAGAGCGGGAAACATTGAGCCTTTCTGCTAAGGCTTCCTGAGTGAGCTGATGATGTTGACGAATGTCTTTGAGAACTTGAGAAATTTTCATGATGATTCCCTCTCTTTTTTAGTAAAATAAATAAGTTTCTTCTTTACATCCTTTTCATATTTATTATAAAAAGAAAAAGTTCCTTTGCCAATAGCATCTGCCTAACAATCCAGTTATTCTCCATAACAAACAGATTTTTAAAAGTTATCCACAGGATGTTGACAACTTTGTCAATCAAGTTGACAGCTCTTTTTATTTCCTGAAAAGAAAATCAACTTTTTTACTCTTTTTTGTGATAAAATAAAGCCAATTCCGAATAGTAAGGTAGGAGGTTCTATGAAAGCAGAAATTATTGCTGTGGGCACAGAGATTCTGACAGGTCAGATTGTCAATACCAATGCCCAGTTTTTATCTGAAAAGCTAGCTAGTCTAGGAGTTGATGTCTATTTTCAGACGGCAGTGGGGGACAATGAAAACCGTCTTCTCTCTGTCCTAGAAATTGCCAAAGAGCGCAGTGATTTAATTATCCTGACAGGAGGCTTGGGGCCAACGGAGGATGATTTGACCAAGCAGACCTTGGCTAAGTTTATCGGTCGAGATTTGAGCTTCGACCCAGCGGCTGTGGAAAAGTTGGATCATTTTTTTGCCAGCCGACCAGACTATGCCCGAACGCCCAACAATGAACGTCAGGCCCAGCTGGTTACAGGCTCGACTCCGCTACCAAATGCGACAGGTCTGGCCGTTGGCGGTTTACTAGAGGTTGATGGAGTGACCTATGTGGTCCTGCCTGGCCCGCCTAGCGAGCTCAAACCTATGGTCAATAACGAGCTGGTTCCCCTCTTATCCACAGGCCAGAAATTGTATTCACGGGTGCTGCGCTTCTTCGGTATTGGCGAGAGTCAGCTGGTAACTATTTTGGCCGAGATGATTGATCAACAAAGTGATCCGACCATTGCTCCTTATGCAAAGATAGGCGAAGTGACCTTGCGATTGTCCACTAAGGCTCTGAGTCAGGCAGAAGCGGATGCTAAGTTTGAGGCTGTGGAAAAGTCTATTTTGGCGCATCAGAGTTTTGAGGGGCAGTCTTTGTCCGAGATTTTCTACGGTTATGGGGATGACAATTCTTTGGCTCAAGTGGCCTTTGACTTGCTCAAGAGTCAAGGGAAGACGATTTCGGCGGCGGAGAGTCTGACAGCTGGTCTCTTTCAAGCGACCTTGGCAGATTTTGCTGGGGCGTCCTCCGTTTTTTCAGGTGGCTTTGTCACCTACAGCATGGAGGAAAAGAGCCGGATGCTGGATATCCCGTTGGGAGATCTGGAGAAGCACGGTGTCGTTTCAGCTTTTACGGCTGGGAAAATGGCAGAGCAAGCTAGAAAGCTGACCGAAAGTGACCTAGCTGTCAGTCTGACAGGCGTGGCAGGCCCAGATTCGCTGGAAGGCCATCCAGCTGGGACCGTTTTTATCGGCTTAGCGAGTGAATCAGGAACGGAAATTATTGAGGCCAATATTGCTGGTCGCAGTCGAGGTGATGTGCGGAAGATTGCCGTCATGCACGCCTTCAACCTCGTACGAAAAACTTTATTAAAGAACTGATTTTTGGTATAATGAACAGATGGCCAAAAGACATTTTAGAAAAAACAGGAGAAATAAATGGCAAAAAAACAGAAAAATTTGGATGAAATCACAAAGAAATTTGGAGATGAACGCCAAAAAGCTTTGGATAACGCTCTGAAGAATATTGAAAAAGATTTCGGTAAGGGAGCCATTATGCGTCTGGGCGAGCGAGCGGAGCAAAAGGTTCAAGTCATGAGTTCAGGCTCTCTGGCTTTGGATATCGCCCTTGGTGCGGGTGGTTATCCTAAAGGGCGGATTATTGAGATTTACGGTCCAGAGTCTTCTGGTAAGACAACCGTTGCTCTTCATGCAGTGGCTCAAGCTCAAAAAGAAGGCGGCATCGCAGCCTTTATCGATGCAGAGCACGCTTTGGATCCGTCATACGCTGCAGCTCTGGGTGTAAACATTGATGAGTTGCTGCTGTCACAACCAGACTCAGGGGAGCAAGGTCTTGAAATTGCAGGAAAATTGATTGACTCTGGTGCAGTTGATTTGGTCGTTGTCGACTCAGTTGCGGCTCTTGTACCTCGTGCAGAAATCGATGGAGATATCGGGGACAGCCACGTTGGTTTGCAGGCTCGGATGATGAGTCAGGCCATGCGCAAACTGTCTGCTTCTATCAACAAAACTAAGACGATTGCCATCTTTATCAATCAGCTACGTGAAAAAGTTGGTGTTATGTTTGGAAATCCTGAAACAACACCAGGTGGACGTGCTTTGAAGTTCTACGCTTCTGTTCGTCTGGATGTTCGTGGCAATACCCAAATCAAGGGTACAGGCGATGCGAAGGATACCAATGTCGGTAAGGAAACTAAAATCAAGGTCGTTAAAAACAAGGTGGCTCCACCATTCAAGGAAGCCTTTGTGGAAATCATGTACGGAGAAGGTATTTCTAAGACAGGCGAGCTGATTAAGATTGCGACTGACTTGGATATCATCAAAAAAGCTGGTGCTTGGTACTCCTACAATGATGAAAAAATCGGCCAAGGTTCTGAAAATGCGAAGAAATATTTGGCTGATCATCCAGAAGTCTTTGATGAAATCGACCGTCAAGTCCGTGTACGTTACGGCTTGATTGAAGATGATGAGCCAGCAGAAGCAGTGAAGGGTAAGGCTGAGGCTCCTCTTGAAAAATTAGAAGAAGTGACTCTTGATCTAGACGATGCCTTTGATATTGAGGAATAATTTTTCAAAATAGGTCGCAAGACCGATGGTTTTTGTGGTATAATATACTACGATAGTAGTATCGTGTAGCGAAAGGAGTACTTGCATGATCACAATTTATACGGTTTCAAGTTGTACTAGCTGCAAAAAAGCAAAGACCTGGCTAAACGCCCATCAATTGACTTACAAGGAGCAAAACCTTGGTAAGGAAGGAATTACCAAAGAAGAAATTCTTGATATTTTAGCAAAAACTGAAAATGGCATTGCCAGCATTGTATCTTCAAAAAACCGTTATGCAAAAGGACTCGGTGTTGATATTGAAGATTTGAGTGTAAACGAAGTTATTGACATTATCATGGAAACACCGCGGATTCTGAAAAGTCCGATTTTGGTGGATGACAAGCGTCTCCAAGTTGGTTACAAGGAAGATGATATCCGTGCCTTCTTACCTCGTGCAGTGCGCAATGTTGAGAATACAGAAGCTCGCTTACGAGCAGCTCTATAATTAGATAAGGAAAGGCGCCTTTTAGGCTGCCTTTTTCTGTCTAATTACCCAAAAATGATTGACAAGCGGTTAAACTATGATACAATATCTCTGAGGAGGACAGAACGTGAAGAAATTTTTACTAATTTTTGGCTTAGTAGCTGTGATATTGACTGGCTGCGCTCATAAGAAAGCAGACAAGCCAAAGGGGAAAAAAGAGGAAATTACAACTAATCTTCCCATTATCAGTCAGGCTGAAAAGCAGGAAGTCATCACCAAGAAACTAGTTTTCCCAAAAGATGAGCAAGGAATTCAATCTAGTCAAATTATCACTTATCAAGGGAAACGTTTTATCAAGGTGATTATGGAGAGAATTACTCCAACGGATGATAGTATCAAAAATGCGATTAAAGAAGTGGGGCTGGAGGAGACTCAACGGCTCTTGGACGAATCAATGCAAAAGGATACGGACTATACTCAGGCAAAAACTGTTGCTGGTTTTACCGGAACCGTTCAGATTCTTAATGAAAATGAAATGAAAATCACGTCAACTTATGATTTTGACAATTTGGATATTGAAAAGGCACTCACTTTAAATTATTTTAAAAATAGCAATCTAAAAGAAATGACAAAGATGCCACCTGAAGAATATATCAATAATTTATTGATGAACGGGGCTGAGGAGCAACAGTAAGGAAGCTTCTTGTCAATCATAGAAAACCAAAAAGGAGAAAGAAATGAAAAAATCAGTAGTACTTTTAATGGCTAGCTTGGCGGTGTTGACAGCTTGTGGACAACAATCACATAGTGGAAAAGCTGGTAGCAATCAGTCTGTTCAAAGCAAGGCAAAAGATAAATCGGTTACCAAGTCTTATCAGTTAAATCAAAAGGTACAAGGTCTTGATCAAACGATGACCTTGACAGTTACCTACGCGGGCAAGAAGTATGAAAAGGTGAATATTGCTATTTCACAAAATTTGCCAGAAGAAGCTAAGTCTGCCTTAGCTGGTCAAGACTTGTCCTCTCTGCAAGAAGAGGTGAGCAAGAGCTTCAAGCAAAGTTCAGGAGTGGATAAACTTGAACAAGTAAAAGGTATAGAAGTGAATGTTAAAGTGACTGAAAAAGGCACTGTTGATATTGATTTTATTATCGATCCGACAAATCTTGATTATGATGCGGCTTCTAAAGTACCGACCTATGGGCCAATCTTTAGCCAAATGAAGTCTCAGACTCCAGAAGAATTTATCAAGTCCTTCCAAGATGAAGGGGGCAAGGAAATTAGCAATCCGTCCTAATATTTTTGATGAAAACTAGTCTTTGAAAAGGGCTAGTTTTTTGATGGGAAGGAGCGGTAAATAGTTGAAAAAATGTCGAAAAAGTAGAAAATTTACATGGATTAAGTTTGTGAAACTGCTGTAATTATGCTATAATGATGGTATTCTTAGAGAAAGAGGGTGTAATTGTGGGATTTACAGACGAAACTGTACGTTTTAATCTTGATGATTCAAACAAAAAAGAAATTAGCGAGACTTTGACCGATGTCTACAAGTCACTCAATGATAAGGGCTATAATCCAATCAATCAAATCGTAGGTTACGTGCTGAGTGGAGATCCTGCTTATGTGCCTCGTTATAATAATGCTCGAAATCAGATTCGTAAATACGAACGCGATGAAATCGTAGAAGAACTGGTGCGTTATTATTTGAAAGGGCAAGGCATTGACCTCTGATGAGAATTATGGGACTAGATGTCGGCTCGAAAACAGTAGGCGTTGCAATTAGCGATCCACTTGGCTTCACCGCTCAGGGGCTTGAAATCATTCAGATTGATGAAGAGAAAGAGCAGTTCGGTTTTGAGCGTTTGACGGAGCTTGTCGAGCAATATAAGGTGGACAAGTTTGTGCTTGGCCTCCCTAAAAATATGAACAATACCAGCGGTCCACGAGTGGAAGCGAGTAAGGCTTATGGCGAGAAGATTGCCCAGCTTTTCCAAATTCCGGTCGAGTATCAGGACGAGCGTCTGACGACAGTGGCTGCTGAGCGCATGCTGATTGAACAGGCGGATGTCAGCCGCAGCAAGCGCAAAAAAGTGATTGATAAATTGGCGGCTCAGCTAATTTTACAAAATTATTTAGATAGAAACTTTTAGAAAGAATTGAGGAAACAATTATGGCACACGATCATAATCATGACCACGAACAGGCACAGCCTGAATTGATTACCTTGGTAGATGAGCAAGGGAACGAGAATTTATTTGAAATTCTTCTGACCATTGATGGTAAGGAAGAGTTCGGAAAAAATTACGTACTTTTGGTACCAGTAAATGCTGAAGAAGATGAGAACGGCGAAGTTGAAATCCAAGCTTACTCATTTACAGAAAATGAAGACGGTACAGAAGGCGAGTTGGAGCCAATCCCAGAAGACTCTGATGCAGAGTGGGATATGATTGAAGAAGTCTTCAACAGCTTTATGGAGGAGTAAAAAGGTCCGGGGGACCTTTTTAGCCCGAGCTTGAAAACTAGAGAGCGAGGAAGGTCTGGGGGACCTTTTTAGCCTGAGCTTAAAAACTAGAAAGCGAGGAAGGTCTGGGAGACCTTTTTAGCCTGAACTTAGAAACTAGAAAATCAGCCAGTTGGAGAACTTATCACGGCTTGGCCATAGCTAGTTTCTTTACAAAGAATAGAAAAGAGAGAGAAGCGAGTGGCGATTCACATTTGAAGTCCGCTTCGCTTCTCTTTTTATGTAGGAAAAATGATGAATGAGATTGAAAAATGGTTGAATGGTCGTATTGGCCTAAACTTTCGTTCAGGTCTGGAACGGATGCAGAGAGCAGTAGACTTGCTGGGGAATCCTGAAGGGGCTTATCCAGTCATTCATGTGACGGGAACGAATGGCAAGGGCTCTACCATTGCTTTTATGCGGAATTTATTTGCCAATCAGGGGAAAAAGGTAGCTAGCTTTACATCTCCGCATATGGTCAGCGTCCATGACCGCATTTGTATCAATAGTTTGCCGATTTCGGATGCTGATTTTGTTCGCTTAGGGCGGCAGATTCAGGAGATGGAGAAAGAATTGATCAAGACTCACGACCAGCTATCCTATTTTGAAATCTTGACCTTGCTGGCCTTTCTTTATTTCAGAGAGGAGAGGGTTGATCTGGCTCTCATCGAGGTGGGAATTGGCGGACTTCTAGATACGACCAATATCTTGGATGGGCAAGTTTCAGTGGTCACATCGGTAGGCTTGGATCATCAGGAGACGTTGGGGCAGACGCTTACAGCGATTGCAGAGCAGAAGGCTGGCATTTTCAAAAAAGGTCGTTCAGCAGTCATTGGTCCCTTGCCGGAGGAGGCTCGTCAGGTCTGTGAGCAGCGGGCAGCAAGTTTGGACTTGGATTTGTATGAATATGGACGAGATTTTTCGTTTTCTGATGGCTCTTTTAAGAATCAAGATCTTCTTTTATCGCATGTAACCTTGGGACTGCAGGGTGCTTACCAAGAAGAAAATGCAGCGCTGGCTTTGCAGGCTTTTCTGCTTTTTATGAAGCAAATGGGCTGGGAAATTGATTTTTCTCTGCTTCCTTCTTCTTTGCGAAAGACCCATTGGGCGGGGCGGCTAGAGGAAATTCGTCCGAATATCTATCTGGACGGTGCCCATAATTTACCAGCTTTGGCGCGTTTGGTCGAGTTTATCAAGAGCCAGAAGGGCAAGACATGCAGCCTGCTGTTTGGAGCTTTAAAGCGCAAGGATTACAGCGGTATGCTGACCTATTTGCAGGAGAACTTGCCAGAGGTTCAGGTGACGGTGACCAGCTTTGACTATGGGGAATCTGTGGGGCAGGCAGAAGCTGCGGACTTTGACTATGTGGCGAATTATAGAGCCTTTATCGAGAATTTCAAACAAGAGCAGACGGCTGACCAAGTTCTTTTTGTAACGGGCTCACTTTATTTTATTGCAGAGGTTCGAGCCTACCTCCAGAGTGTATAAGTTGACCATAGAAAGCCCTGTTTGGTAAAATAGAAGTGGAACAAAGAAAGGAGAAACAAAATGAAAGTTTCAAAAAAATTAGTTCTTTCAGCCCTTACGGCTATGGCCGCTTTTGTATTGGTAGCTTGTGGCAACTCTGGTCAAAATCCATCCAATCAGGCTGCCCAATCTCAAGCGAGTTCCTCTGTTTCTCAGTCATCTGAGACAGTGTCATCAAATAGCAAGGCAAGTAGCAATACAAACAATAGCACAAATACTAGTAGTTCAGAGGCTTTTACTTCCAGTCAAACGGCTGCTAGTGACTTAGATGGGACCTATAAGGCCACTCATGAAGGTGATGCTTTAACTCTAGAAGTTTCTGGAAATAAAGGAACCCTGACCAAGGTCGAGCGCGATGGTGAGCAGGAAATTGAACAGGTGCAAGTTGATCCAACTAATCAAACCATGATCGTTGGAGATGATGTTAAGCGTTATCGAGTAGAGGGCAATCAATTGACTCTGGAAGATTTATCGCAGGAAAACGATGATGACGACATAATCGTCTTCACCAAACAATAATTTTCAAAAAGAAATATCCTACAAAAGGCTGGACAGATGCTCCAGCTTTTTGTGTGTTTGGATAATGGAGTGCAGGAACTTCCTTTAACCTTGGACTAGAGACTATTTTATTTTAAAAAGTTTTGAAATTGCTGCTAATTATTGTTATACTAGATGAAATATGAAACGAGGGAGGATTGAGATGGATCTAGGCAAGTTTCGTTTGCTGATGTCCAAGTATGGTTTCAGCATCATTATCATGTTACTAGAATTATTTCTTGTTTTTGCGGCCTTTTTCTATTTTAATCTGTTAGTGCCCAATTGGTTGTCAGCCCTTGTCATTGTTTCTTTATATATTGGGACTATCTTGGCGATTGTCAATCGGAATATGCCTCCCGAAAGCAAGGTGACTTGGATCTTATTTGCAGTTGTGCCCGTTTTTGGCTTCTTGCTCTATCTCATGATCGGGGAGCGACGCCTTTCCAAAAAAGAAATTCAGCAGCTGGAAAAAATGGACTCAATGAAGTTTCGAGAGGACAACAGCTATGACTTGCGAGTTGAACTCAAGCAGGAAAATAAATCAGCTTTCGGAATTGTCAAGTCCTTGCTGAGTATGGATCACAATGCAGATGTCTACGATGGCACGGCTTCGCAGTATTTCTCCCTTGGTGAAGAGATGTTTGAGGCTATGCTGGATGATTTGCGCTCAGCCAAGAAATTCATTTTTCTGGAATTTTATATCATTGATCCAGGTTTGATGTGGAATCGTGTCCTTGATATTTTGGTAGATAAAGTCCAGCAGGGAGTTGAAGTCAAGTTGCTCTACGATGACATTGGCTGTATGGCGACCCTCCCAGGAGATTATACGAAAAGGCTGCGCAAAATGGGAATTGATGCCCATAAGTTTAATAAGGTGATTCCGCGGATGACGGTGGCCTATAATAATCGTGACCACCGCAAGATTTTGGTGGTAGATGGACAAGTCGGCTATACAGGCGGAATCAATCTGGCAGACGAGTATATCAACCATATCGTGCGCTTCGGGCATTGGAAAGATGGCGGTGTCCGTTTGGAAGGTCGAGCAGTGAAGGCTTTGACACGTCTTTTCTTGATGAATTGGTACATCAATCGCGGGGAAATTACGGATTTTGACCGTTACCATTTTGATAGCCAGCGAGTGGAAGGCAAAGGGCTTTATATCCCGTATGGTAGCGGGCCCAAGCCGATTTATAAGGAACAGGTGGGCAAGGCTGTCTACCAGAATATCATCAATCAAGCCATCGATTATGTCTATATCACGACTCCTTATTTGATTATTGACTATGATTTGACAGAGGATATCAAAAATGCAGCCATGAGAGGGGTGGATGTTCGCATTGTGACGCCATTTATTCCTGATAAGAAGCTGATTCAGATAGTCACTCGTGGTGCCTATCCAGACTTGCTGGAGGCTGGTGTTAGGATTTATGAGTATACTCCTGGTTTTATCCACAGTAAAAACGTTATTTCGGACGATGAGTTAGCCGTGGTCGGAACCATTAATTTTGACTACCGTAGTCTGGTGCATCATTATGAAAATGCTGTTCTTATGTATCAGACAGAAGCGATTGCGGACATTAAGCAGGATTTTGAAGACTTGTTTGACATTTCCAAAGAAATCTCCCTTGAAACCCTTCAGAATAGCTGGTACCAGCGTTTATTGAAGGAAATCATGCAATTATTTGCTCCGCTACTTTAAAGAGGCTGGGACAAAAGTCCTAGCCTCTCAATTGTCTTTGGATTGTCGAGCAAGACGCAGTGGTTGAGTGGGCTCTATTACGCTGATTTCATCAGCTTTTACAGCCCTACTCAACTGTGCGGAGGTGGGACGACGAAATCGAATTCTAACGAATTACCGATTTCTGTCCCACTCTCTTTTTTCTGTCTTTTACTGAGACATTAGCTGCCAATCATGCTTTCTTGTGATTACTGCCTTTATTTTACGAATAGTAAATCGGGAGCAG
The DNA here is from genome assembly GCF_965112035.1 of Streptococcus sp. Marseille-Q8145. Classification (NCBI taxonomy): domain Bacteria; kingdom Bacillati; phylum Bacillota; class Bacilli; order Lactobacillales; family Streptococcaceae; genus Streptococcus; species Streptococcus sp. Marseille-Q8145. The sequence goes on along the minus strand of NZ_CBCOPQ010000002.1, from coordinate 31,109 downwards.
AGAATCAAGGGAGGATTAAAGATGGAAATGGCAAAAATAATTTATCGGCTTCCTTGTCCAGAAAAGCGGCCAGTTTACCTGAGATTTCGCGATTTGGAGCGTTTGGCAAAGAAGGGACAAAAGGAGAAAGGAAGCCAAGATAAGGCTGACAGAAAGAGTGCTTTTTGATATACTATATAGTATGGAAATCAAGGAGAACTTTTATGAATGATAGAAACCGACAGGAAAATGTGGAAATTTCAGTATCTTTATCCGCAGAGACCTGGCAAAATACGAATGAGAGACGGCGGATAGAAAAAGTAATCGAGCCGCTTCCCTCCTTTCGATTATTTGTGTGGAGCATCTTGGTCAGTCTGACTAGCGTGTTCAACCCTCTACTGACTAACTTAGCTACCAACCTGCAGTCGCAGAATCTGTACGCTGGCTGGGCGCTGGCTCAGGGAGAGGTTGCCTATGCAAACATATATGGAACCAGCGGTCTCCTCTACTATTTGCTGAGCTGGTTGGGGAATTTGTTCCTTGGTCCGGTAGTGTTTCTACTCTTCCAAGTAGTGGCCCTGACCTTGGCAGGAATTTATCTCTTCCAAACAATTACGCATATAACGGTTAGGACTGGTCTGGCTCGCCAGATTACAATCTTGTTTTATTTGTTTGTACTGACGCTGGGATTTGGCGGAACTTATTCTATGATTTTTGCCTTTCCATTTATCTTTTGGAGTTTGTCCCATCTAGTGAAGTACTTACAAGGGCGTGTCCGCGATGAATCTTTCATTCGTTTTGGAATGGTTGGAGCCTTGGCTTTTCTAATCGAGCCAGCTTTTAGTCTGTTTTTTTACTCATTGACAACGCTGTTTTTGCTTCTGTATAATATCACTGACAAGCGAAAAGCGCGTGGTTTTTATCAATTGCTAGCAGTTCTATTAGGTTTTTCTTTAGTCTTTTATCCACTGGGCTACTATACGGTTTTGAATGGTTCCTTTGGTGTGGCGATTAGCCAAGTGACTTATGTTCTAGAGGCTTTTCGTCTCAATAGCAGCTATTTATTAGATCATTTGCTCTATTACGGTTTGCTCTTCCTAGGTTTAGGTTTTGCGACAGCGCTGATGACGGCTTTTGCTTTCAAAGAAGAGCCAACTGCTGCGCGTGGCATGCGCTTTATTGGGCTACTAGGCCTCCCTATTAGCTTTGTTGGAGTTTTAGGTCTGCCAGAGAAGGGCGCTTATCAATTGTTGACGACTCTGCCTTTTGCCTTACTATTACTAGCCTTGTGGCTGGATACAGGTGGGGACAGGGATGAACATGAAAGACGCCACCGTAAGCCTACCCAGGCTTCTAGCTGGAATCGTTACTTGGGCAAGCAACTCTTTCTGCCTTTGCTTGCGATGCTTTATCTCGTAGCTTATCCGTTTGTAAATGAGTATATTCTATCCAACGGAGTTTCAGCAGAGAGAAATCTGGCTGCCCAACATATTCGTGAAAACAGCACTAGCAAGGATAGCATTTATGCTTGGGACAATACAGCTAGCCTCTATAAAAAATCGCAGCGTTTATCCGCTGTTTCTATACTGAGTCCGTCGCTTTATACAGGAACGGAGGAAAATCGCATTTTCTTGCGTAATGCTTTAAACGAGTCAAGTCCAAAGTTTATCTTAGTCAATAAAGATGTGAAACTCTTTTCGGATGTGAAAAAGAAAATTTCTCAAGATTATGAAGAAGTGAACCTAAAACTCAATCACTTCAAGCTTTATCAAATCAAGTAATTAAATCAATATGTTGTGTGTAAAATAAAAAAATAACAATTTTACCACAACATATTGATTTTTTATTTTGGAGTGATATAATGTTTGGTAGATGATTAATTGAGAAGAGGGAGTGCTTGTGATGATTTTAAGAGAAGCCAAATTTGATACAGCGCCCGCCATCTACGTTGAGAAGCGGGACGGCCGGAGAGTGAATTTTGATGTGAGCAAGATTTATAAGGCTATGGTGCGGGCTGCTCAGGACCTTGGTCCCATGACGCCTATGCTGGAAGCTAAACTTGAAACCATCACGGACCGTGTTGTGGCAGAAATCAGCAGTCGCTTCGCCAAGTACGTCAAAATCTATGAGATTCAGAACATCGTTGAGCATGAGCTTTTAAATGCCAAGGAATATGCCATTGCAGAGAACTACATCACTTACCGCACCCAACGGGATTTTGAGCGCTCAAAAGCGACTGATATCAACTTTACTATTGACAAGCTCCTCAACAAAGATCGTACAGTAGTCAATGAGAATGCCAATAAGGACAGCGATGTTTTCAATACCCAACGGGATTTGACCGCAGGGATTGTTGGCAAGTCTATTGGGCTTAAGATGCTGCCGCCTCATGTGGCCAATGCCCACCAGAAGGGGGACATCCACTACCATGATTTGGACTACAGCCCTTATACGCCAATGACGAACTGCTGTCTGATTGACTTTGACGGCATGCTGAAAAATGGCTTCAAGATTGGCAATGCAGAAGTAGAGAGTCCCAAGTCTATTCAGACTGCGACAGCGCAAATCTCGCAAATCATTGCCAATGTAGCTTCCAGCCAGTACGGTGGCTGCTCAGCCGATCGGATTGATGAGGTCTTGGCGTCTTATGCTGAGCTTAATTATCAAAAGCACCTCAAGGATGCAGAGCAATGGGTTTTGCCGGATAAGCAGGAAGAGTACGCCTGGGCGAAGACCAAGAAGGACATCTACGATGCCATGCAGTCGCTAGAGTATGAGATCAATACCCTCTTTACCTCTAATGGTCAGACTCCTTTTACTTCGCTGGGCTTTGGTCTGGGGACCAATCGTTTTGAGCGGGAAATTCAGAAGGCTATTCTCAATATCCGTATCAAGGGACTGGGAAGCGAGCACCGCACAGCAATTTTTCCTAAGCTAATTTTCACCCTTAAGCGTGGGCTCAATCTCGAGCCGGGAACGCCTAACTATGACATCAAAGAACTGGCTCTGGAGTGTGCCACTAAGCGCATGTATCCAGATGTGCTTTCCTATGACAAGATTATCGACTTGACTGGATCGTTCAAGGTACCGATGGGCTGCCGTTCTTTCCTGCAAGGCTGGAAGGATGAAAATGGTCAGGAAGTCAACTCTGGCCGTATGAATCTTGGTGTCGTTACTGTCAATCTGCCGCGGATTGCGCTTGAGTCCGAGGGGAATTTGGATAAATTCTGGGAACTTTTTAACGAGCGGATGAATATCGCTGAGGATGCTTTGGTATACCGCGTGGAGCGGACCAAGGAAGCCAGTCCAGCCAATGCACCGATTCTTTATCAGTATGGGGCTTTTGGCAAACGCTTGGGCAAGTACGATCAGGTAGATCAGCTCTTTACTCACCGTCGGGCAACGGTTTCCCTAGGTTATATCGGGCTCTATGAAGTGGCAGCAGTCTTTTACGGCGGTAATTGGGAGACCAATCCAGAAGCCAAGGACTTTACAGTTGCTATTGTCAAAGATATGAAGCGTCGGGTGGAAGAATGGTCCGAGCAGTATGACTATCACTTCTCTGTTTACTCGACGCCATCTGAAAGCCTGACCGACCGCTTCTGCCGTTTGGATACAGAGAAGTTTGGCATCGTTCCAGATATTACTGACAAGGAGTACTATACTAACTCCTTCCACTACGATGTGCGCAAGAATCCAACTCCTTTTGAAAAGCTGGACTTTGAGAAGATTTATCCTGAAGTGGGAGCCTCAGGCGGCTTTATCCACTACTGTGAATACCCTGTTCTTCAGCAAAATCCCAAGGCTCTGGAAGCTGTCTGGGACTATGCCTATGACCGAGTCGGCTATCTGGGAACCAATACACCGATTGACCGCTGTTACAAGTGTAACTTTGAGGGAGATTTTACGCCGACCGAGCGGGGCTTCACCTGTCCAAACTGCGGCAACAGCGATCCTAAAACGGTCGATGTGGTCAAGCGGACCTGCGGTTACTTAGGAAATCCGCAAGCACGTCCGATGGTTAATGGCCGCCACAAGGAAATATCAGCTCGGGTCAAGCACATGAATGGCTCAACTATTAAGTACGAAGGAAATTAAGATGGGAAAGTATCAATTGGACGACAAAGGAAAGGCTCAGGTGCAGCGTTTCCATGAAAAACATTCGCGGGGAGGCAATGGCAAAAAAGAGCGATTAGCCAAACTGCGTCAGCAATTTTTAGAAAAAAACAAGAAATAATAGAAGTCAGAGTGGGGCGCAAGGTGGTCTCACTCTCTTCGTATCAGGAGGATCTATGGAGCTGAGACGACCGAAACTAGAAGACAAGGAAAAGATTTTAGAGATGCTGGCTGACTTTGAAGCAGCTGGTAGCCGACAGGATGGCTTCTTTGGCGGAGCGGATTTTGTTTATGAGGACTGGCTGGAGACGATTCAGCTAGCTGAAGCAGGTCTAGGCTTGCCACAAGGTTTTGTGCCTTACATCCAACTAGTTTCTTTTGCTGCGGATGGTCAGGCTGTAGGCTTTCTCAATCTGCGCTTGCGGCTCAATGACCATTTGCTCCAAGAAGGCGGGCATATCGGTTACAGTATTCGTCCGTCTGCGCGTAGGAAAGGATTGGCCAAAGAGCAGCTGCGGCAAGGTTTGCAAGTAGCCAAAAGTAAAAATATCAAGTGTGCTTTAGTGACTTGCGATTGTGATAATGCTGCCAGTCGGGCAGTGATTCTGGCTAATGGCGGAGCGTTAGAGGATATTCGAGCTGGTAAAGAGCGCTATTGGATTGATTTAGATTGAGGATAGTTTATGAAGTTACGACGACCAACTTTGGAAGATAAAGACGCGATTTTAGAGATGATTGCTGAGTTTGATGCTGCAAAATCCTACATGCACGGCGGCATGGGCTCTACTTGGAAACGAGCAAAGGATTATGAGGATTGGCTGAAAATTGTAGAACGGAAGGAAGATGTGGCAAACTTGCCAGCAGGTTGGGTTCCTGCCATCCAATTTTTATCCTTTGATGAGACCGGCTTGCCTCTGGGCTTTTTAGCCCTGCGCTTGTCCTTAAATGACAAATTATTTGTGGAGGGTGGGCATATTGGCTATTCTATCCGGCCTAGTCAACGCAGAAAGGGATTGGCCAAGATGCAGCTGGAGCTCGGGCTAGCAGAGGCTCGCAAGCAAGGACTGGAACGAGTGCTGATTACCTGCGATGAAGACAACGAAGCCAGCCGCCGTACCATTCTCTCTGCTGGCGGTGTTTACGAAAATACAATCGACAGAAGTCAGCGTTATTGGATTGATTTGGAGGATGAAGATGAACAATCCCAAACCTCAAGAATGGAAAAGTGAGGAGCTGAGTAAGGGGCGAATCATTGACTATAAGGCCTTTAACTTTGTGGATGGCGAAGGTGTCCGTAACTCCCTCTATGTCAGTGGCTGTATGTTCCACTGTGAGGGCTGCTATAATGCAGCAACTTGGTCTTTCAACGCCGGCATTCCTTATACCCAAGAGTTGGAGGAGCAGATTATGAAAGACTTGGCGGAACCCTATGTGCAGGGGCTGACCCTCCTAGGCGGCGAGCCATTTCTCAATACAGGCATTCTCCTGCCCTTGGTCAAGCGGATTCGGAGAGAGCTTCCAGACAAGGATATTTGGTCCTGGACGGGCTACACCTGGGAGGAGATGATGCTGGAAACGGAGGATAAGCTGGAACTGCTGAGTCTGATTGACATTTTGGTGGACGGCCGTTTTGATATTACCAAGAAAAATCTCATGCTACAATTTCGTGGTTCTTCCAATCAGCGCATTATTGATGTGCAGAAGTCTCTTCGATCAGGACAGGTAGTCATCTGGGACAAGCTCAATGATGGCCTCCAAACCTATGAGCAAGTTGATCGAGACGGCTTACTATAATCGTCAAGATCAGAGCAAAATTTTCAGTATGAAAATAGGACGTTTGGTTCAATTTTGTCCATAATTTTTTAAATGTCCTTACTATATGCCAGTAGCTCTCTGAATTTCGTGAGCGGAGATCTATCTTACAGAATAAGGTGATACCAATGCATTGGTATCGCTTTATTTTTCTGTGTTTTAGCTTGAATTCGATTTCAAAATTGAAGTCGTTGACAAAAGAATAGGATTTTTTTACAATTATGTAATATTCTTAAGAAATTCTTAAAAAAATCATATTTTTATGCTATAATAGACTAGAGTAATTTCGCACAGAAAGTAGTAAGGGAAATGTATCAGAGAGCAAAAAAGTCTAAAAAGAAAAACAATCAATTAAAAATAGTTAATAGCACCCTCTTGGGTGTTTATACTTTGTTAGCGGCCTTCTTGATTTTCACAATTTTCCGCTATCATTTTCTAGCTTTTCGCTATGTGAATATCTTAGTGACAGCCCTCATCCTAGCAGTGGCGGTTCTATCAGGATTCCTGATTTTCAAGGGTAAGGCAGGCAAGACCACTAGTGCTATCCTAATAGTAGCCCTGCTTGTGGGGTCTGTGTCTATGTATGCTGTAAAGGGCTTGGTTGACTTGTCGGCTGGCGTCAACTCCACTTCCAACTACTCTGAGTATGAAATGAGTATCGTGGTGTCGGCAGATAGTGATGTTAAGGACCTCAAGCAGTTGACAAATGTCTTAGCCCCATCAGGCAATGACCAAGACAATATCCAAGCGCTGATGAAAAATATCAGTCAGACACAGGGGCATGAGATAACAGTGGACACAGCATCTTCTTATCTCGCCGCCTATAAGTCGCTGACTTCTGGTGAAGCCAAGGCTATGGTCTTGAATAGTGTTTTTGAAGATACCATTCGTGGAGAAGACCCCGACTATGCTTCTAAGATTAAAAAAATCTACACTTACAAGAAGAGCAAGAAGATCGATACAGCCATTGGCAAGCAAGATCCAAATGCTGAAGTCTTTAATATCTACGTCAGTGGAATTGACACTTATGGACCAATTTCTTCTGTGTCACGTTCAGATGTCAACATTATCATGACAGTCAATCGTAAGACCAAGAAAGTCTTGCTGACAACGACACCGCGCGATGCCTATGTTCCGATTGCAGATGGTGGCCTTAATCAGCCGGATAAGCTGACACATGCGGGTATTTATGGCGTGGACGCTTCAGTTCACACCTTGGAAAATCTCTACGGTATTGATTTGAATTATTATGTGCGTCTGAATTTCACTTCCTTCCTCAAGTTGATTGACTTGCTGGGTGGGATTGATATTGAGAACGACCAAGAGTTTACTAGTCTGCACGGTAATTACCATTTCCCTGTAGGTAAGGTCCATCTTAACTCTGACCAAGCTCTAGGCTTCGTCCGTGAGCGTTATTCTCTAAATGGTGGAGATAATGACCGTGGTAAGAACCAAGAAAAGGTTATTGCAGCGGTCATTAAGAAACTGACTTCGACAGATGCACTGAAGAATTACAATGCCATTCTTTCAGGACTGCAGGATTCTGTTCAGACCGATATGAGTTTGGAAACAATGATGAATCTGATCAATACTCAGTTGGAGTCAGGCGGAAATTATAACGTGACTTCTCAGGCCTTGACCGGAACTGGAAATACAGGTCTGCCTTCTCATGCGATGCCAGAAGCCAATCTCTACATGATGGAAATTGATCAAAATAGCTTGGCAGCAGCCAAAGCAGCGATCCAAGAAGTAATGGAAGGGAAGTAAAGCATGATTGATATTCACTCGCATATCATTTTTGATGTGGATGACGGTCCTAAGACACTAGAGGATAGCCGACGTCTGCTCGAAGAAAGCTATCGTCAGGGCGTTCGTACCATTATTTCTACTTCTCATCGCCGAAAGGGCATGTTTGAAACGCCCGAAGAAAAGATTGCAGCAAACTTCAAGCAAGTGCAGGACTTGGCCAAGCAAGTTGCTGACGACTTGACCGTGCTATATGGAGCGGAGATTTACTATACTAGTGATGTTTTGAAAAAACTAGAGGAAGGGACATTTCCCAGTCTAGGTGGCACCAAGTATGTCTTGATCGAGTTTAGTATGAATACACCCTACAAAGATATTCATTCCGCCTTGGGTAATGTCATTCGCCTCGGTATGACTCCGGTAGTGGCCCATATCGAGCGCTATCACTGTCTGGAAAATGATGAAGACAGGGTCAGCGAATTGATCAATATGGGCTGCTATATGCAGGTCAATAGTTCAAATGTTTTGAAACCTAAGCTCTTTGGTGATCGTTACAAATTTATGAAAAAGCGTGTTCAGTTCTTTCTAGAACGGGACTTGGTTCATTTCGTTGCCAGCGATATGCACAATCTCGATGACAGACCGCCTTATATGCAAAAGGCCTATCAGATTGTCGCGAAAAAATATGGAGCTGAGCGTGCGGAAGAACTCTTTAAGACAAACCAAGAAATTTTATTAAGTAACGAGTTTATTTAATCAATCAAACTCTGGAGAAAGTAAATACATGAATCAAGAAAATCAAATGATCGAAATCGATGTATTGTCTTTGCTGAAGACAATTTGGAAACGGAAATTTTTAATTATCTTAACTGCCTTATTGACAGGTATTTTAGCCCTAGGTTATAGCGTTTTTATTGCTAAGCCTGCTTATAAGAGCACGACACGTATCTACGTTGTCAATCGTCAGCAGGGCGAAAATCCTACCTTGACTAACCAAGACTTACAGGCTGGTTCGTATCTGGTAAAGGACTACAAGGAAATTATCCTGTCTCAAGATGTTTTGGCATCCGTCATTTCAGAATTGAAACTATCAGGTTCACCATCTGACTTGGCATCTAAGGTAACTGTGACTGTACCAACAGATACTCGGATTGTGTCTATTACGGTTACGCATGCGGATCCAGCAGAAGCAAGCCGTATTGCCAATACTTTGCGCGAAGTCGCTGCTGAGAAAATTATCGCTGTTACCAAGGTCTCTGATGTTACAACGCTGGAAGAAGCGGAAACACCGAAAACACCGTCTTCTCCGAACATCCGTCGCAATACCATCATTGGAGTGCTTGCGGGTGGTGTCTTGATGGTCATTGTAGTAGTGATTGTTGAGATCCTTGATGACCGTGTCAAGAAGCCAGAAGATATTGAAGAAGTCTTAGGAATGACCTTGCTTGGTGTCGTTCCAGATATGAGTAAGGTAGGTTAGGAGATACAATGCCAATATTAGAGTTAGCAAAAAAGAAGAAACTTTCTATTTCGAGGGTAGAGGAGTATTACAATGCTCTTCGGACTAATATCCAACTTAGTGGCGAGAACATCAAGGTGATTGCCGTGAGTTCTACCTTCCCGGGAGAGGGAAAGACGACAACATCAACGAATCTGGCCCTGACCTTTGCTAAGGCAGGTTACAAGACTCTTTTGATTGATGCGGATATTCGAAATTCTAAGATGCTTGGTGGTGTTTTTAGGAGTAGTGAGAAAATCACAGGTCTAACAGAGTACTTGTCTGGGACTACAGACTTATCACAGGGGTTGTGTGAAACGGATGAGGAAAATCTCTTTGTTATCACTTCAGGGCAAGCCTCACCAAATCCAACGGCACTTGTGCAGAGCGAAAAGTTTGAGGTAATGATGGATGTTCTCCGTCGCCATTATGATTATATTATTGTGGATACTCCTCCTATCGGTATGGTCATAGATGCGACTCTTATTTCCAAGTTTTGTGATGCAAGCATGTTAGTAGTTGCTAGTAATGTAGTGAAACGGAAAATGGTTCAAAAGTCTAAGACCCAGCTGGAGCAGTCCTCTACTCCTTTCCTTGGTGTAATCTTAAATAAATATAATGTCGAAGCAGATAAATACGGTTTCTATGGTTCCTACGGAAACTATGGAGATCGTTTGAGAGAAGAAGAAAAGAAAAGCGAGAAGTAATGTATGTTTAGAAAGCAAAGGGAAATTCAAGAGTTAGGAGTAGCTGTATTGGAACTGCTGGTGTCTATGCTGGCAGCGGTTTTAGTGAGCTTTATTTCTAATTCTGACTTGACAAGGACAAGTGTCTTTATCCTCTCTTTGCTTCACATCCTTGCTTTTTACATCAGTAATTATTTTCATCACTTTTTCCGTAGAGGTTATTTTGTAGAGTTCATCCAAACTTTAAAGTACAGTGCCTTCTATGCCCTTTTTGTCACTTTCGCTTCCTTTATCATGGAGGAACACTTTTCTATCTCGCGCCGAGGGCTCATCTATTTTATCTTACTAAATGGTCTATTAGTTTACGCGGCTAATACTTTGTTCAAAAAATACTACTCTTCTGTCCACGCTAAATCAAAGAACAGTACGAAAGTTTTTGTCATTACTACAAGCTCTAGGATAGAAAAGCTTTTTGCTCAAATAGAAAAAGCACAAGACTTTGCTGGTCAGATAGTGGCGGTTACAGTAGTAGATGATCCTTCTTTTACAAGCTCTGCTTTTGATGTGGTGCTGGAAAAAGATATGATTGAGTACGCAACCCGGTCAGTAGTGGATGAGGTGTTTATCAACCTACCTAGCGATCTTTATCGCTTGGAAGATTTGATTTCTCAGTTTGAGCATATGGGAATCGATGTCAATGTTAATATCAATGCCCTAGATTTCCCAACCAATGGTGAAAAGCGCATTCGCAATGTGGCTGGTTTTAATATCGTGACGTTTTCGACCCGCTTCTATAGTTATTACCATGTCCTTTTGAAACGACTTCTAGATATCGTCGGTGCCCTATTTGGCTTGCTGTTCTGTGGGATAGCTGCTATTTTTCTAGTGCCTCAGATCAAAAAAGATGGCGGTCCAGCTATTTTTTCTCAGGATCGAGTTGGGAAGAATGGTCGTATCTTTAAATTTTATAAATTCCGTTCTATGGCGGTGGATGCTGAAGAGCGCAAAAAAGAGCTGATGGCACAAAACACGATGTCAGATGGTATGTTTAAGGTCGATAATGATCCTCGTATCACGCCGATTGGACATTTTATCCGCAAGACAAGTCTGGATGAGCTGCCTCAGTTTTGGAATGTCCTCAAAGGCGATATGAGCTTAGTCGGTACACGCCCACCAACTGTGGATGAGTATGAAAAATACACGCCTGAACAGAAAAAACGTTTGAGTTTCAAACCAGGTATCACAGGTCTCTGGCAAGTCAGCGGCCGCAGCGAAATCACGAATTTTGATGATGTTGTAAAATTAGATGTGTCTTATATTGATGATTGGACCATCTGGTCAGATATTAAAATTTTACTAAAGACTGTTAAAGTTGTATTAATGAAAGATGGAGCGAAGTAAGTGAGACTTCGCTTCCTTGATAGGAGAAAGATGAAGAAGTCCGTTTATATCATAGGCTCAAAAGGAATCCCTGCCAAGTATGGAGGCTTTGAAACCTTTGTTGAAAAATTAACAGAATACCAGCAAGATAGGAATATACAGTACTATGTAGCCTGCATGCGCGAAAATTCGGCTAAGTCTGGCATCACAGATGACCAGTTTGAGCATAATGGGGCAATTTGTTTTAATATTGATGTACCTAATATTGGTCCAGCCAGAGCCATTGCTTATGATATCGCTGCTGTAAATAGAGCGATTGAAATCGCTAAAGCAAATAAGGATGAAGCTCCTATTTTCTATATTTTAGCTTGTCGTATTGGTCCTTTTATCGCTGGACTCAAGAAAAAAATCAAAGCTATCGGAGGCAGTTTATTTGTCAATCCTGATGGGCATGAGTGGCTCCGAGCGAAATGGAGTTTACCTGTCCGTAAGTATTGGAAATACTCAGAGCAACTCATGGTCAAACATGCTGACTCATTAGTTTGCGATAGTAAAAATATCGAAAAATATATCCAAGAAGACTATAAACAGTATCAGCCCAAGACGACTTATATCGCCTATGGGACAGATACAAGCAAGTCTATTTTAAAACCTGATGACGAAAAAGTTCGTAATTGGTATCAAGAAAAAGGTGTTGCTGAAAACGAATATTATCTAGTTGTGGGACGATTCGTTCCCGAAAACAACTATGAAACCATGATTCGTGAATTTATGAAGTCTAATTCTAAAAAAGACTTTGTTCTCATTACAAATGTGGAACAAAATAAATTTTATGATCAGTTACTCAAGGATACAGGTTTCGACAAAGATCCAAGGGTCAAATTTGTTGGGACTGTCTATGACCAAGAATTGCTCAAGTACATACGAGAGAATGCTTTTGCTTACTTCCATGGCCATGAAGTTGGTGGGACAAACCCATCGCTTTTAGAAGCCCTTGCATCAACAAAACTAAATTTGTTACTAGATGTTGGCTTTAACCGTGAAGTTGGTGAGGATGGAGCCATTTACTGGAAAAAAGATGAGCTAGCGCATGTAATCGAAGAAGTGGAACGATTTGACGAAGGTGCTATTTCGGAATTAGACGAAAAGTCTAGTCAACGAATTGAGGATGCATTTACGTGGGAAAAGATTGTGTCGGATTATGAGGAAGTGTTTAAAGGATAAAGAATGAAACGGATTTTATATTTACATGCTGGGGCAGAAATGTATGGAGCAGATAAGGTTCTATTAGAGCTAATTAAGGGGCTGGATAAAGAGGAATTTGAAGCTCATGTCATTTTACCCAATGACGGTGTTCTTGTAGAAGCCTTGCGTCAGGTCGGAGCTAAGGTCAGCGTCTTGGATTATCCGATTTTACGAAGGAAGTATTTTAATCCCAAAGGCATTGTCGACTATATTCGTTCTTATCGTTTCTGTGCCAAGCAAATTGTTCTGTATGCGCAAGAACACAGTATTGATGTGGTTCACAATAATACAGCGGCTGTTTTGGAGGGAATCTATCTGAAACGCAAGCTCAAGTTGCCTTTGATTTGGCATGTTCATGAGATTATCGTAAAACCCAAAGCTATTTCTGACTTTATCAATATGCTCATGGGACGATACGCAGACAAGATTGTGACGGTGTCCCAAGCGGTTGCCAATCACATCAAGCAGTCTCGCTTTATCAAAGATAGCCAAGTAGAAGTGATTTATAACGGCGTGGATAATGCTGTCTATTACCCGATGGATGCATCTTCCATTCGTGAAAAATTTGATATTGAGCAAGATGCACTTGTGATTGGCATGATTGGTCGGGTCAATGCTATCAAAGGACAAAATGATTTCATAGAAGCAGTCGAGCCACTTTTGGAAAAGAATGGGCAAGCAGTAGCTTTCCTAGCTGGTGGTGTTTTTTCTGGTGAAGAATGGCGCTTAGAAGAACTAGATAACAGAATAGCTTCTTCATCTGTTGTGTCGCAAATTCATCGTATTGATTACTACGATAAGACTTCTGAACTTTATAATATGTTTGATATTTTTGTCCTACCAAGTATAAAACCCGATTCTTTACCTACAGTAGTCCTAGAAGCTATGGCTTGTTCAAAACCAGTTGTTGGTTATAACAATGGGGGAATAGCTGAAATGGTAGTAGATGACAAAAGTGGTTACTTAGTGAAACCAAATTGTCCTCAAGAACTGTCTAATGCCATTTCTCTCTTACTAGATAGTTCTGAAAAAAGAGAACAATTTGGGCGAGAAGGGTATCAGATACAAAAAGAGCTGTTTTCTTTAGATAGTTACATTAAGAACTTCTCGGAATTTTATGATAATTTACAATAAGAGGTATAATGGAAAATTTAATCATTTTAGACAGTGAACTGCAAAAAAAGAATGAAGAGTATTATCAATCTCTTCATGGCGGGAGCCGAGTAGTTTATACCAACTATGAAAGTCCACTTATAAGAAGAGTACGTAATTTCAAATACATCGGTAGTGCTTTGTATCATCTATTAATGTGGAAAATGTCCTATGATTATGCTCGGAAATTTATAAAATATGATGTCAAGAAGATTATTTGTGTAAATCCTCTTGTAGGAATTTTTTTAGGAATTTTAAATAAAAGTGGCAAAGAAATTACATTAGCAGGGTTTTTGTTTGAGAATAAGAAAAATAAAATCTATTATTATTTACGAAAGCAGCTTGTAAAAAAATCTTTCCAGAATATCGGAAATATCATAGTCTATGGTTCAAAAGAAATTCATTATTATTCGGAACTCTTTCCAGAATTTCAGGAGAAATTTAAATTTATTCATTACGGCTTAGATTATGATAATCAACTAACTTATCAAGGCTCTTTACCAACTAAGTATATCTTTTCGGGTGGAGGTAGTAATCGTGACTATGAAACATTAGTTAAAGCGGTTGAAGCTTCCAGAATTTCGATTCCTTGTGTAATTGCAACTCAGCCATGGAGAGTTCCTACGCATGCTTCAAACATTCATGTGTTATCTGATGTAGTAGTAGAAACCTTTGGAGATGTATTAGCTAAATCTAATTTGCTTGTCTTATCATTAAAAGATATTGATTTATCAGCTGGTCATATGGTTATGCTCCAAGCAATGTCTTTAGGAGTTCCTATCATTGTTAATGATATTCCATCGGTTAGAGATTATGTTGATGAGTCGCTAGTGACCTTTTACCCATCAGGAGATTTTGAGAAACTAGCAAGGTTAATAGAAGATTTCAATCCCATGGCTGATAATGTCTTACAAAGAGTAGCAAGTGCAAAAGCTCGATATTTCGAACAGTATACCTCTATAAAATTAATGGAAAGATTATTAAATTTTTAAATAGGAGAAGCTTAATGGGAGAGAAGATTGATTTTGTTGTCACATGGGTTGATGGGAATGATACGGTTTGGAGAGAAAAGAAAAATCGGTTTGATAAATCTGTAGATACGTCCCAAAAAAGTATGAATTCTGTCAAGGCCTACCGTGAGTGGGGAACTTTTAAATACTGGTTTAGAGGGGTAGAAAAATTTGCACCTTGGGTAAATAAAGTTTATCTTGATACGGATAATCAAAAACCGAGCTGGTTAAATATTTATAGTGATAAGTTAGTATTAAGATACTGTCAATAATTTTGTGTAAACACTCAAGTAGAGTTCAGGAGTGCTAATCAAATAAGGTTTCAAGGGTGTCAGAACATTGGGCAAATCCTCTGTGGATTCGTTGACTTTGCTTGAAATTATAATCTTCAAACAAAGTAACTAAATAACGTTCCAGAGCCTCCTCGTTAGGAAAAAGAACCTTCTTTTTCGTTTGACGTTTGATTTCTTTGTTAAGAGACTCAATGAGGTTCGTCGAATAAATACTACGCCAAATTTGATGAGGGAACTGATAAAAAGTTAAAAGATTGTCCGTATTCTCCAGACTTTCCATTATTTTCCTATACTTTGGTTTCCATTCAGCGACAAAGTCCACTAAAGCTTGTACTGCAATTTCTAAATTTTGAGCACGATAAATTGTTTTAAATTGCTCCAGAATAACTGCCCGATCAGATAGCTTCACCTTACTAGCCAAATTTCGACTAATATGAATTAAGCAACGTTATTGCTTAGCTAATGGGTAAGCCTGACTGATCATCTGCTCAAGCCCCTTGAAGCCATCGGTCACTACAAGAGAAACCTGTTGGATTCCTTGGTTTTGAAGCTTGTCTAACAGGGGGGACCAAGAAGCATTGTTTTCATTTGGGGCGATTTCATATCCAAGAACAGCCTTCTGTCCTTCTGGTGTAATGCCAAGTGCGATATGAATACATTCTTTACTAACGGTTCCACGTCTTAATGGAAGATAGGTTCCATCAAGAAATAAAACAGAGTAATTAGCTTCTAAGCTTCGCTCATGAAAAGCAGCGACATTCTCCTGAGTTGCTTTTGAGATATTAGAAATTGTAGCAGGACTATAGTGATGACCATACATTCGATCGATAATATCACTAATTTCTTGAGTCGTTACGCCGGTTTGATAGAGTTTGATAACCAACTCTTCTAAGTGGTCATCACGACGTCCATAAGAGGGAAGCAAAGCTGGATTGAAGTCTCCATTTCGGTCTCTAGGTATGCTTAAATGAACCGTACCATATTTGGTTTCAAATTTTCGTGAATAGGTTCCATTACGACTATTGCCGGTATGATAGCCAACTTTATCGTAAGGCTCATACCCTAAAAAGGCTGATAACTCTGCTTGAAGCAGGTCGTTCATAGCTGTTTCAAGAGAAGAACGGAAAAATTCATCAATATCTTGCTTTTGGGCTAGGAAGTTAAGCAATTCTGTGGTAAACTGAGTCATAGGAATAAATCTCTTTCTAGTAATATTTCGCAACTCTACTATAAAGGATTTATTCCTTTTTGTGTTTACACAACTTATTTTACACTACCAGTATTAATTGATCATTTGGGATAATTTGTATTTCAAGTTTAATGATAATGATGATTGTACTTATGAATTGATGAAAGATTTCGAAGAGTTCCCTTACAAGAGTAAGTTTATCCTTTCTTTGAAAAATTATAGCGATTTCCCTTCCTTAGTTCATTTTAAATCAGCTGAAAAGCAAGGACACGTTGGCATTGATTTGAAAACGTACCACCGCTATTTTAATGTTGTAACTTGGTTGAATAAGGGTGGGGAAGTTCTAACATAAAATAAAAATTTAGGTGAGGAATCCATGAAACCACTTTTAACTGTTGTCATTCCAGTTTATAATGTTGAAAAGTATTTAAAACGTTGTGTAGAAAGCGTACTTGTCCAAGGGTGGCATAATTATGATATTATACTTGTAGATGACGGAAGTACTGATAAATCTCCTCAAATCTGTGATGACTATGTTAAAGCTTATGACTTTATCTCAGTTATTCATAAAGAAAATAGAGGACTTTCTGAAGCTCGCAATACGGGTATTTCTCAGGCTAAAGGAGAATATGTTTATTTTCCTGATTCAGATGATTGGATTGAGCCGGATACCTTTATAGCCTTGGCAGAAGAGCTAGAATCTCAAAAATTTGATATTATTTCTTTTAATCGTGAGTTTGTCAAAGGTGAAGAAGATGCTATAGTTTCAGATCCATTAGTAACTAAAGTGTTTGAAGGTAAAGATGGTTTTGTCCAAATGCTCAAGCACAGTTATATCACAGAGTTTGCCAACGACAAAATATATAAAAAGTCTTTATTTGTTGATAATAATATTTCTTTTCCAAAAGGAAAATATTACGAAGACTTGGGAACGAATTACAAGCTTTTCTTTCAGCCAAGAATGTCTTTGCTACCAATCAAAAGTATTATCACT
The DNA here is from genome assembly GCF_965112035.1 of Streptococcus sp. Marseille-Q8145. Classification (NCBI taxonomy): domain Bacteria; kingdom Bacillati; phylum Bacillota; class Bacilli; order Lactobacillales; family Streptococcaceae; genus Streptococcus; species Streptococcus sp. Marseille-Q8145. The sequence goes on along the minus strand of NZ_CBCOPQ010000002.1, from coordinate 14,009 downwards.
ATTTAATTGATAATCCTGATTCCATTACACAGTCTTGGAATGAGCAGAAGTTTAGTGATAAGTTTGGATTTTATAAAGATATTTTCTATCCTGATTATGTTCGTTCACAATTAAATCAAGAAGAATTACAAATTTTACAGCTATTTTATGTGAATGGCTTGACTCATATCTTGGCAAGTTTATATAAATCTAAATTAGATAAAATATATATAGACATTACTAATGAAGTGAAACAAGAATTACTTAAGAATAGTGTTTCTCTTTTTCAAATGAAAGACCAACCAAATAAGTTAAAATATATACTGTTTAGACTTAAAGTATTAAAACTAGCCTTCAGTATTCAAAACATTTTCTGATATGATTTGGGAGTTTAATTTGAAATACTCTGTTATTATTCCAGTCTATAACGTTGAGAAATACATTGATCGTTGTTTAAAAAGTGTTATTTCTCAGAATTATGATGACTTGGAGATTATAGTGATAGATAATGGTTCTACAGATCGTAGTGGTAGTATTTGCGATATTTATGCTAATGAGTACGCAAATATCTCTGTCTATCATATTGAAAACCATGGTGTCGGTCCGGCACGTAACTTTGGCTTATCCAAAGCGAAAGGCGAGTTCATTTGTTTTGTGGATGCGGATGACTATCTTGTGGGGAATCTATTTTCAGATGTGGAAAGCCAATTAGATTCCCAATTGGACTTATTAGTATTTAGTTACTATAATTCGATTGAAAAGAACTTATCAGAAATAGCTCGATCAGCAAACATACTTCCCATTGATGGGAAGAAAGACAAAAGTGAATTTATCGCGCTTTTTCAAGAGTTATTTCTAACGAATATGATGTATACTGTTTGGAATAAAATTTACCGTAGAGAATTCCTGAAAAAACACCAAATTGTTTTTGAATCCTATGAATTGGGAGAAGATGTTCGTTTCAATTTGAATGTTTATCAGCATGTCAATGCTGTTCTCTTGGTAAAATTTTGTTATTATGTCTATATTTCAGGAAGAGTAGATTCTGCGATGGGACAGTATAATCCTAATCGGATGAACTATCAATTGGAAGAACTAGGAAAAGTTGATCAGTTGATGACAAGTTGGAATATCCATGATGATCAATTTATAGATCAAATAAAGACGCGCATCCTGATGAGTAATATTCAGAACATATCAAAGCAAAAGATGTCTCTTTCTAAAAAACGACACTGTGTTGAGGTGTTGTGTAGAAATCAAGAGATGATTGCCTTGCTAAAAAAAGCTACTTCTCCGCTTCATCCTCTAGTTAGGCGGTTATTACATTTCAGAATGTATCTGACAGTAATTTTTTTAAAAAAACTGCAAACCTTGATAAAATAGGGGTACTCGCTATTTAGTTGTGAGAGTTTTTTTAGATACTAGTAATAAGACTTTATGATTATGATTGAAAGGATTGGACGACTATTGTGATGAACAATCGTTTTATCTCAGAAAAAATTTATTTATTCACCTTGTTTATATGGGTTGTTGTCGCTTCCTTAGTCACAACCACTTATTTTGTTCGATTAGATGGATTTCTATTCCTGTATAAGATGCTTCTCTATTTTACTATTATCATAATTTTGATAAAAGAGTTTATTACTCTTCCGAAGACCTTGTATTACTTTAGATTTCACTGGAAATCGCTGTTAATAGCACTTGCATTCCTCTTTTCGATGTTGATAGTTTCAAAAAATCGTGATGGTTTACTTGACATAAACGTTTTATTATTAGTTTTTTCAGCTAGAGATATTGATTTTAGGAAATTGTTAGGAACGTTTTCTTTAGCGACATTCCTGGTACTTTGTTTGACAATTTATGCCAGTCAAAAAGGTATGATTGGCAATATGTTTATGAATGCAGATGGTGGCTACCGTTTTAGTCTAGGGTTTAACTATGTATCCTTTGCGTCACAGAGACTGTTTTTTGCCCTGTGTACTTATCTGATGTTTCGGGGCAAAAGAATTTCTTACCTTGAATTGTTGGGCCTACTCTTGGCTACGATTTATATGTACCAACAAACTTCGACATCTAGTCCATTTTACTTAAGCATTTTGATACTAACCTATGCTTTGTTGAGTATTAAAATCTTTAAAAAAGAGTTTATCATTGGAAACTTCTGGACAAAGACACTTGTGCAGTACTGTTTTATTTTAGCTTTAGTGATTATCTTGTATTTTTGTTTTTATTCATCTGGGAATTTATTTCACTTAGTCGATCAATTTACGCATAGTCGCTTGCGTCTCAGTGTCAATGGTTTTCAAAATTTTGGGGTATCTTGGTTAGGGCAACCAATTTCCTTTACAACTCTTGATATGTTTGGAAATTTCACTAGTAATTACAATTATATTGATAGCTCTTTTGTTCAATTATTGGTTATTGATGGCTTGATTGTCAGTGCATTTATGTTGTTTGCATTGACAAAAGTGATGCGTTATTTTGTGTCCATTCAAAAAGATATCGTACTGGCTTGCTTAGGAATTATGATTATCCATGGTATGTTTGATCCTCAGATGTTAGTTCTTCGTTATTCTCCATTAATCTTATTTATCAGTCGCCTATTTATTGTGAATGAGGATGCGAAAATTGAATAAAGAAGAGTATTCGTCAAATTCAAAGGAAGGCTAAAACAAGTTATTGTACTTATGAAAGTTTTAAAAAATTACGCCTATAATCTTTCCTACCAGCTGCTGGTGATTATTCTACCGATTATCACCACCCCGTATGTCACTCGGGTATTTAGCTCTGAAGATTTAGGAACTTACGGCTATTTCAACTCCATTGTCACTTATTTTATCCTTTTAGCGACTTTAGGAGTGGCCAATTATGGTACTAAGGAAATTTCAGGGCACCGGAAAGACATCCAAAAGAATTTCTGGGGGATTTATACCCTCCAGTTGGGTGCTACGGTTTTATCCCTTAGCCTCTATGTTCTTTTATGTGTGACCCTGTCTTCTATGCAAAATCCAGTTGCCTATATCTTAGGACTTAGCTTAGTATCAAAAGGGCTCGATATCTCCTGGCTTTTTCAGGGCTTAGAGGACTTCCGCAGGATTACGGTTCGAAATACTACGGTTAAGCTAGTCGGAGTCATCTCCATCTTCTTGTTCGTTAAATCTGCCAATGATCTTTATCTCTATGTATTCTTACTGACCATCTTTGAGCTGTTAGGTCAGCTGAGCATGTGGTTACCTGCCCGCGAATTTATTGGGAAAGCCTATTTCGATATGGCCTATGCACGGGTGCATTTAAAACCGGTCATTCTACTCTTTTTACCGCAGATTGCCATTTCCCTCTATGTTACTCTTGACCGGACCATGCTGGGAGCTCTCGCCTCTACAAAGGATGTCGGGATTTACGACCAGGCTTTAAAACTCGTCAATATTTTGTTGACCTTGGTGACGTCTCTGGGAAGTGTCATGTTGCCTCGTGTATCTAGTCTTTTGTCCTCTGGAGACTACAAGGCTGTCAACAAGATGCACCAAATGTCCTTTTTGATTTATAATTTGGTCATTTTCCCCATCATTGCTGGCATGCTGATTGTCAACGATGACTTTGTTCAATTCTTTCTAGGGAAGGATTTCCAGGATGCGCGTTATGCCATTGCCATCATGATCTTCCGCATGTTCTTCATCGGTTGGACCAATATTATGGGGATTCAAATTCTCATCCCGCATGATAAAAACAAAGAATTTATGCTATCCACCACCATTCCTGCTATAGTAAGTGTAGGGTTGAATTTGCTCTTCTTGCCTCATTTTGGTTTTATCGGTGCGGCTATTGTATCAGTTCTGACAGAGTCACTGGTATGGTTCATTCAATTGTACTATACCCTTCCTTACCTCAAAGAAGTATCGATTCTTGGTTCTATGGCAAAAATTGTATGCGCATCTGCTATGATGTATGGGTTGTTGCTAAGTGCAAAACCATTCTTGCATTTTTCACCTACTTTAAATGTTCTTGTGTATGCAGTACTTGGTGGTCTCATTTACCTGCTTGCTATTCTAGTTTTGAAAGTGGTAGATGTGAAAGAATTAAAACAAATAATAGGGAAAAATTAGCAATGAAGAAAATACGGAATATAAACTTAGACTTGATTAAAATAATTGCTTGTATCGGAGTTGTTTTGCTTCACACTACGATGCCAGGGTTTAAGGAAACAGGGCAATGGAATTACTCATCTTATTTATATTATTTAGGTACTTATTCAATTCCCTTGTTTTTTATGGTGAATGGTTATTTATTATTGGGTAAAAGCAAGATAACATATCCCTATATACTACATAAAATAAAATGGATTCTAATAACAGTGTCGTCATGGACTGTTATCATCTGGTTACTTAAAAGAGACTTCACAAATAATCCAATTAAAAAAATTTTGGCTTCTTTGATACAAAAGGGTTATTTCTTCCAATTTTGGTTTTTCGGCTCATTGATACTAATTTATTTATGTTTGCCGATATTGAAGAAGTATTTATATTCGAAAAGAAGTTATTTGTACTTTCTATCTGTATTAACAATTATTGGTTTGATTTTTGAATTGATAAATTTTTGCTTCAAATGCCAGTGCAAATTTATGTTATACAGACGTTTAGATTATGGACTTGGTTTTTACTACATTTTAGGTGGTTTTGTAGCACAATTCAATATAGATAATTTAAAATCAATCTTTAAGGGATGGATGAAAGTAGTCAGCACACTTTTGTTATTGATTTCACCGAAAATATTATTTTTCATAGCAAAAAATACTTATCATAATCTTTTTGCTGAATATTTTTATGACAATCTTTTGGTAAAAGTAATTAGTTTAGGACTATTTCTTATCTTATTGACACTAACCATTGATGCTTATAAATTTAGAATGATCTACTTGTTATCAGTCCAAACGATGGGGGTATTCATTATACATACCTATGTTATGAAGATATGGCAAAAGTTGATAGGGTTTAACATAGTGGGTGCATACTTATTTTTCCCTGTTTTCACATTAATGATTAGTTTTCTAATAAGTATGACATTAATGAAAATCCCTTATATCAATCGAATAGTTAAAATATAAAAAGGAGTTTATAATGTACGATTATCTTATCGTTGGTGCTGGTTTATCTGGAGCAATCTTCGCACACGAAGCCACAAAACGTGGCAAAAAAGTGAAAGTGATTGACAAGCGTGATCACATTGGCGGAAATATTTACTGTGAAAATGTTGAAGGAATCAATGTCCACAAGTACGGTGCCCACATTTTCCATACGTCCAACAAAAAAGTTTGGGACTATGTTAACCAATTCGCTGAATTCAATAATTATATCAACTCACCAGTGGCTAATTACAAGGGTAGCCTCTACAATCTTCCCTTCAACATGAATACCTTCTACGCCATGTGGGGAACCAAGACTCCGCAAGAAGTTAAAGACAAGATTGCTGAGCAAACGGCTGATATGAAAGATGTTGAACCAAAAAACTTGGAAGAACAAGCCATCAAGTTGATTGGTCCAGATATCTATGAAAAATTGATCAAAGGATACACGGAAAAACAATGGGGACGTTCTGCAACAGACCTTCCACCATTTATCATTAAACGTCTTCCAGTTCGCTTGACCTTCGATAATAACTACTTTAACGACCGTTACCAAGGAATTCCAATCGGTGGCTACAATGTCATTATTGAAAACATGCTCGGCGATGTTGAAGTTGAGCTAGGAGTTGATTTCTTTGCCAATCGAGAAGAACTGGAAGCGTCAGCTGAAAAAGTAGTCTTTACAGGAATGATTGACCAGTACTTTGACTACAAGCACGGGGAGTTGGAGTACCGTAGCTTGCGTTTTGAACACGAAATCTTGGATGAGGAAAATTATCAAGGTAATGCTGTAGTCAACTACACAGAACGTGAGATTCCTTATACTCGTATCATTGAGCATAAGCACTTCGAGTATGGAACCCAACCAAAGACGGTCATCACTCGCGAATATCCAGCTGATTGGAAACGTGGAGATGAGCCCTACTACCCAATCAATGATGACAAAAACAATGCTATGTTTGCCAAGTACCAAGAAGAAGCTGAGAAAAATGACAAGGTCATCTTCTGTGGTCGTCTAGCAGACTATAAATACTACGACATGCACGTAGTCATTGAGCGTGCCTTGGAAGTCGTTGAGAAAGAATTTACTAAATGACACAAGAAAAGATTGATATCGTTGTTCTCTGGGTTGATGGTAGTGATCCAGAGTTTATCCGTGAGAAACAAGCTGTGACTGGTAAAGCTGCAGATTTGGACCAAGAAATCGACGGAGAGCAGCGTTATCGTGATTACGGGATTTTTAATTACTGGTTTCGAATGATTGAAAATCATGCCCCTTGGGTAAATCATGTTTACTTAGTCACCAATGGACAAAAACCTGAATGGTTGAACTTGGAGCATCCAAAACTCAAGTTGGTCACTCATAAGGAATTTATCCCTAAAGAGTATCTACCTACCTATAATTCAGCGGCTATTGAGCTTAACCTCCATCGGATTGAAGGCTTGTCGGAAAACTGTCTCTATTTCAATGATGATATGTATTTGATCAGAGATAGTCAGCCTTCGGATTTTTATAAGAATGGACAACCTAAGCTTTTAGCTGTATATGATGCTTTAGTTCCTTGGTCACCATTTACGAATACTTATCACAATAATGTTGAATTGATTTATCACCATTTTCCTAATAAAAAAGCCTTAAAATCTTCACCTTGGAAATTCTTTAATTTCCGTTATGGATCTTTGATTTTGAAAAACTTGCTACTCTTACCTTGGGGGCCGACGGGCTATGTGAATCAGCATTTACCTGTTCCGATGAAAAAGAGTACCTTGGCATATTTATGGGAAATTGAGGGAGAAACATTAGATAAAACGTCACGAAATAAAATTAGAGACTATGGAGTAGATGTTAATCAATACATCTGTCAGCATTGGCAAATTGAAAGTAATCAATTTTTCCCTATGTCAAAGAATTTTGGAGAGTCGATAGACCTGAATCAAGTGGATCGATTAGAGAGTATCTTTAAAGATAAACATAAAAAACTGCTTTGTGTAAATGATGATGTTGACTTTAAAGAGGAGAATATCATTCGTTTTAAGGAAATCTTGAAAGAACGCTATCCTGAAAAATCAGCTTTTGAAAAATGAGAAATAAGAGATGAAATACTATTTAAAAGAAGAATTTTTACACGATAATAATATTAAAAATGCCGGTAATAAGGCACGTAATGATGTTGAAGAAATTGTAAAGAGAGAAGGTTATCAAGCCTTGGTTCTTTCTGTTGATAATTGGTACGAGATGAGTACACTTAAAGCACAGCTTCATAAATCCAAGGCTATTGGTCAGGCCTTGGGTCAACTAAAGCAAGGTGATGAGTTATTGATCCAGTTCCCAATGCTTCATCATAGTTTTTTCACTACACATCATGTAAAGAAAGCACAGAAAAAAGGCGTAAAAGTTCATTTTATTATCCACGATTTAGAAGCTCTTCGTTATGTTAATGTTGAGAATTTTCCTTTGAAGCATAAGATTCGAATTCAAATTCAAGAATCAGGTCTTCTTGGCGCAGCTGATGGGATCATCGCCCACAATCCAATAATGAAATCTGTTTTGGTGGATAAAGGGATTGAGGCAGATAAGATTGTTAGCCTTGGCATTTTCGACTATTTGATTCCAAATTTCCAAGAGAAGACGGGTCTTACTAAGAATCAGCCAATCATTGTAGCTGGCAATTTGGCTCAGGAAAAAGCTGGTTATCTTTACTCTCTTCCTGAAGAACCTGCTTATAACCTTTATGGTGTTGGCTTCGACGAGAGCAGAGCTCTTGCGAATGAGACTTACTTTGGGTCCTTCTTACCTGACGAGCTACCAGCAGCTCTTGAGGGTGGTTTTGGTCTTGTCTGGGATGGTGATAGCGCTGAGACATGTAGTGGTGTATTTGGTGAGTACCTTCGCTATAACAACTCGCACAAGGCTTCACTTTATTTAGCGGCAGGCTTCCCTGTAGTTGTTTGGGAAGAGTCAGCATTGGCTCATTTTGTGATAGATAAACAGTGTGGTCTAGTTGTTTCTTCTCTTTCTGATTTAAAAGAAAATTTAGCTACCTTGTCAGAAGAGCAATACAAAGAAATGTTAGAAAATGCTAAACAGATTGGTAGTAGACTTCGGCAAGGGCAATATTTGAAGGCTGCGTTATCAAAATTGAAGTAAGATTGGTATTATGAAGGGAAGGGATAAACTTATGACACAAATTTTAGTCACAGGTGGTACAGGTTATATCGGTAGCCACACAGTAGTAGAATTATTAAAAAGTGGTTATGATGTTGTAGTTGTAGATGATTTTTCAAATAGTTCGCTTCAGGTCTTAGATAGATTAAAAACTATTACAGGTGTGACGGTTCCTTTTTATCAAGGTTCTATTGCAGACAAAAAGTTTATGAGTCAGGTATTTGAGGAAAATCATATTGATGCAGTGATTCATTTTGCGGCTTATAAGGCAGTTGGTGAGTCTGTACAAGAACCGCTAAAATATTATGACAATAATGTCGGTGGGACTATAGCCCTTCTCAATGTGATGAAGAAATATGATGTAAAGCATATTATCTTTAGTTCTAGTGCTACAGTTTATGGGATGAATAATATTTCACCATTGACAGAGGATTTGCCGACTTCAGCGACAAACCCTTATGGATATACGAAGTTAATGATGGAGCAAATTTTAACAGATGTTGCTGCTGCAAATCCAGATTGGTCTGTGACGAATCTTCGTTATTTTAATCCTATTGGAGCTCATGAGTCAGGTTTAATTGGTGAGTCTCCAAATGGAATCCCTAATAATCTTATGCCCTATATCACTCAGGTTGCAGTTGGTAAATTGCAGGAGCTTAGTATTTTTGGTGATGACTATGATACACACGATGGTACAGGTGTGCGAGACTATATTCATGTGTTAGATTTAGCAAAAGGCCATGTTTTAGCTGTGAAGCACAATTTAGAACATAAGGGAACCGCTGTTTTCAACCTTGGAACTGGGACTGGCTATAGCGTTTTGGATATGGTTAAGGCTTTTGAATGTGAAAATGGAGTCAAGATTCCTTATGTAATTAAGGAACGTCGTCCTGGAGATGTGGCTACTTGTTATGCAGATCCTAATAAGGCATATCTTGTCTTAGGATGGAAAGCTGGAAAAAATCTACAGGATATGGTAAGGGACTCATGGAGATGGCAAAGACTAAATCCAAATGGTTATGAAGTATAAAAGTAGAGTGGGAGGTTAGGCTGTATAATAACTTATTCCTATTTCAAGCTATGAGTTAGATCGATTTTATTTCATTCTATCCTCTAAAATATTAGCTGCTTCTAGATTTCAATATAGTAGGGTATTTAATCTGAAATATTTATCAAAAAGCGTACTCCCCAACCCCCAAATGTCAAAAATGTTCCCTGAAATGTCATTTTCTAGTGACGTACCCTACCTTTTGGCTCTAAAATGAGACAAGATACGATTCTTGTCCCAAAACCTCTTCTTTTTGCGTTAAACTAGTGTTAAAGTAAAAAGATTGGAGCTATAATGGAAATTCAAGAAATTTATAATCAATTCAGAGATTACTATGGGGAGCTTGAGACTGAGTATGCTCATTGTCAAAAGGCCAGCATGGAGTGGGAAAGCCTGCATTTGCGCTATCTGATTTACTACCTGATGCGCTACGGTATCGGGGAGATGAAGTTTTTTAATGCCTATCATTATCGGGTGGCTTACCGCTGGTATTTGCAGTCCTTGATGCCGAGCTCGGCCTGATATTTAGAGAGTGGGACAGAAATCGGTAATTGCTTAGAATTCGATTTCGTCGTCCCACCCCCGCACAGTTGAATAGGGCTGTAAAAGCTGATGAAAGCAGCGTAGTAGAGCCAACTCAACCACTGCGTCTTGCTCAACAATCTAAAGACAATTGAGAGGCTAGGACTTTTGTCCCAGACTCTTTTTTATTCCCTTGGGAGGATAATTTATGATAAAATATAAGTAATATGGAGGTTGGCAAAATGGAGAAAAGATCTGAAATCAAGCGACAAGCAGCACCAAGTAACCGTGCTTTTATCCTTGCCCTGCTGGGAGCGGTATTTGTATCAGCGGTAGCGATTTTATTCTTCCAAAGCATCATGGGGATGCCTAAGGGAAACGGTAGGAATGCTGCTAAAGATGTTCCTAAGTCTTCCTCGGTTGCAGGAAAGAAGGCTGATTCGAAAACGGTACGGATTATGGCTAATGGCGACCTTTTGTATCATGATGGGCTTTATATGAGCGCTCAAAAGGCCGATGGTAGCTATGATTTTTCGGAAAATTTCACCTATGTCAAGGACTGGCTCCAGCAAGGAGATTTGGTCTTGGGAGATTTTGAAGGGACCATACGCTCGGACTATCCTTTGGCAGGCTATCCGCTTTTCAATGCTCCAGAGGCTGTTGTGCCCGCCATCAAAGATGCTGGCTACCAAGTGGTGGATCTAGCCCATAATCACATCCTAGACTCAGGGCTTGAGGGAGTTTTTACGACTGCTAAAGCCTTTGAAGATCACGGAATTAGCCCAGTCGGCGTCTATACTCACAAAAACAGGGATAAAGCGCCTATCCTGATCAAAGAGGTAAAAGGCATCAAGATTGCTATTCTGGCTTATTCCTATGGTTTTAATGGCTTGGAGTCCAGTCTCAGTCAGAAGGAGATTGATCATCACCTATCGACCTTTGATGAGGAGAAGATGAAGGCGGAGATTGAGCAGGCGGAGAAAGAAGCGGACATCACGGTAGTCATGCCACAGACAGGAATCGAGTACCAGCTGGAGCCAAATGAGGAGCAGGTCGAGCTCTATCATAAGATGGTGGACTGGGGAGCGGACATCATTTTTGGTGGGCATCCGCACGTAGTGCAGCCTTCAGAAATTCTTGAAAAAGATGGTCAGAAGAAGCTGATTATCTACTCCATGGGAAATTTTATCTCCAATCAGCGGATTGAAACCATGGCTGGTGTGGATACGGCTGAGTGGACCGAGCGTGGTGTTTTGATGGATGTGACCATTGAAAAGACGGATAAGGGGACCATTATCAAAACAGCTCAGGCGCATCCAAGCTGGGTTAGCCGTGTGGAAAAGGGAACCTATTCGCCAGAGGGTTACCCGCTTTATGCTTACCAAACCCTTATCTTAGAAGATTTCATCGAGGGTGGAAAATATCGCAATCAGCTGGATCAGGCGACCAAAGATCGGATTGATACGGCCTATAAGGAAATGAAAGAGCATGTGCATCTGAATTGGAAATAAGCACAAAAACGACACTCCCTTTTGTTTCTTTGCTTTTCTTTGATGAAAAACGAACTATTATAGAGCCGACGAGCAAAATAGTTTCATTATCAAAGAATTTTATATATAATATAGGATACAAAAGGGGACAGGTATGTACAGCGTAATAGAAATGTATGGCGATTATGAGCCCTGGTGGTTTTTAGATGGTTGGGAGGATGATATCATTGAAAAAAGGTATTTTGATGATTATTATACCGCCCTCAAATACTATAAACACCGCTGGTTAGAGATGTCTGAAGCATCGCCACTTTATAAAAGCCGCAGTGATCTTATGACGATTTTTTGGGATCCGGCCGATCAACGTTGGTGTGAGGAGTGCAATGAAGATATTCAGCAATACCACTCTCTGCTTTTGTTAGAAAATGAAAGCAAGATCCCCAAGAGCAAGTATCGTCCAGGCTACCGCAAGCAAAATGCTACTGAAAAACACCGTATTTGCAAAATTAAAGTGCGGGCTAGGTAGGATAAAAGTCAAAGAATGGAGAAAATTTCTTCATTCTTTTTTTATTTTTTCTCATTTTGTGCGAATAGTAAGGTGAGGAGGACTTATGGTTCAAAAAATTGCAAAGGAAATGATTCAATTGGCTAGGCAGGAAGCAGCTCAAGATGTCTATCTGATTCCCAAGAGCACCTGCTATGAGCTTTATATGCGGGTGGGTGATGAGCGGCGTTTCATTCAGACCTATGATTTTGATTTACTGTCGTCAGTCATCAGCCATTTTAAGTTTGTCTCGGGGATGAATGTCGGGGAGAAGAGGCGCAGTCAGCTAGGCTCCTGCGATTATGATTGTGGAGATGTGACGGTCTCGCTCCGTCTGTCAACCGTCGGCGATTACCGTGGCTATGAGAGCTTGGTCATCCGGCTCTTACATGATGAGGAGCGTGAGCTGCGTTTCTGGTTTGACAATCTGCCTGATCTTCGTAAAAAAGTAAATTCTCGTGGCCTTTATTTGTTTTCAGGGCCAGTTGGCAGTGGAAAGACGACTCTGATGCACCAGCTGGCTCAGATGAAATTTGGCCAACAACAGGTCATGTCTATCGAGGACCCTGTGGAAATCAAGCAGGAAAACATGCTTCAGCTTCAGCTGAATGAAACCATCGGCATGACCTACGACAGCCTTATCAAATTGTCTCTGCGCCACCGACCAGATCTCTTGATTATCGGGGAAATCCGAGACCAAGAAACGGCTCGTGCGGTGGTAAGGGCTAGTTTGACAGGAGCCACGGTCTTTTCAACCATCCATGCTAAGAGCATTCGGGGAGTCTATGAGCGCCTGCTAGAGCTGGGTGTCAGTGAAGACGAGCTGCGTATGGTACTACAGGGCGTTTGTTACCAGCGCTTAATCGGGGGAGGAGGTGTGATCGACTTTGTCAACCAAGACTATCAACAGCATGAAGCCAGTCTCTGGAACCAGCAGATTGACCAGCTTTTTGCAGATGGACATATCACAGATGATCAAAGGCAGGCGGAAAAAATTATCTACGCCTAAGCAAAAGAAGATTATCGAGCTGTTTCGTAATCTCTTCACCAGTGGTTTTCATTTGGCGGAGATTGTTGACTTCCTGCGGCGGAGCGCCCTTTTAGAGGAAGCTTATGTCGCGGAGATGCGTTCGGGTTTGGCTGCGGGTCAGTCATTTTCCCAGATTATGAAGCGTTTAGGTTTTTCAGATAATGTGGTCACCCAGCTATCTTTGTCAGAGTTGCACGGAAATCTAAATCTTAGTTTGGGTAAAATCGAGGATTATCTGGAAAATCTATCCAAGGTCCGTAAGAAATTGATTGAGGTGGGGACTTATCCCCTGATGCTGCTTGGGTTTCTAGTACTGATCATGCTGGGCTTGCGTAATTATCTCTTGCCCCAGTTGGACAGTCAAAATATGGCCACTCAGTTCATTCATTATCTACCGCAGATCTTTCTGGGAGGCGTTCTGGTGATTTGCTTGCAGATTGGCGGTGGTTGGCTCTATTATCGCAAGAGCTCTAAGATGAGGTTTTTCAGCCGTTTGGCCAAGTTTCCTTTTGTTGGAACGCTCGTTCGGGCCTATCTGACGGCCTACTATGCGCGTGAATGGGGCAATATGATTGGGCAAGGATTGGAATTGAGCCAGATCTTTCTTATCATGCAGGACCAGCCTTCTCAGCTCTTTCAGGAGCTGGGACGAGAGTTGGAGACGGCTCTAGGCGCAGGTCAGGGCTATGCCGAGAAGGTCGGCACCTACCCCTTCTTTAAGAAAGAGCTGGCCTTAATCATCGAATACGGGGAGGTCAAGTCCAAGTTGGGTGACGAATTGGAGCTGTATGCCGAAAAGACTTGGGAAGAGTTTTTCCTGAGAATCAATCGTGCCATGAATCTGATTCAGCCTCTCGTCTTTGTTTTTGTCGCCCTTGTTATTGTTTTACTTTATGCAGCCATGTTGCTGCCAATTTATCAGAATATGGAGATTCAATTATGAAAAAATTAAAGACTTTGAAGGTTAAAGCCTTTACTTTGGTGGAAATGATGGTTAGTAAAATTCTCTAAATTCTCCACTTAATGACAATGTCCTCGGCTGTTACCTGGACCTTGTTAATCAAAGTTCTAACAATAAATTTTTGATGATCATAGTCCATAGTTAATATGT